>NZ_JAMXBG010000006.1:0-233933 GCF_023913835.1 Pseudarthrobacter raffinosi | reverse complement strand
CTAAAAGTTTCTTTCCTTAGACAGTCAGAAACCTATAGACGGAAAGCGGCGTGCGTCCGTTAAGGCGCGCTCAAAACGCCCACGGAAGAGTCAGGAGAGCCCATTAACGGCACTTTTATCGAGCCCGGTGACCCACCGGCTGAGACTACAGCTTAGCCTGAATCCACCGGCCCGCAGGGGCGGGTAGCCTGAACGGTTTCGGCGGGTTTTGCTGCACGCGGGCAGGGCTGGGTGCCGGGCCTTTCTGCCCTTCGGAGTTCCACTGCTGGTCCTGGTTGCGCCGTGTCGGCTGGGTTGACGGGTTTCAGGCGGTTTGGGACGGCGGGTAGACGTGGTCGAAAAGTCGCTGCCATGGTGTTTGCCAGGGCCAGGCTTCGGGCAGGTGGAGCCTCACGCGCCGGGCCGAGGACGCCACGCGGGCGGGCACGTTGATGAGCTTGTCCCGGATGGTCGCGGTTTCGGCTTTGCTGAAGCGCCCGCCGGCGAGGGTCCCCGCGGCGCGGGTGAGGTTGAACGCCATGACCGCGGTGACGAGCCAGGCGGCGTTCGCGTTGAATTTCCCCGAGGGCATCGAACCCAAAGCGGAATTCTTCAGATCGGCGTGGACCTGTTCAATTACGGCGTGCGCGCGGTGGGTCTTGTCCGCGGCCACCGTGTCCAGCACGGATGGGTCGACGGTGGTGAAGAACGCGTGGAACCGGTGCGCCTCGAACAGGGGTGTCCTGCCCGGTGGCGGCCTTGGCGTTCAGTTCCGGGATCCGCCGGACGACGAGGGCGGCCGGTGATCTGCTCGGCCTTCTTCTTCGAGGTGAACGCGGTGAACCGATTGCGGCGACTTCGCCGTCGGAGATCCATTTACCGCTGTCTTCGTCGAAGATGGCGTTGGAGTATTCGATCTTCTCCCACGCGGTCCCGGGGATCTTCGCCCCGGGCCGGCCCGGTCCGGGCGGCGGCAGCGGCCACCGCATGGGCGTAGAACGCCGAATCGGAGCGCATCAGGACCATGCCCGTCGCACCGGCGGAGCGCAGCCGGGCCACGGTGGCCAGCAGGTCGGAGGTGAACTTACCGGCACCGCGGGCGGAGTTTGCCGCGCCCTTGCGCAGTCTCGCGGCGGCGATGAACGGGGCCGTCTTTTTTGGTGGTGACGGTGCCGATCAGGGCGTTGATCCCGCGGACGCCGGAGTAGCCGTAGCCGGAACCCTGTTTCTCATAGCCGTAGACCTCCTTGATCGTGTCGTCGATATCGACCAGAGCCAGATCATCGATCCCGGCGGCCAGCGGGGTGGCCCTGTGAGATTGATCAGCCAGCGGGCCGCGGGCGCCTCGAGCTGGCGGACGTGTCCGAAGGTGAACCCTGCGCAGGAACGAGCCCAGCGTCGAGGGCGTGTAGGTGCCTTTGAACAGTTTGCGCCGTTGCGCCGTGGCGCAGGATGCCCATGTCGTCGATGCAGTCCGCGCCGGCGGACACCCCGGCGACCAGGGCCGAGACAATACTCCGGCACCTTCACGTGCTCGTCGATCAGGTCGCCGAGCCCGGTATCTGCGGCCAGGCCCATGACCGGGACCAGCCCGGCCGACGACACGAGATTCGGATCATCGAACGCGCTGGAACCGACGCCCGGGTATGGAAAACTTTCATCTACGAGGTGCTCCGATTTTCGCGGGATTTTGACTCTCAACAAGTCCAATTTTCCCCGAAGAGGCGAATTCCAGGGGTCGTCGCAACACCCGAGGTCAGCTGGCTATCAGTAAATCACGAAGTGACTCGGCTGGGGTTTTCCAGTGGAGTGTTTTGCGTGGGCGGGCGTTGAGTTCCTGGGCGACGTGTTCGAGGTCCTCGGGGCCGTAGGCGTTCAGATCGGTGCCTTTGGGGAAGTACTGACGCAGGAGCCCGTTGGTGTTCTCGTTGGATCCGCGCTGCCAGGGGCTGGCCGGGTCGCAGAAGTAGACGTCCATGTCGGTGGCGATGCTGAACGCCTTGTGTTTGGCCATTTCGACGCCTTGATCCCAGGTCAGGGAACCCCGCAGGTGCGCCGGCAGGGTCCCCATGGTCTTGATGAGGCCGTCACGGACCGATTCGGCGGTGTGGTCCACCGGCAGGTGCACCAGCATCACGTAGCGGGTGGTGCGCTCGACCAGAGTCGCAATGGCCGATTGGTTGTGGGCCCCTGTGATGAGGTCGCCCTCCCAGTGGCCCGGGATCGCGCGGTCCTGGACCTCTGCGGGGCGTTCGGAAATGTTGATCATCGGGTCCCGGAAGCGACTGGTGCGTTCCTCGGGGCTTTTCTGCTTTTTGCGGCGTGTCCTTCCGCTGCGCAGGGCCTCTTTGACCTCGCGTTTGAGTCCGCCGCGGGCCTGGAAGTAGAGGGCCTGGTAGATCGTTTCGGGGCTCACGCGCATCTGCTCGTCATCGGGGAAGTCCTTGATCAGCAGCTTCGAGATCTGTTCCGGGGACCAGCGGATGCGCAGCTTGTCCGCCACGTAGTCGCGCAAGCCACCGGCTGCTGCCAGCTTACTGTCCTTGGGCCGTGCCCGGGCCGCCGTGGCGGTGCGGTGGGCGCCGTAGGGCTGGTAGCCGAGCACGGGGTGGCTGTTGCGTTTGATCTCCCGGCTGATGGTACCTACGGAGCGGCTCAGCGCCCTGCCGATCGCCTGCATAGAGGTTCCGTGGGAACGCAGGTCCGCGATCTTCTCCCGCTCAGGCAGGGACAGGAAGCGGGCGCTGACGGGCTGCTCAAGGGCTTCCAAAGCAACCGGAGCCGCCGGCGGTGGTAGCACCGCCGGCACCGGCTCCGGCGGGGCTTCCGGTGCCGTAACGGGGGCCGACGGTTCGGCGAAAGCGGTAATCACTTCCTGTTTATACGGCACTTCCGGGGCGTTGGAGCCAACGGCGCGGCCCTTGGCCATATCCCGCTCGTTCTCCCACAGGTACCCGCTTTTGCGGCTAGCACCGGCGGTGGCAGCTGCTTCCATCCGGCCGACGCCCGCTTCGCGCAACCGCAGGAATTCGGCGCGCTTCCGCACCCCTGGGTGGGTGGACCTGATTCCGGCGTGACGGGCCCAGCTCACGCACTGCGATCTAGCCAGACCAAGCTCCCGGGCGGCCAGGCTGACACTGCCCACACGAGCGAGTACGGCGAAGAACTCGTCCTTCTGCTCTGCGGTGGCAGACTGCTTGGCCACCGGATTTGTGCGGGGTTTGCGGGTGACGGCGCCAGCCTTGTAGGCCCAATGGAAGCAGGTCTGGACGTTGATGCCCATCGTCTTGGCCGCGAGGCTCACGCTCCCCAACCGGTCCAGCAGGACAAAGAACTTGTCCTTCTCAGCTTGTGAGTAGATTTGGCCAGATTTCCTGCCGGAGGGTCCCGCCCAGGCATGGCAGGTACTGAGGTTGAATCCTAATTCCCGGGCGGCCCGCGGAACGCTTCCCAGACGTTCCAAGGCCAAGAAGAATTCGGCCGGACGCGGAGTAACGCCGATAAGGACGCTTCAGAGCCGGCGTGCCCGACGGAACAGGCTTCTTCCTCTGGGGCGATTTTTCCGTTAAGGAAGAACGGTCTTTCAGTGGTGATTCCAAGGGTGTTGCAACTCCCGGTTTTCAGGGGGTGTTGCATCGATCACTGGAACTCGCCAGAGACGGGGATTCTCGGTTTAAAACGCCGCGGAGGCCTCAAACTCCGCCGGTGGATTCAGGCTTAGCCAAACCGATGGCCCTTGACTTCTCTGCTGACCGTTGTCAGCCTTTTCGACAACAGGAGGGGGCGTCCGTCCGCTCATGAAGCCCAGTGGAGGATACAGATGATCCGTGCCAGGTCGCTGATGCGTTCTGCGACTTCCGGAGACCGGGTTACGCATCTTGAGCTGTTCTTCGATCTGGTCTTTGTTTTCGCGCTATTGCAACTGTCCCATCATTTGGTGGAGAATCCTTCCTGGGTGGGGGCCGGTGAGACCCTTGTGCTTCTTCTTGGGGTCTATAAGGTGTGGGTGTACACGACCTGGGCCGCGACTTTGCTGGACACTGCGCGGCTTGAGGTGCAGTGGATGCTGCTGATCGTCATGCTTGTCGCACTGTTCATGAACGCCTCAATCGGTGCCGCGTTCGGTGCCTTCGGCTGGCTCTTCGCTGCGAGCTATCTCCTGATCCAGCTTGGCAGAGGTGCGTGGATGCTCACTGTCGGACTTGACCGGACCACCCACAACCATTTCGTGCGCACGCTGATCTGGGGGCTCATGAGCGCGCCTTTTTGGATTTCCGGTGTCTTCTTCGACCACGAGATCCGCCTGATGTTCTGGGGTGTCGCTGCCGCGATCGATCTGGTCGGCCACATGCTTGCGCACCCGCTGCCGGGCAGGAAAACCGAAGGAAGCCAGGTCCCGCTCCCGGGAGAGAGGATCTTTGAGCGGTTCGGGTTGTTCTACCTGATCGCGCTCGGCGAGACGATCCTTTCAACCGGCCTGGCGATAGCGGGCAATCTGGAGGACCCCTTGATACTTTTGACCGGGACCGTAAGTTTGGCTGGAAGCGTCGCGATCTGGTGGTGCTACTTCCATGGCCTTGAGCAGGAGACTTTGGAAAAGCTTGCTTCTGTTGATGATCAGTTCCGGCCCGGTATTTTGGCGGGCAACACCTTGGTGGTGTTCCTGGCGGGCCTGATCCTGGTGGCGGTTGGTGATCAGCTCGTGATCAGCGATCCGGCTGCCCGCCCTGATCTGGCCACCGTTCTGTTTCTTTATGGCGGGCCGGCTCTTTTCCTCGCCGGCCGGGGCGTTTTTATTCGACGGTTACTGGGCCACCGCCGAGCCTCCGATCTCGCCGGCATCGGAGCCTTGGCGGTCCTGGCAAGCTTGAGTTCCCTCCTCCCGGCATTCGTCGCCGCTATAGGGGCCGTTATTCCCCTCATAGGCGTAGCATTTTCCGACGCCGTGAACCGACGCCGCCAAACGAAACAGAGAGCCGGCTGACGGTTTATTGGATGCCAGGGAACGTATCTCTCATCAGCGGCAGCGGCATCAGCGGCATCAGCGGAGTTGCAGGGCACGGGAAGCCACTAGCGAAGGCAACCAATTCAGATGGTTCGGGTGATTGCGCACCATCGAACCGGATTGTTCCGCTATTGGGCCCCCATTAGGGGCAATGCCGTTCGGTTAAGGTCTGCACGGTGATGTCAACCCGTATCCCGGCGTTGCGTTCAGGTGAATAGGCGCAGCCCTTGTTAGAAGTGAGTCAAGTCTTGCCGGACTTTTGATTCCGCTTCAACAACAAGGGCTGCGATGTCTCATTCTGCCAGCAACTCGTCCGCACCGGCGTCGGATGTGTTCGCGCCTGGGCATCTTGGGGAACTCACCCAGATCGTCCCTCCGGAGATGATCGATGCCGCTCTGGCAACAGCTGGCGGGGAGGAACAACGTCTCAGGCGTCTGCCGTCACGGGTGGTGGTGTATGTCCTCCTTGCCGGGGCCTTGTTCGCCGGTCAGGGGTGGCGGCATGTCTTCTCGCGCCTGACCGCGGGCCTTCCCGGCCCGGTGGTTCGGCCTTCGGGTGCGGCGATCACCGAGGCGATGCGCCGTGTCGGGCCGAAATCATTGCGCGAGTTGTTCACGTTCTTCGTGGGCTCTGCGGTGACGTGTGCTCATCAGAGGGTCAGGTTCGCAGGGCGCCTCGTGGTCGCGATCGATGGCACCCAGATCCCGGTCGCTGATACCGAAGCGAACCGGGTGATGTTTCCCAAACCGCGTGGTGGCCCGAACGGGCAAGCGGGATACCCCATGATCCGGCTGGTCGCGATCGTTACCGCCGGTACCCGCGACGTCATTGAGGCTGTCTTCGGAACGGACAAGATCGGGGAGCTCACCTATGCAGAGCGTGTCGCTACCGCGCTGCGGCCGGGGATGCTGCTGCTGGGGGACCGGAACTTCGCTACCTATAAGTTCTTCACCACTGTCGCAGGCACCGGGGCGGAATTCTTGATTCGGGCCAAGAAAGGAAATGGTGCGATGAACCTTCCAATCCTGACCCGTCTGCGCGATGGCTCGTTCCTCTCAGTCGCTGCCGGTGTGCGGGTTCGAGTCATCGACGCGGCAGTGACGATCACGACCGAGGCATCGACCCGCACCGGCGAGTATCGACTCATCACGACGTTACTGAACCCCGCCGAAGCTCCTGCGAAACAGCTGATGGGGCTGTATCACGAGAGGTGGGAGATCGAGACGGCGTACTGCGAACTCAAATCCACGATCCTGGGCGGGCGCGTGCTCCGCAGCCGGTATCCGACTGGGGTTGAGCAGGAAGTCTGGGCTCTGCTGACGGTCTACCAGGTGCTGCGCACCGCGATGGCCGACGCGCTCCTTGACACCCCTGATATCGATCCCGACCGGGCATCATTCACCACAGCGCTGAGAACCGCCCGCGACCAAGTCATCCAAGCCGCCGGGATCATCGCCGCTACCACGGTCGATCTGGTCGGCTGTATCGGAGCCGCGCTACGGGCCGATCTCATGCCCGACCGCCGCACACGCACCCGGCCCCGCGTGATCAAACGCGCGATCTCGAAATACCGGGCCAAAGGCCGTGCCATCGACCGCCGAACCTACCCCGCGACACTCACCACGAGAATCTTGACACCCGACCCAGACGACTAACCGAACGGCATTGCCATTAGGGGCAGTGCACCAGTTCCAAAGGCCTGAAAGTTGCCGGGCGTGAGTACCTTGATGCCGCTGCAACGATGTTGGATGAGCGGGGCCTCGGACACAGTGGCGTCAAAGACGTCGGCTCCGGATATGTTCTGGAGTTCTGAGATCCTGACAACATCGCGTTGGAGCTCTTCGTCACTAACGCCAGGTTAACCACGCACCTGTGGAATACATCGGGGGCCTCAGGCCTTGGACCCGGTATGACTACTATTGCAATCATCGGAGCAGGACCAGGACTAGGGGCAGCAGTGGCGCGGCGTTTCGGCGCGGAAGGGTTCACCGTTGGCCTGATCTCCCGCGACCAGGGGCGCCTGGATGCACTGGCCGGGGAATTGGCCAGTGACGGCGTGGAGGCCAGGGGTTTCACCGCTGACGTCCGCGACCCGTCGTCCATTGCCAAGGCCCTGGAGCAGGTGGCGGAGACCCTTGGCCCGATCGAGGTGCTGCAGTACAGTCCGCTTCCGCAAAAGGACTTCATGCGCCCGGTCCTTGAGACGACGCCGGCGGACCTTGTGGGGCCCGTCGAGTTCTCCATCTACGGACCGGTTGCCGCGGTGCACCAGGTGGTGCCGGGCATGCGTTTCCTCGGTAAGAACCGCGGAACTATTCTGTTCGTCAATGGCGGCTCGGCCGTCAAGCCTGGCCGCAACGTGACCGGCACGTCCGTTGCTTTTGCCGGGCAGGCCGCCTACGCGCAGCTCCTTAACGAGGTCCTGGGCGAGGAAGGCATCCAGGTGTCCCAGCTCATCATCGGAGGCCGCATCATTGCCGGGGATCCCGAGAAGGACCCCGATGTGCTGGCCGGGCACCTATGGGACCTGCACATCAAACGTGACCGCTTCCGCCATCAGGTCAGCGCCGACTGAACCGCGCCGAACCCCACCCCCACCCCACCTCAGGAGACATCGTATGAGCGCCAAAACATGGTTTATCACCGGTACGTCCCGCGGCTTCGGCCGGGAGTGGGCGCTGGCCGCGCTGGAGCGCGGGGACACCGTGGCAGCCACCGCCCGAAACACCAACAGCCTGGATACCCTCGCGGCAGAGTTCGGCGACAAGGTCCTGCCGATCTCGCTCGACGTCACCGACCGTGACGCGGTATTCGCCGCCGTCGCCCGGGCACACGAGCATTTTGGCCGGCTCGACGTAGTGGTGAACAACGCCGGCTACGGCCAGTTCGGCGCGGTCGAGGAGCTCAGCGAGGCGGAGGCCCGCGAGCAGATCGAGACCAACCTTTTCGGCGCGCTCTGGGTCACCCAGGCGGCGCTTCCCTTCCTGCGCGGCCAGGTTAGCGGCCACATCCTGCAGGTCTCCTCCATCGGCGGGATCTCAGCGTTTCCCACAGTGGGCATCTACCACGCCTCCAAATGGGCGCTGGAAGGCCTCAGTCAGTCACTCGCGCAGGAAGTGGCAGGCTTCGGCATCAACGTCACCCTCATCGAGCCCGGTGGTTACTCCACCGACTGGGGCGGCAGCTCCGCGAGGCACGCCACAGAACTGCCCGCCTACGACGGGGTCCGTGAGCAGGCCGCCAACCGGCCCAGCCGGCGCGGCACTCCCGGTGACCCGGCGGCGACCAGGGACGCGGTACTCGCCCTGGTGGACTCCGAGAACCCGCCCCTGCGGGTCTTCTTCGGAGAGGCGCCGCTGGCCATCGCCACCGCCGACTACGAATCCCGGCTCGCGACGTGGAACGAGTGGCAGGCGCTGTCCGTAGCCGCGCACGGCAGCCAGCGCTGAACTGAACACGAACCTCAGACGGCGGATTCACTCGCGGCGAAGGTCGCTGCCGCCGGGAGCATGGAGTCTTTCAAGGCTTCCGGCGCCTTCGATGAACTGATGGGGCAGATCGATGCCCAGATCCAACGAGTACTCAAGATCAACCAACTAGAAACCATCACAGACGACGTCGTCGAAACCGCTGCCAGCATCCTTGTCATCGGCAATTAGCGACATGGAACTTTCAAAAAGAGCCGCCGCAAAGCGCTGAAGTCCACAGCCGGGCCTGCGGCATGGACGCTGCCTGGGCGGGGAGGGTCAGCGTGCCGAAAAGTACGACGGCGGTGCACAGCACGGCGGCCTTCAGGCCGGATCCGGTCAAACCCTTTCGCAGAACCTCGCACGTAGTAAGGCTGGGGAAGCGAGGTCTGGTGGCGGCACAAGGAGCCCCTCTGCTGATCACCCAGCAGTCCGAGGCTACGTGAGGGTGTGCACTTTGGCAACACTGGTCACATCAATAACATAATCAACAAGAGTGCGATTCCGGCACATCTGGTCCGGCGTGTCGTTTCGAGTCCGCTGCGCATGCCGCAACGATCAGGCGTGCTGGCGCGATTCGTGCTCCGAGTGGCTGGCGGGCTCCAGCTGGAATGTGCAGTGCTCGGTGTCAAAGTGGGAGCCCAGGCAGGTGGTGAGCTTGTCCAGGAGCTGGTCGGCGCCGCGGGCATTAAGGACGCCGTCCTCCACCACCACGTGGGCCGAAAACACGGGCACCCCGGACGTGATGGTCCAGATATGGATGTCATGGACGTCGACCACTCCGTCAACGCTGAGGATGTGTTCGCGGATCATCTGCACCTCCACGCCTTTGGGGGTTGCCTCCAGGAGGACGTCCACCACATCCCGCAGCAGGCTCCAGGCCCGCGGCAGGATCATCAGGGCGATGAGCACGGAGGCGATCGTATCGGCGGCCTGGTAGCCGGTGAACATGATGACCAGGGCAGCAACGATGACGGCGACTGAGCCCAGCAGGTCACCCAGCACCTCAAGGTAGGCGCCCCGGACGTTCAGGCTGTCCTGGTGCGCGCCGCGCAGGATCAGCAGCGAAACGAGGTTGGCCACTGCGCCCAGGATGGCGGCGAAGAGCATGATGTCGGTGTGGACCTCGGGCGCCGAGCCGATCCGCCGGATGGCCTCGGTGAAGATGACCACCGAGATGACAATCAGGATCAGCGCGTTGGCCAGGGCGGCCAGGACCTCGGCACGCTGGTAGCCGTAGGTCCGCAGGTCACTCGCCGGGCGTCCTGCGATCCAGGCAGCCAGGAGCGCGATGGTCACGCCTGCCGCGTCGGAGAGCATGTGGCCGGCATCAGCCAGCAGGGCCAATGATCCGGACAGTGCCGCGCCGATCACCTGGACCACCACCACCGCAAGGGTGATGGTCAGGACGGCGATGAGCCGTTTGCGGTGCCGGCCTGTTGCCGTGATCCCGTGTGTGTGGCTGTGGTCGTGTCCCATGCCTACAAGGCTAGTCCCAGCCGAGCTCGTGCAGCCGCCGGTCATCGATGCCGAAGTGGTGGGCGATCTCGTGGACCACCGTCACGGCCACTTCCTGGATCACCTCGTCGCGGGACCCGCAGATGTCCAGGATGGGTTGGCGAAAGATGGTGATCCGGTCCGGCAGCGAACCGGCGTCCCACCATGAATCCCGCTCCGTCAAGGGGACACCCTCATAGAGGCCCAGCAGAACGGTGTCCGGGTCCTCGCCCGGGCCGGGCACGTAGTCGTCCTCGACAAACACCGCCACGTTGTCCATGGCGGCCGCAAGCTTGGCGGGGATCAGGCCCAGGGCATCCGTGACGGCGGCTTCGAAATCGTCAGCGGACATCTCAAACGGACCGGACTCTTGCGGGCCATCCGGGATGATGGGCAGGCCGGGCGGCAGGTTGACGGGCATATGCAGACTCTAGTCCGCAGCCGGGTTGGCGCGCATACTGAATCCCATCCCTGACCACCTGTGAGGAGCCGGATGTCCGTCCGCCATCGCCTTTTTGCCGCCATGTACGACACGTTGTCGGCCTCTGTGGAGCGCAGGGAGCTGTCTCCGCGCCGGGCGCTACTGCTCTCCGCGCTGGCGGGAACCGTGGTGGACGTCGGCGCTGGCACCGGGGCCAACCTGCGGCACTTCCGCCACGCTGACCGGGTAATCCTCGTGGAACCGGACCCCTACATGCGGGCCAGATTGAGGGCACGTCTGGGGGAGTCGCCCGTTCCGGTGGAGGTTTCCGAGGCCGATGCGGAGCACCTGCCGCTGCCGGACGGCACGGCTGACGCCGTTGTGTTCACCCTGGTGCTGTGCTCGGTGCCGGATCAGCGGCTTGCCCTGTTGGAGGCCCGCAGGGTGCTCAAACCCGGAGGTACCCTCGCGGTGCTGGAACATGTCCGCGGACAGGGCCGTGCGGCCCGCTGGCAGGACAGGCTGGACGGTCTGTGGGGCCTATGCGTGGCGCCCGGGTGCCACCTCAACCGGAACACGGTGGCATCCATCGGCGAAGCCGGGTTCGAATTCACGGAAGTCAGCAGGTTGGAGGCCCCGGCGGTTGCCCTGGCCACGCCCATCATCGCGGGCACAGCAGTGAAGCCCTCCTGACGCTGAATGGACCGCCTCTACCGGGACCTGCGGCGAGTCAGGCCCACACCCACCAGGCAGACCACCCCGCCCACGAGGCCCAGCACGGCGGGGACTTCGCTGAGGATCAGCCAGGAGATCAGGATGGTGGTGCCCGGCACCAGATAGGTGGTGGCCGCCAGTTTTCCGGCGTCAATCAGCGACAGCGCGTAGGCCCACGTGGTGAATGCAATGGCGGTGGGGAAGACGCCCAGATACACCAGGCCCAGTGTTGCCGGCAGCGGGGCGGACTGCAGTTCGGACACCAGCTGGCCGCTGAAGGGCAGGCAGCAGACCGCCCCCACCATGATGCCGAACCAGGTGGCCTGGCCCGCCGGGAACTTCCGCAGCACCGGCTTCTGGATGATGACGCTGACGGCGGCGAGCACGGCGGCAAGGAGGCAGAGCAGCACGCCCGCCACATCCGCCGTCGAACGTTCCCCGGAACCTGAGCCGGATCCGAGCGCGATCAGCGCCACCCCGCCGAACGCCACCAGGCTCCCGATAATCAGCCAGCGCGGGAAGCCCTCCTTCAGGAAGAAACCGGCCATGATGGCAACGAGGATGGGGTTGACGTTGATCAGCAGCGCGGCGGTCCCGGCGTCCAGCAGGTGTTCCGCCGCGTTCAGGGCCACGTTGTAGCCGCCGAACCACATCACGCCGTACCCCAGGATGGGCCACCATTCGCGGCCTTGCGGCAGCACTCTGCTTTTGGCCAGCTGCGGCAGCACCAGTGCACCGAGCACGACGGCGGCAACCGCCAGCCTGCCCAGGGTCAGGGATCCGGGGGAGAAGGTGGGGCCGATGGCCCGGATCCCCACGAACGCCGAAGCCCAGAGCACTACGGTGACCACCACGGCGGCGACGCCGAGCGCATTTGTTCGGCCAGGTGGTGGGCGAAGCGCCGTTGTTGTTGCTGCGCTGGGAGGGGTGCTTGAAGCCATGCTGCCAATCTATCCCCGGGGCGACGCCGGCGGCTGGCGGGAATCGGTCACGTCTAGTCGAGTTTCTGCCAATCCCGGGCCGACCACTCCAGCAGCCGTTCCAGGGGCCAGGTGGTCACGATGCGCTCCGCGGGAATATTGTTATGCGCGGCGCGGGCAGCCCCGTACTGGAGGAAGTCGAGCTGGCCCGGAGCGTGGGCGTCGCTGTCGATCGAGAACAGGCAGCCGGCGTCGAGGGCCAGTTGGATCAGGTCATCCGGCGGGTCCTGCCGCTCGGGGCGGGAGTTGATCTCTACCGCCACGTTGTATTCGGCGCACGCCGCGAACACCTCCCGGGCGTCGAAGTCCGATTGCGGCCGCGTGCCACGGGAGCCCTCCACCAGGCGGCCGGTGCAGTGGCCGAGCGCATTGGTCTGGGGGTTCTGGATGCCCTGGAGCATCCGCTGGGTCATGGTGGCGCGGTCCGCCCGAAGCTTCGAATGGACGCTGGCCACCACAACATCCAGCCGGTCCAGCATGTCCGGCGACTGGTCCAGTTCGCCGGTTTCCAGGATGTCCACCTCGATGCCGGTCAGGAGCCGGAATCCGTCATCCTTGCCGTCAAGTGCGGAGGCGGCGTTGATGGCGGCCACTACATCGAGCTGTTCGGTCAGGCGCTCGGCGCTGAGCCCGTTGGCGATGGTCAGGTTGGGCGAGTGGTCTGTCAGTGCCAGGTAGTCTCTGCCCAGCAGGCGGGCGGCATCGGCCATGAGCTGGATGGGGGAGCCGCCGTCGGACCAGTCGCTGTGGCTGTGGAGGTCGCCGCGGAGTGCTGCGTGGAGTTCGGCCCCGCCGTCGGCCAGAGGCGCCCCGCTGCGCTGGCGCAGGTCCTCAAGGTACTCGGGCACCTCGCCGTCCACGGCCTGCCGGACCACCTGGTACGTTCTGTCGCCGATGCCCTTCATGCTCTTGAGCCTGCCGTCCCGGGCCCGGACTGCCACCTCCGAAGGGTCAAGCCCGGCGATGATCCCGGCCGCCTTCCGGAAGGCCTGGACCTTGAACGTGGCAGCGCGTTCCCGTTCCAACCAGAAAGCAATTTCATTGAGTGCGGCGACGGCATCCATCTGTCCATCTTCGCCTGTTCCGGCCGCTTCGGTCAGGTGTCTGCGGGCCGATTTTGAGTTATTCCCGCCGAGGCCCTATAGTTTTAGAGTCCAGTTCGGAGCAACTGCAAACGTAAAGACTGAGGGCCCTCGGCTCGAAGCCTTTTATTTTGTGCCGAACGGGTTCTGGCCCCCATCGTCTAGCGGCCTAGGACACCGCCCTTTCACGGCGGCGGCACGGGTTCGAATCCCGTTGGGGGTACGCAAGAAACTGGTCTGGCAGGCTGAAAACGTCTGGTAAGCTGGAAGCCTTGAAAAAAGCGGTAGCGATGCCGCGAAGCAAGAAAATCAAGGCCCTGTAGCGCAGTTGGTTAGCGCGCCGCCCTGTCACGGCGGAGGTCGCGGGTTCAAGTCCCGTCAGGGTCGCTCTGATTGCCGGAAGAAATTCCGGCGGTCAAGGTGACATGTCACCTAGGCTCTGTAGCTCAGTTGGTAGAGCGTTCGACTGAAAATCGAAAGGTCACCGGATCGACGCCGGTCGGAGCCACCACTGGGAAGCATCAGTTCTTCGGAACTGGTGCTTTTCTTCTTTAACGGCCCGTCCTACGACGCGCATACTCCTTGTCGACGCGCAGATTCCCTGGCGACACCGAAATATAGGTGTCGCCAAGGATTTTCCGTGTCGGAGGGTAATTTGCGTGTCGTGAGATCCGATACCAGGCGCAGTCAGGCACGCTGACGGTTGACCGGTCCGCGGCCGGGACCTCAAACTTTTCGGACAAGTTCAGCCCCTACCACCAGGTGAGCCTGCCACTGGTGGACGGAAAACTGAAGCTGCGGATCCTGCTCGATACCTCGTCAGTGGAGGTGTTCGCCCCCGGAAGCGGCACTGTTGTCACAGACCTCTTCCTGCCCGACTGGGCCGACACCGATACGTCGGTGTTCAGCGAAGGCGGAAAGGCCGGATTTACGCTGACCGGCCGGAAGCTGGCCTGACTCGCCACGGATTCCCGTGCGTTCCCACACGCACGGGATAGGGTTGGGATCAACAGAAGGGGAAGTGTCTGATGGAATACCAGAACCCACAACCCGATGCGGGCGTCGAGCGCCGGCTCGCTACCAGCCAGCCTGCTACCAGCCACCATGCCGCCAGCCAGGCGCCCGTGCCCGGTCATGGCCGCACCGTGATCGCTGAGACCGCCGTGGCAAAAGTTGCCGGCATCGCTGCCCGTGCCGTGCCCGGCGTCTATTTTTTGGGCTCGGCTCCGTCGCGTGCGCTGGGGGCCATCCGGGACGCCGTCGGCAGTTCGGACCATGCTGCAGGCGTCCGAGCCGAGGTCGGTGAGACGCAGGTGGCGGTGGACATCAGCCTGGTGGCCTCCTACGGCACGCCCCTGCATTCCCTGGCCAATCAGGTGAGAGCAGCCGTTTACCGCGCGGTCGAGGAACTCGTCGGCCTGCAGGTCATTGAAGTGAATGTCGAAATAACCGATGTCTACGTGGCGCCGCCGGCGAAGGCCGGAGCCCCTGCCGTCGCCGAGAGGGAGGCACTGCTGTGAATCTGACCGTTGTGGGCATCGCCATGGGCGCCTTCGTGGCGTTTATGTCCTTCCAGTTCGGGCTATGGGGCTTTCTGGTCTCGCTTCTCTTTATGGCCATCGGCGCCCTCCTGGGCCGCGCAGCGGAAGGGAAACTGGACCTGCGCGGCGTCCTGGATGCCATCATCGGCCGGCGCTCATCGTCATGACGGCAGCCGCACCATCCATTCAGGGTCGGGTCCTGAGCGGCCACAACCGCATCAGCACGCAGGCCCTGACCAGCCTTGCCAGGACAGCCGCCGCGGAAGCCCTGGGTGTGGAGCCCCACGATGTCCGGGCGGACTGGACGGACGACGACGGCCTGCTGGCGTTGTCGCTGGTGTCACCGATCAGGATCCCGCCGCTGGCCACCGTGCTCAGGGATGCAAGCCGGGTGGCCGCATTCGGTGGATCCATTTGGGACCGGACGGTCGATGCCAAATCCAGGATCATGTCAACGGTCACGGCCCTCAGCGGCGCCAGTCTGAGCAGGGTGGATATCCGCATCAGCGGCGTTAAGCCGATCGAGGGAGGCCGGGTCCAGTGACCGGAGGATCAGTGGACGGGGACCTGGATTCGAGGCAAACAAACCGCGCCCGAGCCCAGCGGCAACCTGATATGCGCAGGGTCGTCTACCGGGAAACCCATTCCTCGCGGGCAGCGGTGGCCACGGTGGCAGCGGTCCTGGTGATGGGGCTGGCCGGTTACGGTCTTCTCGAATCGGCCGTGCACGCCATTGGTCAGCCGGCCTGGCTGATCGAACCGCAACTGGCGGCGGAGCGCATCGTTGCTCTTCCGGCGGGTATCCCGCCGTTGCTGCTCGGTGCCAGCGGCGGCGTAGTAGCCATGGTGGGGCTGTTTTTCCTGCTCAACGCCGTCCTGCCGGGAAGACGAGCCCGGCACGTGCTGAACGGCACCACGCTGAACGGCACCGGAAATTCGTCCGCCGTGGTGGTCGATGACGAGGTCATCGCCTCCGCCCTGGCACGCAGCGCACGGCTCGCTGCCAATGTCACCCCGGAGCAGGTCATGGTGGTGGTGTCCCGGCGGCAGATTATCGTCAACGTGCGCCCCACCTCAGGGGTCCCCGTGGCGGAAGCGGCGGTGCTGGCCGCGGTCCAGGACGAACTCAGCGGGATGTCACTGGTCCCGGTACCTGACGTCCGCGTGAACATTTCCACCGTAGGAGTGATTGGAGCATGACGGCCACACCCTCGCTCCTCAACCGGATCCTGCTCGGCATCCTCGGACTCAAGCTGCTCGCCGTGGGCATCCTGCTCGTCCTGCTGGCCACCGTTCCACCCGTGGCAACCTGGTGGCATGCCTGGTCCGGATCGGCCTGGCGCAGCGTCAAACAGTTCTTCGACAACACCCGCTTTCCGGGACGTCCGGAAAGCTGGCTCTGGATTGTGATGGCGTTTGCCCTGGTGGTTCTGATTGGCCTGATGGTTGCCTGGATTGCGCAGCAGGGCAAAGGCCGGAGCAACTTGCTGGTGGCCGAGTACGATCCCGGGACAGTAGCCGGAGACGTCCGGATCAGCGGGGGAGTAGCGGAGCAGGCGTTGAAACACGCCTTGGCTGAACGGCCCGATCTGGCGGGTGCCACGGTGGCAACCTACGATGTCCAGGGCAGCCCCGCCCTGAAAATCCGGCTCCAGCCGCGCCAGGGCGTGGCGCCGCATCTCCTTGCGGCCGAGGTCTCTGCCCTGGTGGACGCCTTGGACCAAGTGGTGGGAAAACAGACACCCGTCCTGATTCACATTGGTGCCGGGGCCAGGACACGGTTCAGCCGCGCTGAGCGCGTCCATTAGTGTGATCCGGGGGACATCTGTTGTGCCGATGCCGGCGGACATCGCCTGGCAACGGGCCACCACCACTGTCCGGATCGAATATCCGGGGAATCAAGGGGAATACCATGAGCGAGCAAGTAACTGGCAGCGGAGCGGCAAACGAAGGCGCGGCAGAAAAGGCCAAGGAATTCGCTGGCGAGGCTGCGGAGAACGTGAAGGAATTCGCTGGCGAAGCTGCAGAAAACGTTAAGGAGTTCTTCGACGGCGACGTGGCTGAGAACGCCAAGGAACTCGTGGGCGATGTTGCTGAAAACGCCAAGGGACTGGCCGGCAGCGTGACCGAGAACGTGAAGGGCTTTGGCGCGAAGATCGCCGGTCTGTTCAAGGGCGGCAAATAGGCCCAACCATGGGGTATGCCCCACGATGCCTAAAGGGCGCCGCGCTCCCCGGGGAGCGCGGCGCCTTTCCTTTGTGCGCCCTTTGTGGGCATAGCCGCATGTCGAAGCCGTCTCACGGTCCCGGGCATCATCGCTGCGGCGCCCAAACTCCCGTGGACGGGGGCCTAGATATCCTTTCGGACACAACCGGATGTAAACGCTTGCATTCATGGCCGGAGCCTGATTAGTATGTGATTCAGACCACGCAATGATGTCCGTTGCCTTTGTCTCACCTGTTGAAGTTCTGTAACTCACCGAGGAGTCCTCAGCATGAAAAACCGCAAATACCTGCTTCCGGTTGCTGCCACCGGAATTCTGGCGCTGTCCCTGACGGCCTGTAGTCCCGGCGGGGGCGGTGGCGGCACCACCGGCAGTGACTGCTCTCCCTATGAGAGTTACGGCAAGCACGACGGCAAGACCGTCTCCGTCTACTCCACCATCGTGGACATCGAAGCTACCAACCTGGAAACCGCCTGGGCAACGTTTGAGGAATGCACCGGCGCAACCATCAAGTACGAGGGCAGCAAGGAATTCGAGACCCAGATCGGTGTCCGGGCCAAGGCTGGAAACGCCCCGGACGTCGCCATCTTCCCGCAGCCAGGCCTCCTGGCCGATCAGGCCAAGGCAGGCGGCCTGAAGCCGGCTCCGAAGGCAGTCTCGGATCTTGTGGACAAGAACTGGTCCGCTGACTGGAAGAAGTACGGCACGGTGGACGGGACCTTCTACGCGGCACCGATGCTCGCGAACGTCAAGGGTTACGTCTGGTACGCCCCGAAGACGTTCAAGGACAAGGGCTGGGAAGTTCCCAAGACCTGGGACGAAATGCTGACACTGTCCAAGAAGATCGCCGATGACGGCACCATGAAGCCGTGGTGTGCCGGCTTCGAATCCGGCGAAGCGACCGGCTGGCCGGGCACTGACTGGGTCGAGGATGTTGTCCTCCGCGCTCAGGGCCCCGAGGTCTACGACCAGTGGGTCACGCACGGGATTCCCTTCAACGACCCCAAGATTGTGGATGCGCTGAACCAGACCGGCGAGATCCTCCTGAACTCCGACTATGTCAACGGCGGATTTGGCGACGTTCGTTCAATCCTGACCACCGGCTTCGCGCAGGCAGGTCAGCCCGTCCTCGATGGCCAGTGCGCCATGCACCACCAGGCCAACTTCCAGGCAGCCAACTGGCCGGAAGGGACCGCTGTGGCTCCCGATGGCGACGTCTGGGCCTTCATGACGCCTCCGATCGACCCCAGCAAGGGCCAGGCAATCACCGGCGGCGGCGAGATGGTGGGCGCTTACAAGGACACCCCGGAGGCGCAGGCCTTCCTGGCTTACTTGGCCAGCGCCGAGTTCGCCAACAACCGAGTCAAGCTCGGTGGCGTCATCAGTGCCAACAAGGGACTGGACCCGGCGAGTGCCCAGACGGAACTCGACAAGCAGTCCATCGCACTGCTCCAGGATCCGGACACCGTCTTCCGCTTCGACGGCTCTGACCTGATGCCGGGCGCCGTAGGCTCCAACTCCTTCTGGAAGGGCATCGTTGCATGGATCAACGGCACTCCCGCCCAGCAGGTTGCCGACAGCATCGAAGGCAGCTGGCCTAAGAGCTAACCTCCTTCGCATCGCGCCCTTGGGACATCAAGTCCCAAGGGCGCGATGTCGATTCAGAACAAACAGATCCACGCACACCACGGAGGTTGGGCAATGGAGTTTCTTGGAGGAAAATTTCTTCAAGTTTTTATCGCCTTGGCGGTTTTTGCCGCGCTAATTGGGCTGATCATGCTGATTGTGGACAGGGCTCCCAAATCAGTCAAAGACAAACTGACGATCGTTGGCTTTTTGGCGCCGGCGGCAATCCTGATGCTGGTCGGCCTGGTTTATCCCGCCGTGCAGACATCATTCCTGGCATTCACGAATGCCTCCGGCCAACCCAACGGAGTCGATAACTTCGTCTGGATGTTTACCCAGCCCGAGGCGCTGGCCACCCTCCGCAACACGGTGATCTGGACCGTTCTGGTGCCGTTGCTGTCCACGGTCTTCGGTCTCGCTTACGCGGTGTTCATTGACAAGGCGCGCGGCGAAAATGCCCTCAAAGCTTTGGTCTTTATGCCGGTGGGCATCTCGATGGTGGGCGCCGGCATCATCTGGAAGCTTGTGTACGACTACCGCGGCCCCGGCATTGAACAGACTGGCGTCGTTAACGCTGTGCGGGTTGCCCTGGGCATGGACCCCAAGCAATTTCTTCTTGATGCCCCGGAAAACACCATCTTCCTCATCATCGTGATGGTTTGGATCCAAACAGGCTTTGCCATGGTGATCCTCTCCGCTGCCATCAAGGGCGTGCCGGTGGAACTGGTTGAGGCAGCGCGCCTGGACGGTGCCAACCCCTGGCAGCAGTTCCGCAATGTGACGGTTCCCGGCATTCGGGGCGCTTTGGTGGTGGTGCTGACAACCATCACCATCGCCACCCTTAAAGTCTTCGACATTGTCCGCACCATGACGGCGGGCAACTATGACACGTCCGTGATCGCCAACGAGATGTACACGCAGGCCTTCCGCGCCGGCGAACCGGGCAGGGGTGCGGCGCTGGCCCTCGTCCTGTTCCTTCTCGTACTGCCCATAGTGGTCTACAATGCCCGCGTACTTCGTCAGCAAAGGGAAATCCGATGACCGTCATGCCAGCGCCGGATGAGGCGGCCAACTCTTCCCGGACCCAGTCACGCAAAGACAAAGGCCGTCCCGCGACGCCGGAGGATTCCGCACCGATCATGCGGCGCGTCAAGACCAAGCTCACGTCACGCTGGGCCACTGCGGCCGCCGTGATCATTGCGACGATCTGGACCGTGCCCACCTTCGGTCTCCTGGTCTCCTCCATCCGTCCCGCGGCCAAGCAGGTGGGCCCGCGCTCGGATGGCTGGTGGAACTTCTTTGCCGACTGGGATTTTACTTTCAAGCACTACGTCGACGTCACGGCAGCAGCCGGATCGCAGTCTGCGAACCTTTCGCAGTACTTCATCAACTCCCTGGCGATTGTCATCCCGGTGACCGTCTTTGTCCTGGTGCTCGCCTCCATGGCGGCCTACATCTTCGCCTGGGGCAACTTCAGGGGCCGCGAGGCTACGTTCATCTTCGTGTTCGCGTTGCAGATCATTCCCCTGCAGATGGCACTCATCCCGCTGCTGTCATTGTTCACGCAGGTCCTGAAGCTCCCGCCCGGGTCCTATGCCCAGCTGTGGATCGCCCACACCATGTTTGGACTCCCGTTGGGCATCTTCCTGCTGCACAACTTCATCTCGGAGATCCCGGGCGAAGTGATCGAGGCCGCGAAGGTGGATGGGGCAGGACACACCACCATTTTCTGGCGGATCATCCTGCCGTTGTCCGTCCCGGCTCTGGCATCCCTGGCCATCTTCCAGTTCCTGTGGGTCTGGAATGACCTGCTGGTGGCCTTGGTGTTCTCGGGTGGAACGGCGGACGTAGCGCCCATCACCCAGCGGCTCGCTGAGATCTCCGGTACCCGCGGCAACAGGGACTTCCTGAACCCTGCCGCCGCGTTCGTCTCGATCATCGTCCCGCTGGCGGTGTTCCTTGGCCTGCAGCGCTTCTTTGTCCGTGGTCTCCTGGCCGGCGGCCTCAAGGGCTGACCGGGCTCAGGGCCGATCCGCATAGGCTGATCGGACGCAAGGGGAGGCAGGCAGGTAACACTGTGACGTCGGGCGGCCCGCAACCTAGCATGGCTTGGGGGCAACTGCATAGCGGAAATTAGGTTTGAACCCATGAGGGGAAACGGTGGCACGCATGGCTGAAAGGTCTCAACGGGGTGGCCACAGCGGCGTCAGCATTGAGGACGTGGCCGCAGCCGCAGGCGTCTCCACCGCCACCGTTTCCCGGGCCGTACGCGGGCTTCCCAGGGTTTCGCCCGCCACCAGGGAGAAGATCCTCGAGGTGGCGGGTGCTTTGGGTTATGTGGCGTCGTCGTCGGCGTCAGGTCTGGCCACCGGCCGAACCAAGACCATTGGCGTCCTGGCACCGTTCGTGAGCCGCTGGTTCTTCTCCAAGGCCATTGAGGGCGCGGACCGCGAACTTCACGCCCGCCACTACAATCTTTCCCTCTTCAACCTGGGCGGTCACGGCAGCAACCGGGAACGCCTGTTCAGCAAGACCATGGTTTACAAACAGATTGATGCCCTGCTTGTCCTTTGTATGGCGCTCAGCCACGAGGAACTGGACCATCTCCAAAAGATTGATATCCCGCTGATCGTGGTGGGCGGCCATGTGGAAGAGTGCGCGTACATCGGCATCGACGACTACGCCGCAGCGTCCACCGCCGTACGGCACCTGATCGACCTCGGCCACCGGGACATTGCCCTCCTGCACGGCGACGACGAAACGGACCTTAACTTCGACGTTCCCCGCGTGCGGATCCTGGCTTTCAAGGACGTTATGGCAGGAGCAGGGCTGCCCACCCGCCCCGAGTGGGACGAATGGGGCGATTTCACGGTCCGCAGCGGCCAAGAGGCATTCCGACGCCTCTGGACCCAGCCCGGCCCGAAGCCGACCGCCATCTTTTGCGCCTCAGACGAAATGGCCATGGGAGTCATCTTCGAAGCAGCACGCGTAGGCGTACGGGTCCCTGAGGACCTCTCGGTGGTGGGGATCGATGACCACGATTTCGCCGACGCGATGGGCCTGACCACCGTGGGACAACGGCCCGACGAACAGGCCGAGCTGGCTACCAAGATGCTCATCGACGAACTGGACGGCACGGTCGGGGCGGTCCAATCCGCCGTCGCGCCCCACCAGCTCATCATCAGGCGTACGACGGCGCCGCCTCGTTCCTGAGGAGGCGCGGCGCGGCATCCGGCCAGGATGCCGCGGCCAGGACGCCGGGTTCAGGAAGCCGCAGTCGCGAAGCCGTGTCTAGGAAGAAGCCGCGTCTAGGAAAAAGCGGTCAGGACGCGCGGGCGAGCTGCCGGATGGGAATCCAGCGGGAAGCCAGCCTGCGGTAGGCCGCGGCGGCGCCCGTCATGTCGCCCTCTGCCAGGCATTCGATGCCTAGCCGGATGTCCATGGGCGACTCGTCCGGGTACACCTTGTCCGCCACGGCGCCGTAGTCGAGTTCCACCATGGAATTGACGTGGAACAGCTCCAGCCATTCGGTCAGCTGCGCGAGGTCGTCCAGCATGTCCAGGTCCGGGGCCGCCAGCGCCAGGTGGGCCACGGCGTACCGTGCCCGCTCCATGGCTTCGGTGATGGGAGCCCACACCCTGACGGTGAGGATGCGCCCGCCTGATTCCACCACGTCCTTATGATCGCCTTCCATAAACAGCGAGAACCAGCTGAAGGGGATGCCCCACGTGGAGGCGCGGGTATGCACACGGATGGCGCCGTCACGGGCTTTGACCTGGTCAATGCGTTCCTGGTGCTTGTCCCGCTGCTCTTCCGGAATCAGCATTTCGGCCAGCGGGCCGTGGATGCCTTCCATGAGGGCATTGGCCGCGAGGCCGGCGCGCAGGACCAGCTGGCTGGGGCAGTACAGAAGGACGCGCCCGGACCCAGCGTCACGCCCACCGTCGCCCCCAGCGTCAGGCCCAAAGCCGGAACCGGCGCCTATCCCGGTACCCAAGCCTGACTCGGCACTCGGGCCGGCGGCAGCACCGGCGTCGGAGGTTCCTGGCTGCGGGGTCCGCCCGGGGGGTACACCGGGAATGCTGGTGACCCGGACCAGATCCGTCCGCCCGGTGGGGAAGGGGTCCCCGCCGGAGCGGGTGATCCGGCCCAGCGAGGCCAGCAGTTCGGCGTTTTCGACGGCGGCCCGCGAGGCTGTGCGGGCACCGGCGGTCCGGATGGCCTCCCGCTGTCCTTCCGGGAAGGCCTCCAGCGGTTCGTAGACGCGCAGGGTGGAGGAGAACGGCAGCCCGGCCTGGCCCCTGTAGAGGTTTCCCGTCATTACAGTCTCCCTTCCTGGGCCCCGGCCGCAGCCATCAGTCCGCCAGTTCCACCAGAACGGGGGCGTGGTCCGAGGCGCCCTTGCCCTTGCGTTCCTCGCGGTCAATCGACGCGCCCGTGACGCGGGCCGCCAACGCGGGGGAGCCAAGGACAAAGTCAATGCGCATCCCCTCCTTTTTGGGGAAGCGCAGCTGGGTGTAATCCCAGTACGTGTACACGCCGGGACCGGGGGTGTACTCGCGTGCCACGTCCTTGAATCCGGCCTCTTCAAAGGCGTGGAACGCAGCACGTTCCGGCGGGCTGATATGGGTGTACTTGTTATTGACGAAAAGGTCGATGTCCCAGACGTCGTCGTCGAACGGCGCAATGTTCCAGTCGCCCATGAGGGCTACCTGAGCTGTCGGGTCGGCGGTCACCAGGCCCTGGGCGTGGGTCTTCAGGGATTCAAGCCACTTGATCTTGTACGGCATGTGTTCGTCGTCCAGGGAGCGGCCGTTGGGCACGTAGAGGCTCCAGACCCGGACGCCGCCGCAGGTCGCGGCCATGGCGCGGGCTTCCTGGATGGGGTCCTTGCCTTCTTTCCCGAACGGAGGCTGGTCCAGGAAGGTGCGCTCAACGTCTTCCAGGCCTACCCGGGACGCGATGGCCACGCCGTTCCACTGGTTCACACCGAAGTGGGCCACCTCGTAGCCCATGCGTTCGAAAAGTTCCCAGGGGAAGTTTTCGTCCTTGCATTTGGTCTCCTGGATGGCCAGGACGTCGCAATCGCTGCGCTGCAGCCAGGCCTCCACACGGTCGGCGCGGGCACGGAGGGAGTTCACATTCCAGGTAGCAATCTTCACAGTCCCTAACTTACCGAACTTGTTGCCCGGAGGCGTTGCCGTGGCTGGAACGTGCCCGCGAAGACGGGGCACTATGGCGCGGACACGCCGTCGAATCGCGTTTTGAGGGCCCAGATCCACGTCAACGTGCCCCGGGACGATGTGCCGCAACAAATGCCGACGACGGCGGCAGCGTGTGCCACGAGGGTTTTGGGACAGTCTGGAATTTAGTAGGAAGTCCGAGTATATTCGCTTGCAGAGATGACCTGGATCACATGCGAAGGAGCATTGCATCATGGTGCGCGAACTATCCCATTACGTCGACGGCCAGCGGGTGACGGGGACCTCCGGCCGCTTCAGTGACGTTTTTGACCCCTGCACGGGCCAAGTCCAGGCGCGCCTGCCCCTCGCCAGCGGAGAGGAGGTCCGGAACGTGGTGGCCGCCGCGGAGAAAGCGCAGGTCCATTGGGGCGCCATGAACCCGCAGCGCCGCGGCCGGATCCTGCTTAAGTTTGTTGACCTCGTCAACGAGAACATGGACGAACTGGCCACGCTGCTGTCCTCCGAGCACGGGAAGACCTTCGCCGATTCCAAGGGCGATATCCAGCGCGGCATTGAAGTGGTGGAGTTCGCGGCGGGCGCCCCCCACCTGCTCAAAGGCGAGTTCTCCGACGACGCCGGTGCGGGCATCGACGTCCACTCGCTGCGCCAGCCACTCGGCGTCGTCGCGGGCATCACCCCGTTCAACTTCCCGGCCATGATCCCCCTGTGGAAGTCCGGCCCGGCCCTCGCCGCCGGCAACGCCTTCATCCTCAAGCCCTCCGAGCGGGACCCCTCGGTTCCCCTGCGTCTGGCCGAACTGTTCACGGAGGCCGGGTTGCCGGACGGTGTGTTCAACGTGGTCAACGGGGACAAGGAAGCTGTCGACGCGCTGCTGGAAGATCCCCGCGTGAAGGCCATCGGCTTTGTGGGTTCAACACCCATCGCCCAGTACATCTACGCCACCGCGGCCGCCCACGGGAAGCGCGCCCAGTGCTTCGGCGGGGCCAAGAACCACATGGTGATCATGCCGGACGCGGACCTGGACATGGCCGCCGACGCCCTGATCGGCGCCGGCTTCGGTTCCGCGGGCGAGCGCTGCATGGCCATTTCCGTGGCCGTCCCGGTGGGGGAGAAGACCGCGGATGCGCTGGTATCCAAGCTGGTCGAGCGCGTCAAACACCTCAGGGTAGGCCACAGCCTGGACAAGGACTCGGACTTCGGGCCCGTGGTGGCGGCGAGTGCCAAGGAACGGATCGAGGGCTACATCCAGTCCGGCGTGGACGAGGGTGCCACCCTGCTGGCCGATGGGCGCGGCATCACGGTGGAAGGCTATGACGACGGCTTCTGGGTAGGCCCCACGCTCTTCGACCACGTCACCAAGGACATGAAGATCTACCAGGAGGAAATCTTCGGCCCCGTCCTCAGCGTGCTCCGCGCCGCCGATTACGACGAAGCGCTCCGGCTGTGTTCCGAGCACGAATTCGGCAACGGCGTGGCCATCTTCACCCGCGACGGCGACGCCGCCCGGGACTTCGCCAGCCGGGTGGAGGTGGGCATGGTGGGCATCAACGTGCCGATTCCGGTTCCCATCGCCTACTACACGTTTGGCGGCTGGAAAGCGTCCGGCTTCGGCGACCTTAACCAGCACGGCGCCGACGCGTTCCGTTTCTACACCAAGACCAAAACGGTCACCACACGCTGGCCGTCCGGGATCCGCCAGGGCGCCAGCTTCATCATGCCGGAAGGCAGCTGATGACGGAGGTTCTGTTCGAGAAGCGCGGCCACCTGGGCGTCATCACGCTCAACCGGCCCAAGGCAGTCAACGCCCTGAACGCCGGCATGGTGGACGCCATGCTGGCGCAGCTCACCGCCTGGGCGGACGACGACGGCGTGGCCACCGTCCTGGTGCGCGGCGCCGGCGAGCGTGGCCTCTGCGCCGGAGGCGACATTGTGGCCATCTACCGGGACATCCTCGGCGGCGGTACGGAAACTGCTGACTTCTGGCAGGCCGAATACCGGCTGAACTCCCTCATCGCCGCGTACCCCAAGCCCTATGTGGCCTTCATGGACGGACTGGTGCTCGGCGGCGGTGTGGGAATCTCCGCGCACGGCTCCGTGCGGGTGGTCACCGAACGGACCCGGTTGGGAATGCCGGAGACCACCATCGGATTTGTGCCCGACGTCGGCGGGACCTGGCTGCTGGCGAGGTCACCTGGAGAGACCGGCACCCATGCCGCGCTGACCGGAGCCCATCTGACCGGGGCGGATGCGCTGTTCCTGGGCCTCGCGGACCACTTTGTCCCGTCGGGGAGCCTGCCGGAGCTGGCGGCGGCGCTCGAACACGAAAGTGCGGAAGCCGCCGTCGTACGTTTTGCCCAGAGCCCGCCGCCCTCCGGGCTGGAGGCGCAGCGCGACTGGATCGATGCCGCCTATGCCAGCGATGACGTGGAGAACATTGTCCGGCGGCTGCGGACGCTGGATGAGGCCTCGGGCGGCGCGCCGGGCGGGGAGCCTGCGGCCGAAGCGGCCGAGGCCGCCGACACCATCGAAGCGAAGTCGCCGACGGCTGTGAAGGTGGCACTGGAGTCCCTTCGCCGCGCGAAGGGGCTGACGCTGGACGAGGCGCTGGCGCAGGAATACCGCGTGGGGCTTCGGTTCCTGGTTGCGCCCGACTTCCGCGAAGGGATCCGGGCGCAGGTGGTGGACAAGGACCGCATTCCGCAATGGAAGCCGGCCACGCTGCACGAGGTGCACGCGACGGACATCGAACGGTTCTTCGCGCCGCTGGGGGACCGGGAGCTCAACCTGCACACAAAGGAGCCGGACAATGCCTGAACAAACCACCGTCGCTTTCCTGGGCCTGGGCCACATGGGCGGGCCCATGGCAGCGAACCTGGTCCGTGCCGGCTACACCGTGGCGGGCTTCGACGTGGTCCCCGCCGCGCTGGACGCCGCCCAAACGCACGGTGTCCCCACGGTGGCCAGTCCGCTGGACGCCATTGCCGGTGCCGACGTGGTGCTGACCATGTTCCCCAGCGGACAGCATGTGCTGGACGCCTACCGCGGCACGGAGGGACAGCCGGGCCTGCTGGCCGAGGCCAAGCCGGGGACCATGTTTCTGGACTGTTCCACCATCAACGTTGACGAGGCACGGGAAGCCTCCGCGCTCGCCATTGCGGCCGGCCACCGTGCCGTGGATGCCCCGGTCTCGGGCGGTGTGGTGGGTGCGGAAGCCGGCACGCTGACCTTTATGGTGGGCGGCGAAACGGAGGACTTCGAGGCGGTGCGGCCACTGCTCGAGGTGATGGGAAAACGGGTGGTCCACTGCGGCGGGCACGGGGGCGGCCAGGCCGCGAAGATCTGCAACAACCTCATCCTGGGGGTCTCCATGATCGCGGTCAGCGAAGCCTTTGTGCTGGGCGAGAAGCTGGGCTTGACGCACCAGGCGCTGTTCGACGTCGCCTCCAACGCCTCCGGACAATGCTGGGCCTTGACCACCAACTGCCCTGTTCCCGGTCCGGTCCCCACCAGCCCCGCCAACCGCGACTACCAGCCGGGCTTCGCGGGGGCGCTGATGGCGAAGGACCTGCGGCTGGCGCTGAATGCGCTGGAAAGTACCGGGGTGGCGGCCCGGCTGGGACCGCTCGCCTCGGAAATCTACGATACGTTTGCCGCTGAAGGCGGAGCCGGCCGGGACTTCTCCGGAATCATCACCGATATCCGCGACAAATCGCAGCACTAGCACCATCTGCAGCACTGGTAACTCTGCAGCACCAGCAACACGCGAAAACAGCTGAAAGGTTAGGCATGACGGAGTACACGAACATCCTGGTGGAACAGCGCGGCCGGGTAGGGCTGGTCACGCTTAACCGGCCGGAGGCGCTGAACGCCCTGGACAAAGCCACCATGGACCAGCTCGTGGCAGCCGTCGCCGCCATGGACGCCGACCCCGGCGTCGGTGCGGTGGTGATCACCGGCTCGAGCAAGGCGTTCGCCGCGGGTGCCGACATCAAGGAAATGGCCTCGCAGGGCTACATGGACATGTACGCCGCAGACTGGTTCCGGGGCTGGGAGGACTTCACCCGGCTGCGGATCCCTGTCATCGCGGCCGTGTCCGGCTTCGCGCTGGGCGGCGGCTGCGAGCTGGCCATGATGTGCGATTTCATCATCGCCGGGGACAACGCCAAGTTCGGCCAGCCGGAGATCAACCTCGGCGTGCTGCCGGGCATGGGCGGCTCCCAGCGGCTCACGCGCGCCGTGGGCAAGGCCAAGGCCATGGACATGATCCTCACCGGGCGCTTCATCGGCGCCGAGGAGGCTGAACGCTGGGGACTCGTCTCGCGCGTGGTGCCCGCGGAGAATGTGGTGGAGGAGGCGCTCAAGGCCGCGGAGGTAATCGCATCCAAGTCCAAGCCCGTGGCCATGCTCGCGAAGGAAGCCGTCAACGCGGCCTTTGAAACGGGACTCGCCCAGGGGGTCCTGTTCGAACGCCGGATCTTCCACTCGCTCTTCGCCAGCGAGGACCAGAAGGAAGGCATGGCCGCCTTTACGGAAAAACGGCAGCCCGAGTTCACCCACCGCTGACCCCCTCCCCATCGAGTGCTCCGTAGAAGCCCTTTTCAGTGCCCAAAACGGCGGTTACGGAGCAATCGATGGGTCAGTCGGTGAAGTCCCCGGCGTTCCGGCGGAACGTGCCCAGGATACGGATCAGCTGGTCCACGTCGGCCGCGTCGAAACCTGACTGGCCAAAAACCTCGGTGTTGAGCACCGCCGTCGCCCGTTTGGCAACGATCCGCCCCTCCGCGGTGAGCTCGATCAGGGTGGTGCGGCCGTCCGTAGGGTGCGGCGAACGTGCCACCAGTCCCGAGCCTTCCAAACGGTCGACGGCGTTCGTCACCGAGGTGGGATGGACCTGGAGCAGGGCGCTCGCCTTGTTCATGGGCAGCGCGCCGCTGCGGGCGAAGCTGAGGAGCGCGAGCAGTTCGTAGCGGGCGAAGGTCAGCCCGAACGGCTTCAGGGCGCCCTCGATCCGGGCCAGCAGGATCTGCTGGGTGCGCATGATCGCGGTGATCGCGGCCATGGGAGCGGCGACGTCGGCCCAGCCGTGCTCCTCCCAGTTCCGTTGGGCGTCCGCGATGGGGTCCCGGGGCAGTGGCACGGCCATCCTCAGCCCTTCAGCCCCGGGAAATCCGCCTCGGAGTACTCCACGCCGAAGCCGTCGGGATGGGTGCCCCCGCCATGCCGGAGCTCCTCATTGTGCCGCAGCTCCACACGGCGGATTTTGCCCGAGATGGTCTTGGGCAGCGCCGCGAATTCCAGCCGCCGGATCCGTTTGAACGGCGCCAGGTGTTCGCGGCAGTACCGCAGGATGTCCTCGGCCAGCTCCGGCCCCGGCTCCAGCCCGGGCACCAGCACAACATAGGCCTTGGGGACCGAAAGCTTGACCGCATCCGGCGACGGCACCACAGCCGCCTCGGCCACGGCGGGGTGTTCCAGCAGCACGCTCTCCAGTTCGAACGGCGAGAGCCGGTAGTCGGAGGATTTGAAGACGTCGTCGTCGCGGCCCACATAGGTGATGACGCCGTGTTTGTCACGACTGGCCATGTCGCCCGTGTGGTAGTAGCCGCCACGGAACGCCTCGGCGGTCCGTTCCGCGTCCCCGTAGTAACCCTTCATCAGCCCCACCGGCCGGGGGTCCAGGCGGAGGCACAGCTCGCCGTCGTTGGCTTCTTTCCCCGTGTTGGGGTCCACCAGCACTACGTCATAGCCGGGAAGCGGCCGCCCCATGGCGCCGATGGTGACCGGCTGGCTGGGCGTGTTGGCTACCTGGACGGTGGTTTCGGTCTGGCCGAAGCCGTCCCTGATGGTCTGGCCCCACGCGCGCTGGACCTGCTCGATCACTTCGGCGTTCAAAGGCTCGCCCGCGGAGACCACCTTGGTGGGCGGGGTCTTCAGCACTTTCAGGTCCGCCTGGATGAGCATCCGCCAGACTGTGGGCGGGGCGCAGAAGCTGGTGACGTGCTCGCGGTCCATCTGCTCCATCAGGGCGCGGGCGTCGAACCGTGCGTAGTTGTAGACAAATACGCACGCCTCCGCGATCCACGGGGCGAAGAAATTGGACCAGGCGTGTTTGCCCCAGCCCGGCGATGCCACGTTCAGGTGCACGTCGCCGGGTTCCAGGCCGATCCAGTACATCGTGGAGAGGTGCCCCACTGGGTACGAGGTGTGGGTGTGTTCCACCAGCTTGGCCTTCGATGTGGTTCCGGAGGTGAAATACAGCAGCAGCGTCTCGTCCGCCTGGGTGGGGGCGTCAGCCGTGAACGTGACTGCCGCCGTCGTCGAATCCGTGTACTGGAGGGCACCGGGGGTGCCGGCTGAACCGCCGCCGGCGCCGATTTCGATCAGGCGGTAATCGCCGGGAACGCCGGCAAATTTGCCGATGTTGGAACGTCCGACGGCGGCCCAGCCCGCCTCGCCGCGCTCCACGCGTTCGGCCAGGTCCTCCGGACCCATCAGGGTGGTGGTGGGGATCAGGACAATGCCCAGCTTGATGCCGGCCAGCATCAGCTCCCAGAGCTCCACCTGGTTGCCCAGCATGATGATCATCCGGTCCCCGCGGCGCATGCCCTGGCTTCTCAGCCAGGTGGCCACCTGGTTGGAACGGGCGGCCAGGTCCGCGAAGCTCCGGCGGGTGGCCGAACCGTCCTGCTCCACGATGACCAGGGCCGGATTGTTGGCCTTCTCAGGATCTGCGGCGATCTGATCGAACCAGTCGAGGGCAAAATTGAACTCCGTGAACCGCGGCCACACGAACTCGCGCCTGGCCTGGTGGTAGTCGGAATGCAGGGTCAGCAGGCGGTCGCGTGCCGCGCGGAAGTCATCGGTGACTGACAAGGGGACACCTTTCGTCCAGTGATGCGCATCACTAAGAATCCATCCCTGTGCAATATACTAGGACATCCAAGGGTTTGGAAGACCGAAGGGATATGAAGCGTGCAGCCACAAGGACGTGAGCGTGTTGTGACCGGAGCCCCGCCCTTCCCAGAGGCGGACCTGATGCACATCGTGGACCTCCTGCCCGCGGCGGAACGTGCGCGCTACCTGGAGATCCGGGCGTTCCTGCAGTCCACGGTGCGGCAGGCATCCATTGACTACTGGAACCGCGAGGAGTTCCCGTTCGGGCTACTGGCGGAGATGGGCAAGCACGGGCTTGGCACGTTGCAGACGGACGGCACGTCCAAGCTCTTCAAAGGCCTGATGTACGTCGAGGTGGCCAGGGCGGACGTTTCGCTGTCGGCCCTGGTGGGGATCCACAACGAACTGATCGTGGGAATGATCGACGCCCTCGGTTCGGAGGAACAGAAGCAGCGGTGGCTGCCTGGCCTGAGGAACTTTACCCAGCTGGGCGCCTTCGCCCTGACCGAGCCGGAGCACGGCTCGGATATCGCCGGCGGGCTGGCAACCTCCGCGCGGCTGGAGGGCGGCGAGTGGGTGATCAACGGCGCGAAGCGCTGGATCGGCTCCGGGACCATCGCGGACTTCGCGCTGTTGTGGGCGCGTGACGCAGCGGACGGGCACATCAAGGGCTTCATTGTGGAGACGGACCGCGCTGGGTACCGGGCAACCAAGATTGCCAACAAGATCGGCCTGCGGATCATGCAGAACGCGGACATTGTGCTGGACAACGTCAGGATTCCGGCGTCCAACATGTTGCCGGGCGCCACGGACTTCTCCAAAGCCAACGACCTCCTGCGGGATTCGCGCGCCTGGGTTGGCTGGCAGGGTGCCGGGATCCAGCTGGCCGCGTTCGACGTCGCCCGTTCCTACTCCCTGGAACGCAGGCAATTCGGCAAGGAACTGGCATGCTTCCAGCTGGTCCAGCAGCAACTGGCGGAGATCCTGGGCAACGCCTCCGCGTCACTGGCATTGATGGCCCAGCTCGCCCGGATCCAGACGGACGGCAAGCTGGAGATGGCGCAGGCGGCCATGGCAAAGTCCACGTGCACCCGGCTGGCCCGCGCGTCGGTGGCGATGGGACGGTCGCTGCTGGGCGGCAACGGGATCAGCTCGGACTTTGAAATGGGCAAGCTGTTTGGTGATGCCGAAATCCTCTATACCTATGAGGGCAGCTACGAAATCAATTCGCTGATTGTTGGCCGGGCCGTTACCGGAAAATCGGCCTTCGTCTAGCAATTCACGGGAAAAGAACTTAAGAAAAAACTGCCCTGGCCATGCTTTGCAGCACGGTCAGGGCAGTTGATCAGAACCTTAGAGCGGGCGAATATTCTCTGCCTGCGGGCCCTTGGGACCCTGGGTCACATCGAATTCGACTTTCTGGTTCTCATCCAGCGAGCGGTAGCCGCTGCTGGCGATTGCGGAATAGTGCGCGAAAACATCGGCGGATCCGTCGTCCGGAGCGATGAAACCAAAGCCCTTTTCAGCGTTGAACCATTTAACTGTGCCTGTTGCCATTGCTAACTTCCTTTGTAACCCTTTTCTGGTCCTGCTCGGACGGCAGGCAGACGCGGAGTCTGTAGTCCGCTGTCTCAAACCTAGGGGCTGCGCGGTGGGCGTGCAATAGCTGCAGTCATCAAGTGTCACCGCTGTTACAGAAGTGGTACGCGGGAATTGTCCACTGCGGGCTAGCGCATGCCCTCCCGGCGGATGGCCGTGGCGATCGCCGCGGAGCGGGTCTCCACACCGAGCTTGGCGTAGATATGCGCCAGATGGGTCTTGACGGTGGCCTCGGAGATGAAGAGCCGCTGGCCCAGTTCCCGGTTGCTGAGCCCCTCGGTCAGGAGGCTCAGCAGCTCCGCCTCCCGGGGCGTCAGGACCTCGTCGGGATTGCGCAGCTGCTGGAAGAGCCGGGAGGCCACGGGGGCGCTCATGACGCTCTTCCCTTGCACGGCACCGCGGATGGCGGCGAAGATTTCGTCCGGGGCGGCGTCCTTGAGGAGGTAGCCCATGGCGCCGGCGTCCACCGCCCGGACGATGTCCGCGTCGGAATCGTATGTGGTGAACACCAGGATGGCCTGCCGGCTGTTGCGCTGCCGCAGCTGCCTGATGGCCTCGATCCCGTCCATTCCGGCGCCCATGGCCAGATCCATCACCACCACGGCAGGGGAGTGGTGTTCCACCAGCCCCAGCGCTTCCTCGCCGGAGGCGGCCTCGGCCACCACGTCAAAGTCAGGCTGCGTACCCAGCAGTGCCTTGAGTCCGCTCCGGACCACCAGGTGGTCGTCCACCAGGAGGACAGTGATGGTAGTCATGCGTCCTCCGGTGTCATCTGCTGGCCAGGTGGCGCTGACTGCACCCGGGCCGGCACCTGTGCGGCCACGATGGTCCCTTCGCCGGGGGAACTTTCCACCGAGAATACCCCGCCCAGCTGCTCAACCCGCTGGCGCATTGCCCGCAGCCCGTAGCCTCCGGCGTCCGACGGCGGTGCTGCCGCCGACGGGTCAAAGCCCGTCCCGTCGTCGTAGATGTCAAGGGTGACCGAGTCAGGAAGGAACCCCAGCGTCAGGGTTGTGGTGGCGGCGTTTGCGTGCTGCTGGATGTTAGCGGCCGCGCTCTGGACCACCCGCAGCAGGGTGTGCCGGACTTCCGCAGGGACCTCCCTCGGTTCGCCGGTGACCAGGAGCCGGGCGTGCGGGACGTACTGGGCGGCCGCCTGGTGCAGGGCTTCGGGAAGCGGCGATGCGTCGAGGCCCGGGGAGGCGAGCTCGTGGACCAGATTGCGCGTCTCGGAGAGATTCCGGCGCAGAAGTTCCGTAGCCTGGTTGAGCTCCTGGCGCGATGCCTGGCCTGGCCACGAACGGTCAGCGGCCTCCAGGAGCAGCAGGCTGCTGGCCAGGCCCTGCGTCACGGTGTCGTGGATCTCTCGCGATACGCGCTCGCGTTCGGCGATGGTGCCGGCCAGGCGCTCGCTGGCCGCCAGCTGCCCGTGTGCCAGCGATACCTCCGCATGGAGACGGCGCTGCTCCGCGGCGTCGTGCTCGATCCGGTCATTGATCAGCGTAAGCATCACGCCGACGGCGAGCGGCCCCAGCAGCATCGCGAGGTCCGTCCCGTCGCTGAGCCGGAACAGCCCGACGGCGGTGGCGGCCGCCGTCGCGCCTGCCGCCACGTAACCCACGGCGCCCTTAAAGGCCGTCCGGCACAGGAAGAGGATCGCAAAGGAACACCAAGCGAAGCTGGGTGCGGCGATAACCAGCGCTGCCCAGACGGCCACAAACACGAGCATCCAGACCGCCCATGGGCGTCTCTGCCGGGCCAATACGGCGATGACGGCATACAGGGCGCACACCGCTCCTGCCAGGCCGAGGACCAGCAGGTTGTCCTGCAGGCTGTGCCGCATAGCATAGCGGACGGCCGAAGCGACGAGCAGGACAGCGAAGCCAAGGTGGACGGCGGTGTCGATCCGGCCGAACCGGCCAGGGGCGGCGGCCGGTCCAACAGGCAGGGCGCGTCCGGTGGTCAGCGAAGATCCGTCGGTCAGGGTTTTACGGGGAGTGGCTGGCAAGGGCATGGGGTCCGGTTCAGGTCAGGGGCGTTCCTATCCCATGCTATTGCCCGCGCCGTTGCTGGTCTCTCCGCCTTTTGGCTGATGCTGCTGGCCATCCGGGGGAGCGGGGCGCAGCCAAAGGCCCGATGTTTGTTCCGGCGGGGCCGGACAGGATGGATGGAGCCGATGCCCGTTCCAATGGATTCCGCCAGCGTGAGTCCAGCAACGTGCGTCCATCAACGTGAGTCCATCAACCCAAGGAGAAACACCGTGAAGAAGTCCAACAAGATTGCCGCCGCCGCTGCTGCCGCAGGAGCTTTGCTGCTGACGGGAGGGCTAACCGCTGCAGCCAACGCCGGGACCAGCCAGGCGGCGGCTCCCGCCGCGGTACCCGCCGTCGATATCCCGCAGGCGCCGCAGACCGTGGTGGCGCAGAACCGCATCACCGCGGGTGCCTCGGCCGATGCGGTCCGGGCAGCCCTTGCGAAATGCCAAGCTGACAAGCTGCCGTTCGTCACGGTGGCCCTGGTGGACAGGTTCGGCACCGTCCAGGCGCTCCTGCGCGGGGACAACGCCGCCGAGCACACGATCGAAGCAGCCCAGCAGAAGGCCTACACCGCGGCCGCTTTCGGCGCACCGACGAGCGAGCTGGCCAAGCGCGTCAACGGCAACGGGCCCAGCATCGCGGACCTCCCCGGCACCCTGTTCCTGCCCGGCGGCGTCCCGCTCAAGGTCAATGGTGTGTCCGTGGCAGGCATCGGCGTGGGCGGTGCCCCCGACGGCAACCTGGACGAAGCCTGCGCCACCGCCGGCGCCGAGGCCATCGCCGCTGCAGCTGCCGGCTCAGGCAAGTAGGCTCGGCTCCATGAGGCGGTTCAGGACCTGGCGCCGGGCACGCAGGGCGGCGGCAATTCTCTTTCTGGCGGGTGGTGTATCAGTTTGCCTGGCCGCCTGCCAGACGGGTCCCGGCGAGCCGCAACGGCAGGAGTCGCCGCCGTCGTCCGTCCTGGGCAGCCCCGGCAGCCAGCCCCCGTCCGGACCGTCAGCTTGGCCGGGTACGTCCCCGCCTGCTTCCACCGCAACGGCAGCCACCAAACCACCAGCCCTGTCCGCCGAGGCCCAGACCCGGCTCGACCAGGAGCTTATCGCCGCCGCGAAGGCCAACAATGTGGCGCTGGCTGGTGAGCTGATCGGCCGCGGCGCCAACGTGAACGCCAAGGACGCCATCAAGGACTCGGCCTTCCTCTACGCCGGGGCAGAGGGCTTCAACGAGATCCTGCAGCTGACGCTCGCGAACGGAGCAGATGTTGCCAGCACCAACCGTTTCGGCGGCACAGCGTTGATTCCCGCGAGTGAACACGGCCACGTGGAAACGGTCCGGATCCTTATTGCCGCCGGAGTTCCCGTGAACCATGTCAACGACCTGGGCTGGACCGCCATGCAGGAAGCCATCCTGCTGAACAACGGCGGGCCACGGCAGCAAGACGTAGTCCGGCAGCTGCTGGCTGCCGGTGCGGACCCGGGCATACGCGATCCCCAAGGCCGGACGCCGTTGGAGAATGCGGAGCGGCTGGGCTTCGGCGAGATCGCTGCCCTGATCCGTGCCCGCTGACACAGGGCTAAAGCACGTCCTCGAACAACTCCACATATTTCCGCGTCATCGCCTCCGCGCTGAATCTGGTTTCGACGGCGGACCGGCAGTCATGCCGGTCCAGGCCGGACGCACGCTGCAGGCAGCTGGCCAGTGCATCGGTACTCGCGGCGAGGAAACCGGTGACTCCGTGCTCGATGATTTCCGGTGCGGAGCCCCGCGGAGTGGCCACAACGGGGGTGCCGGCGGCCAGCGCCTCGATCATGACCATTCCAAAGGGTTCGTCCCACTGCACAGGGTTGAGCAGCGCGACGGCATTGCCCAGCAGGGCGAACTTTCCGTCTGCGTCCAGTTCTCCGAGGAACTCTTCATCAGGCCCGAGCAAGGGAGCGACCACGGAGCGGAAATAATCCACTTCCGCCGGGTCGCTCATTTTTGCGGCGATCTTGAGCTGAATTCCCGCTCTGCGGGCCACCGCGATGGCCTCAGCGATGCCTTTGCACGGCGCCATTCGGCCCAGAAAACACGCGTAGCCACCAGCTCCGGCACCGGGTGGAACAGTTGCGGGATCGATGCCGTGGTGGATGACCCGTCGGATTCTCACATCCGGGGCGCTGTTGGCCTGGTGCTGCGAGATGGCCACCAGTGACACGTCCCGGCTGAAGGCTTCATATACCCGGCACAGCTCCGGCCGCATGTCCGAATGAATGGTGCTGACCACTGGAATCCCGGGTGGGCGGTGCCGGTACAACGGTCCCGCCAGGGTGTGGTCATGGATGATATCGACGTCGACCAGTCCGGCGTAGGCCCTGATCACGTGCGGCAACTCAGAGCTCGTTCTGCCCATGGCGGCACGCTCCGCCGGAGCGAAGCCGCCGATTCGTTCCACCGGGCAGGTGCTGTCGGCCGCCGCGGCAAGCACAACGCTGTGCCCGGCCGCCGCCAGCGAGGTGGCCAGCGCATGGATCATCGCCTCCGTTCCGCCGTAGCCTAGGGGCGGGACGGGGAGCCATGGTGGAGCTATCAGTCCTATCCGCAAGATGCGCGCTCCTGTTCGGGGTTTAGCCCGTCTTGTCCAGCTTCTCGGCGAGCTCAACCAGATCGGCAAGGGGGGGACGTGTCCCGCGGTGGAACGTCATCCCCGGCGGGAGCCCCTCGATCGTGGCCTGGCTGCCGGTCACGTCGATGGTGATCCGGCCATCGCCTATGGGGCAGTTGGTGATGTGGACCCGGCCCCAGGACTCCGGCAGCACAGGGTCCATCCACATACCGTTCATGGAGACGTGGGGGTCATACCGCAGCAGTGTGCGCAGCAAATGCACCGGGGTGGTGGCAGCCCAGGCCTGGGGCGAGCAAGCCGTCGGGTAAGGCACCGGTTCCGGGAAATCAGCGCGGTCAAATCCGCAGAACAATTCAGGCAAGCGGTGGTCCGTGAAATCCGCCGCCTCAATAAGTCCGCGGGCAACCCGCTGGGCCTCGTCCACAAATCCGTACCTCATCAGGCCCGTAGCAATCATCGCGTTGTCATGCGGCCACACGGATCCGTTGTGGTAGCTCGCCGGGTTGTAGGCACCCATGTCCGTGGCCAGGGTGCGGATCCCCCAGCCGCTGAACATTTCCGGCGACATCAGGCGGGCAGCCACCAGCGGCGCCTTGTCGGCGTCGATAATCCCGTTCCACAAGCAGTGCCCCATGTTGGAGGCACAGGCATCCACGGGTCTCTTGTCCCGGTCCAGGGCGATGGCGTAGTAGCCACGGTCCGGCAGCCAGAACTGTTCGTTGAACTGCTTTTTAAGCCGCGCCGCGCGTTCCCGCAACTCCCGCGCCAAAGCCAGGTCTCCGGCGTCGTACGCCATCCACGCCCGGGCGATGTAGGCGCCGTACACGTAACCCTGCACTTCGCAGAGGGCGATCGGCGGCTCTGCCATGCGGCCGTCCGCGAAATTTATGCCGTCCCAGGAATCCTTCCATCCCTGGTTGATCAGCCCCTGGTTGTTGAGCCGCTGATATTCCACAAAGCCGTCGCCGTCGCTGTCCCCGTAATCCCTGATCCATTCCAGCGCCCTGTCAGCGTTGGGCAGCAGTGCGGCCACCTGGTCCGCGGCGAGCCCCCAGCGGCTGACTTCGCCGAGCAGCGTGACGAACAACGGCGTGGCATCGGCCGTGCCGTAATAGGCGGACTTGCCGCCCAGTGCCAGGCCCGTGCTGACGCCCAGCCGGACCTCATGGAGGATCCGGCCGGGCTGCTCTTCGGTCAGCGCGTCCACCGCGTTGCCCTGCCTTTCGGCCAGCGTCTGCAAGGTGTCCAAGGCCAGCGACGGGTCCACAGGCAGCGCCATATAGGACGAGAGAAGCGAATCGCGGCCGAAGAGGGCCATGAACCATGGAGCACCCGCTGCGACGACGGTCCGGTCCGGATGCAGCGGGTCCTCGATCTGGAGGGCGCCGATGTCATCATGGCTGCGCTGCAGGGTGCGGGCAATCGACACGTTGCTGACGTACATCGCGGGGATCTTCCGGATCCACTCCTGGCGCCGTATTTCCGCAGGCGAGGTGCCGGTTGCCTGGCGCTGGAAGGGCGCGGGCGTTTCGGCTGTGTCCAGTAGCGGCGACACCGTCACCCTTGTGCGCCACTGGCCGTGCGGCGGCACCACGGTGCGGTAGCCCAGGCCTTCGTGGCTAAAAGTCGCGTCGGGAGCCTGGAGTACAACCCCCTTGTGTATTCCCCGCCAGACGCCTTTGATGGTGAGGGAGTCGCCTTCCGGGTGCCGGGACTGGTCCCAGTATCGGATGATCCGGGCGTCTTTCACCTCAAAGAGGTCCGCGAAGTCCGCGTCCATCGCCAGCTCCAGCACGCACACGGCAGGCTCGCGGGAATGGTTCCGGACGGTGATCTCTTCCTGGATGCCCGCGCCCACCTCGCGGTTTCGTTCCACGATCAAAGGGCTGTCCGCATGGCCGGCTGACCGGCCCGGACGACCTATGAAGACGGCCCGGTACGGTTCGAGGGCACGGGCGGCCAGCGGCTCCAAAGTCACATCATTGACCGTCAGTCTCCAGCGGGAGACGATGCGGGTGTCCTCATGGAACACGCCATGGGGGCGGTCGGAGTACATGTCGCCGGCAAGACCGGAAATGCAGAAGTTCGAGCCATCCACGAGTGTCACCGTGGCCCCCAGAGGGCCAGCCGCGGTGTCAGCATTCCATCCAGCCATCCCTGGCTCCTTTGACGCTCATCCTGTAAGCAACGCTGCGGGGCCCGTTCCTGTGGATCCCGCGGTGGATCAGAAGGGCTGCCGCCGCGGATCAATCAGTCGTGGGATCTTCGTCCTCGTCGGCTCCAACGGAGCCTGATGGGCAACAAATCTGTGATGGCCGACCTCCATCAGGAGCACGTTGGTTCTATGACCCTACGCTTGTGGTTCTGTGGACGCTAGGTGCGGAACCCACCACGTATCCCTAGACCGCTTCGAGGACGCTGACGTAGTTGGCAATGCCTACACCGCCCATGTTCTGGACGGCGGCGCGGCGAGGGCTGGCGAGCTGCATGTCGCCAGCCGTCCCGGTGAGCTGCATGGCGGCGATGACGTGCTGGGATACGCCGGTTGCACCCACGGGGTGGCCCTTGGCCTTGAGTCCGCCGGAGACGTTGATGGGCAGCTTCCCGTCCTTGAAGACCCAGCCTTCCTGCACAGCGCGGGCGCCCTGGCCGGGTTCGGTCAGTCCCATGGCCTCGTACATCAGCAGTTCGGCGATGGTGAAGCAGTCGTGGACTTCGGCGAAGTCCAGGTCTTCAAGCCCGACGCCGGCCATCCCCAGCGCGCGCTGCCAGGACATGCGCGTGGCGGCGAAAGCCGTAGGATCCCGGCGTTCAGCCGGGAAGAAGTCGTTCGCCTGGCCGAAGCCGGCGAGCCGCACCAGCGCTGTGGCCCCGCCGGTTGGCGACGTGCTGAGCACAACGGCAGCGGCGCCGTCGGACACGGGGGAGCAGTCGGTGCGGCGCAGCGGATCGGCCACCATGGGGTTCTTGTCCGAGACGGTGCGGCAGAACTCCTCGCCGAGGTCCTTGCGGAGCTGGGCATAGGGGTTGTCGACGCCGTTGCGGTGGTTCTTGGCCGCGATGGAGCCCAGCACGTCGCCCAGCTGTCCGTCGCCGCGACCGTAGCGCTTTTCGTAGTGCTTGGCGACGTCCGCGAACAGGCCCGTAAAGCCGGTGGTGGACGTCTGGCCGGCCATGTCGTAGTCGGCGCCCAGCAGGGCGGCCCCCACAACGTCGGCGCCGGCGTGGGTCATCTTCTCGGCGCCGATCACCAGCACGGTCTTCGCCGTCCCGGCAAGCAGCGACTTGGTGCCCTGCTGGAACGCGGCCGACCCGGAGGCGCAGGCGTTCTCCACACGCGTGGCGGCGACGTTGGCCAGCTGGTCCGAGACCTGCAATGCCAGCGAGGACGGGAACGCCAGCGGCATCATGCCGGAGTTGAACTGGCCCAGGTAGATCTCATCGATCTGGCTGGGCTCGATCCCGGCGTTGCTGATTGCCTCGGTGGCCACCTGGACGATCAGGGACTCAAGGGTCTCGTCCGTGAGCTTGCCGAACCGGCTGTGGCCCCAGCCGGTGAGCAGGACATCCTTGCCGAACTGTTCCTTGAGGCTCATGCCTCTACTCCCGCAGTTTCAAGCTCGACGTCGAATGCGGCTTCGGTCTTTTCGCGGATTTCCTCCACTGTGACCCCCGGCGCAAGGCGGGTCAGCGTGAGCTGCCGCCCGCCGTCGTCGTCCGATTTCACGATGTCGAAAACGGCGAGATCGCTGATGATCCGGTCCACGCAACGCAGGCCGGTGAGCGGCAGGGTGCACTCGGTGACGATCTTGGCCGTGCCGTCCTTGGCGTTGTGCTCGGTCAGGACCACCACGCGCGGCGTGCCGGCCACGAGGTCCATGGCGCCGCCCATGCCCTTGACCATTTTGCCGGGGATGGTCCAGTTGGCGAGGTCGCCGTTGCCGGAGACCTGCATGGCGCCCAGGATGGCCACCTTGACGTGGCCGCCGCGGATCATGCCGAACGATGTGGCGGAGTCGAAGATGCTGCCGCCGGGCAGGACCGTGACGGTCTGCTTGCCGGCGTTGATGAGGTCGGCGTCTTCGTCGCCCTCATAGGGGAACGGGCCCATGCCGAGCAGGCCGTTTTCGCTCTGCAGGACCACGCGGACGCCGTCGGGCAGGTTGTTGGCCACCAGCGTGGGGATGCCGATGCCCAGGTTCACGTAGTCGCCGTCGTTCAGTTCCTCGGCCGCGATGGCAGCCATTTCATCCCTGGTCCAGGCCATGGGGTTCTCCTTGGGGTTAGAAGTATGCGGGGGCTTAAGTGTTCGTTCGCGCTGCGGGGTGGGGCGGGCGAGTGGCGTTCACGCGGGGACTGTTGCCGCTTCCCGGGGGCGGACGGTGCGCTGTTCAATGTCCTTGACCCGGCCGCTCGCCTGGACCAGGTGCTGGACGTATACGCCCGGGGTGACGATGTGGTTGGGATCCAGTGCGCCGGGCTCCACGATGACTTCGGCTTCGGCGATGGTCACCAGGCCGGCGGTGGCCACCACGGGGTTGAAGTTCCGGGCCGTGTAGCGGTAGATCAGGTTGCCGTCCGTGTCCGCGGTGTGCGCGTGGACCAGCGCCACGTCGGCCCGGATGGCGCGCTCCTGGACGTACGTTTCGCCGTCGAACTCTGCGAGCGGTTTGCCTTCGGCGACCAGGGTTCCGACGCCGGTCTTGGTGTAGAAGGCGGGGATGCCGGCGCCGCCGGCACGGAGGCGCTCGGCCAGGGTGCCCTGCGGCGTGAACTCCACCTCAAGCAGGCCCGCGAGGTACTGCTCGGCGAAGAGTTTGTTCTCGCCCACATACGATGCGATCACCTTGCGGACCTGGCCGGCTTCGATCAGCACGCCCAGGCCTTTCCCGTCCACGCCCATGTTGTTCGACACCACGGTCAGGTCGCGCACACCGGAATCACGCACGGCCTCGATGAGGTCCGCCGGGATGCCGCCCAGGCCAAAACCGCCGACGGCGAGCGTCATGCCGTCCTGGAGCACTTCCGCCAGGGCCGCGGCGGCGTTGGATTTCAGTTTGGACATTCCGTCTCCTCATCATCGAGCGTGCAGAGCCATTCAAGTCCTCCACGTTGTGGACGCTGGGCCTGAAGAAGGAGCCTAGGGTGCTCAAGAAAGTTGGTCAACGGCGTAATTCTGCCCGCAAGGCAGATATTTCACAGCGTGGACGCTAGGCTTTGAGGTGTCCACATTGTGGAGGATTTCTTGAGAGTTGGTGATCCGAATGAAGAATCCAGTCCAAGGGGCTCAGGTGGTGGGCCGCGTGGCATCACTGCTCCGGCTTGTCGGCCGGAAGCCGGAGGGCAGCTCGATTGCCGGGCTGGTCCGTGAGTCCGGGCTGACGCGCCCCACCGTCCACCGGCTCCTGGCCTCCCTTGCCGCGGAGGGCCTCCTGGACCACGATGCCCGCAGCGGAAACTGGATCCTGGGCCCTGAGATTTTCCTGCTGGGATCAGTGGCGGCGGCCCGCTTCCCGTTTGAGGACCTGGCGCGGCCAAGCCTCCGCCGGCTGGCGGAGGAGACCGGCGAGAGCGCGTTCTATTCCATCCGCAGGGGCCAGGAGACGGTCTGCGTGCTGCGGGAAGAGGGCAGCTTCCCGGTACGTTCCTTCGTGCTGCACGAGGGAGTCCGATTTCCACTGGGTGTGGCCTCGGCCGGGACCGCCATCATGGCGTTCCTCCCGGATGAGGAACAGGAAGCCATCCTGTCCGGCTGGGACCAGCACGCCGGCAGTTTCGCGGCAGGCCACAGCATGGACGTGGTGCGCAGGAATCTGGAACGGACCCGGCTGCATGGATTCGCAGTGAATCCCGGCCTCGTGCTGGAAGGCAGCTGGGGAATGGGGACGGCCGTGTTCGACCAGCTGGGCAGGCCCGTGGGCGCGCTTTCACTCACCGGCATCGAACCCCGGTTCCGGCCGGAACGGCAGGGGTTCCTCGGCAAACTGCTGATGGAGGAAGCCCACCGGATCAGCACCACACTGAGTTCAACACTGACCGGCCGCTGAATCCACGGTCGTCGCCGCTGAGTTTCCCCGGCTTAGGGAAGGAACGACGACGGCGCGCCGCGTTTTCGGGGCGACGCGCCGCCGTCGTGCCCCAAAAGTGGGGAATTCCAGCGTTGTGTGGAGCGCTTACTTCCACCACGTATCGAAGATGGTGACCGGCACGGTGCGCTTGTGGCGTGTGCGGAGGTACTTCTGTTCGATCAGCTCGGCCGCCGCTTCGGGGATCTCCCGGCCTTCGAGGTAATCATCGATCTGGTCGTACTTGATTCCCAGTTCGTCCTCGTCGGTGCGTCCGGGCCTGCCGTCCAGGAGGTCGGCGGTGGGTACTTTTTCCCAGACACGGGCAGGGGCGCCCAGCTCGGCCAGCAGTTCGCGGTTCTGGCGTTTGTTGAGGCCGAACAGGGGCAGGATGTCCGCGCCGCCGTCGCCGAATTTAGTGAAGAACCCGGTGACGGACTCTGCGCCGTGGTCGGTGCCGATCACCAGGTAGTTGTGCTCCCCGGCCAGCGCGTACTGCGCGATCATCCGCGTGCGGGCCTTGGTGTTGCCCTTGTGGAAATCGGAAATCCCGTTGCCCACCGTCTTCTCGAATTCGTTCTCGAAGCCATCCACGGCGGCGGAGATGTTGAAGGTCCATTCCGTCTTGGCCTGGATGAAGTCCAGGGCGGCCTGGGCGTCGTCCTCGTCGTGCTGGACGCCGTACGGAAGGCGGACCGCCACGAAGTTGGCCTCCACGCCTTCGGCATCAAGCTCCTCCACGGCCAGCTGGGCCAGTCTGCCGGCGAGGGAGGAGTCCAGCCCGCCCGAGATGCCCAGGACAAAGCCCTTGGTGTGGGTTGCCCGGAGGTAATCCTTCAGGAAATCCACCCGCTTGCGCACCTCCCCGAGGGGGTCGATCCGGGGCTGCACGCCCATTTCTTCGATGATGGTGGCTTGGAGTTCGCGCATGTGATCCAGCCTAGTCAGCGCTGTCAACAACGCTCAACTGTGTCCACCCGAACCACCCACGTGTCCACCCGAACCACTCACAGCCCGGCGCGAACGGACACTTGGGGCCCGGACCTACAGCGCTGCCGGTGCCGCTCCCGTTGAACCGCGGACGGTGAGATGCGTAGGCATCAGCGACCGGCTGCGGCTGCCACCGCCCGCCAGCGGGTTGAGCTGGGCCAGGAGCATGGACACTGCTACGCGGCCTGCTTGTTCGATCGGGGACGTCATGGTGGTCAGCGGGGGATTGCAGAAGTCCGCGCCAAAGATGTCGTCGCAGCCCACCACGCTGATGTCCTCCGGGACCCGGATGCCGCGTTCGCGCAGCCGCTGAAGCATGCCGATGGCGATGAGGTCGTTAAAGGCAATGCAGGCGGTGACGCCGGAGTGCACGGCCGCATCGGCTGCGGCGGCACCTGATTGTGTCTTGGGGGCGAACGGTCCCAGCCTGCGCACGTCCACGCCGCGGTCCTCGGCGGCGGCCGCCAGGGCTGTCCAGCGAAGGGTGCTGGATTGGGACGTGAGTGGACCGGCCATGTAGGCGATGCGGGTGTGGCCGAGGGAAATCAGATGGTCCAGCGCCTGGCTGGTGGCGGAGGGAGTGTCAATCACGACGGCGGGAACGCCGGCTACGTCGCGGTTGATGGTCACCATGGGAATCCTGGCTGCGGCGGCCAGCAGCGCCTCATCGCTGAGCCTGGACGCGGCGACGATGATTCCGTCAGCGCTCTTGCGCAGCTGCTCCATGGTGGAGGCCTCCACTTCGTCGGACTCTTCGGTGTCCACGAGCAGCTGCGTGTAGCCGGCTGCCTTGAGCTGCAGCTGGGTGCCACGGATGAGATCGAAATAGAAGGGGTTGGTGATGTCGGGCACCAGGACGCCGACGGCGCCGGTGCGGCCGGAGCTCAGGGCTTTAGCTTGGCTGTTCGGCGTGTAGTTCAGCTCGGCCGCCGCCGCTTCGATGCGGGCGCGGGTTCGGATGTTGACCCGGTCCGGAGTGGAAAGTGCGCGGGACACGGTGGACGCGGCCACACCGCAGATCGCGGCGATGTCGTGGATGGTGGCAGGACGGTCTGTTCCGGCTGCTTGCATCGCCATGGCGCGCTCCTCACTGAACGGGATGACTGGGGGCTTGTGACGGTTGCCACAGCCCTATAGCTCCTAGATTGCCACAGCCTGCAATCATTTGGCAATCGGTTGTCATTGACAGCTGACGTGTCTAGACTTAGGGCAGCACTTGTTTGTGAACTGAGTCACCCGCGCGCCGGAGCGGCACCTAGGCTGTCCCGTCGCGGGCATACCTAAGGAGATTCCCGTGACCGAAGCAACAACCGCAGCAACAAGCACTGCCTGGACGCTCTCAGGATTCGGCGACGAGGTGGATACGGACCCCGCCATCCAGGCTGCTGTCCTGCTGGCGCTCGGCGCGAACTACATCGAAGTTCGCAGCGCCTGGGGCGTCAACGTCTCAGAAATGACGTCTGAGCAGGTAGCTGACCTCAAGGAACTCTTGGACGCCAAGGGCTTGAAGGTCTCAGCCGTGGCCAGCCCCATCGGCAAGGTGGACATCAGCCTGCCCGTGGAGCACGAGGTGGAGCGCCTTCGCCAGATCATCTCCGTAGCCAAGGGCCTGGATACCAAATACATCCGGATCTTCTCCTTCTTCCGGAGTGAAGCCCAGACGCCGGAGGAAATCCGCGACGACGTCCTCACGCGCATGCGGGCACTGGCCGCTGAAGCCGAAAGCGCCGGCGTCGTACTCCTGCACGAGAACGAAAAGGACATCTACGGCGATACGCCGCAGCGCGTCCTGGACATCATGGAGTCCGTGGACTCTCCCGCACTGAGGATCGCCTGGGACAACGCCAACTTCGTCCAGGTAGGCGTCCGCCCCTACACCGATGGCTACGCCATGCTCCGCCCCTACCTCGAATACCTCCAGGTCAAGGACGCCATCATGGCTACGGGTGAGGTTGTGCCTTCCGGCCACGGCGACGGCGAACTGGACGCCACCATTGCTGCCCTGAAGGCGGACGGTTACGCAGGCTTTGCCTCACTCGAACCCCACCTCGCCAGCCACCACAAGCTGGGCGGCTTCTCCGGTCCGGTTGCCTTCGGCATGGCCGCGCGCGCCTTCGCGGTCCTTGCTGCCAAGAACGGAATCGAACTTTCGTGACCGGCCTCAAGGCCGCAGTTATTGGCTGCGGTGATGTGTCGGCAGTGCACTTTGAGGCCATCGCAAAGCTCGATGGCGCGCGGCTGGCTGGGGTCTGCGACTCGGATCCCGGCCGCCTTGCGGCCGCCGTGGCCGCCTACGGCATCCCGGGTTTCCCCGATCATCTCAGCCTGATCGAGGCCGTCGGACCGGATGTTGTGCACATTACGACGCCGCACAACATGCACGCCACCATCGCCGTGGACTGCCTTGAACGCGGCGTGAACGTCATTGTCGAAAAGCCGCTCGCGCATACGCTTGAAGAAGGCCGCCGGCTGGTGGAGGCCGCCAAGGCGGGCACTGCCAAGATTGCCGTCTGCTTCCAGAACCGCTACAACGCCACCTCGCAGGCCATGCACGCACTGCTTTCCTCCGGCGAGCTAGGCGCGGTAGTAGGGGCGTCAGCAACGGTGCTGTGGCACCGCAATGCCGACTATTACCGCAGCCGGCCCTGGCGCGGCACCTGGGAGGGTGGCGGCGGCGGGCTCATGATGAACCAGGCCATTCACACCGTTGACCTGGTGCAGTGGCTGCTGGGCGACGTCGTTTCGTTGTCCGGCAATGCGGCCACCAGGTTCCTGGGCGAAACCATCGAGGTGGAGGACACTGCGGAATTTGTTGCCGAGCACGCCAACGGTGCGCGGAGCGCCTTCTATGCCACGCTGGCCAACGCCGTCAACGCCCCGGTTACGCTGGACATTGTCACGGAAAAAGCGACTCTCAGTCTTCGTGGGGACTTGACGGTCACTTATGCGAACGGCCGGGTTGAAGTGGTTCCCGAGCGTGTGGTGGAGACCGGCGGACGTGCCTACTGGGGCGTCTCGCACGAACTGCTCATCAGTGACTTCTATGCCCGGCTCGGTGACGAGGGCCCGTTCTGGATCGACCCTGGAGCAGCGGAAAAATCCCTGAGGATCGTCAAGGAAATTTACCGCCAGAGCTACCCGGACGCGGCGGAGAAAGTTTCCTGACCGCTTCACGGCAACCGGTTGAAGTCGCTTAGAACGTTTCATTCGCGGGCTTCGAAAATATAAGTTGCAACAAAATTGACAATCGGTTGCCAAGACTGGCAATTATGCGTACTCTGAATCTCGAACGTCGGTGTGTCCAACGCCACACCGGCCGGAATTCGCAACTCTCACGTTCCACAGATCCAGGAGCCAACAATGAAGTTAGGTCCCAAAGCGGCAGCAGCCGCTCTTATCACCAGCGCGGCCCTCGCGCTGACAGCCTGCGGCGGCGCCCCAGGCGCCAATAACCCCGGCGCCCCTAAAACGACCACCCTCACACTGGGCGCCGTTAGAGACATGACTTCCTGGGACCCCGCGCAAGCGCATGTGGGCCACGTCCTGCAGCCCTACCAGGCAGCCTACGACTCCCTGCTCCTGCGGGAACCGGATGGCAAGCTCAGCCCTATGCTGGCCACCGCGTGGAAGTACAACGACGCGGACACTCAGCTGACCGTTGACCTCCGCACAGACGTGACCTTCAGCGATGGCGCCAAGTTCGACGCCGAGGCTGCCAAGGCAAACCTGGACCACTTCAAAAAGGCCAATGGCCCGCAGATGGCCCAGCTCACCGCCGTCTCGGACGTGAAGGTGGTGGATGCCGATACCATCGAGCTCAACCTCGCCACTCCTGACCCTTCTCTGGAGTTCTACCTAAGCCAGGCCGCTGGCCTGATGGGCAGCCCCAAGGCCCTGGGCACCGAAAGCATCAAGACCGAGCCCGTGGGCAGCGGCCCGTACGTCATGGACAAGGCGGCCACGGTTAAGGACTCACAGTCGGTGTTCACGGCCCGCAAGGATTACTGGAACAAGGACAATCAGAAGTTCGAGAAACTCACCCTCAAGATCCTGACTGACCCGACCGCCCGGACCAACGCCTTGGTGTCGGGACAGGTGGACGCTACGTTGCTAGATCCCAAGACCGGTAAGCAAGCCGAGGGCGCGAAGATGAAGCTGGTCACCAACCAGGTGGACTGGCAGGGACTGTTGCTCCTGGATCGGGACGGCGCCAAGAATGCCCCCCTCAAGGATGTGAAGGTCCGTCAGGCCATTAACCACGCGTTCGACCGCAAGACGATCCTCGATCAGGTACTGCTGGGACAGGGCAGTCCGACGTCCCAGCCCTTCGGCAAGGAGAGCGGCGCGTGGGTGGAGGAACTTGAAAACAAGTACCCTTATGACCCGGCGAAGGCGAAGGCCCTGCTGAAGGAAGCCGGCTACGAAACCGGCGTGACCCTTGAGGTTCCGTCCGTTCCGGGCTTCGAAACCCAGCTCGCGGTGCTGAAGCAGCAGCTGTCGGACGTGGGGATCACCCTGAACGTCGGCGCAGCGATTACAAACACGTTCACGAGCGACGTCGCAGCCCAGAAATTCACCACCATGTACTTCTCGCTCTTCCAGGGGGAGCCGTGGGTGGCCATCAACCAGATTGTCTCCACGAAGGCGCTGTACAACCCGTTCAAGAACACCACTCCTGAGCTGCAGGCCAAGATCGACGCGGTGCAGAGCGGCGGCGAAAAAGCGGACGAGCTCGCCAAGGAAGTTAACAGGTACGTCGTGGAGCAGGCCTGGTTCGCCCCGCTGTTCCGGGTAAACCAGATGTACTACCACAACGACAAGGTCACTGTAACGCCCCAGATCCAGCAGGCCGTCCCGTCCATCTACAACTACTCGCCGGCCAAGTAAGACCCGGGTCAGGAAGCAACATAAACCGGCGCAGGTCCGGCAGCCCGACCACCACGGTGGCGGGCTGCCGGACCGGGCTGCCGGACCAGGCAGTCAAACCATGCCAGTTCAATGGAGCCAGCAATGATCACATTCATCCTTAAACGCCTAGGCAGCGGAATAGTAGTCCTGTTCGCCGTCTCGATCCTCGTTTTTTCCCTTCTTTACGTATCGAGCGGCAGCATTGCCCGGAACATCGTCGGAGACCAGGCCACGCCCGAGCAGGTAGCGCTGAAAGAAACAGAGCTCGGGCTGGATCAGCCCATTCTTACCCGCTATCTGGACTGGGTTGTCAACGCGCTGCAGGGAGACCTGGGAGCATCCTGGTTCACCTCTGAACCGGTGGCCGACGCCCTCGCCACCCGCATTCCGGTCACCATGACCATGGTGGTGGCAGCCATGCTCCTTATTTCCATCATCGCTACCCTCATCGGCGTTGCCGCAGCAGTGAAGCGTGGCTGGGTGGACCGGACGGTCCAGGTCGGCGCCATCATCGGCGACTCCATTCCCGGTTTCGTCATCGGCATTATCCTCGTCACCATCCTGGCCATCCAGATGGGCCTCTTCCCCGCCACCAGCACCATTTCCCCGGGTGCCGGAGCAGACGCCTGGGTGCTCTCGCTGACCCTGCCCGTCATAGCCCTCCTGATCAACGGCGTGACCGGCGGTGCCCAGCAGATCCGCAGCGCCGTGATCAAGCAGTTGGAACGCGACTACGTGCGGACTCTCCGCAGCCGCGGGATCCAGGAGCGGGAGATCCTTTTTAAGCATGTCCTGCGCAGCGCTGCCCCGGCGGGGCTTACAGTCCTCAGCCTGCAGCTGATCGGCATGCTCGGCGGCGTGGTCATCATCGAGCAGATTTTCGCCCTTCCCGGCATGGGCCCCCTTGCCGTGGCCGCCACCGGCCAGAGCGACCAGCCCGTGGTCATGGGCGTTGTTATGTACACCGTCGCCGTTGTCATCTTTGTCAATCTCATCGTTGACCTGCTCAACGGTTGGCTCAACCCGAAGGTGCGTGCCTCGTGAGCGAGTCCGTCGAAACCTCAGCCCTGACGCCGCTTCCCGGTACGACCGGCCAGACCGGTACCGTGGTCCGGTCCACGGTGCTCAAGCGTCTCTTCAAAAACCCCCTCGGCATTTTATCGATGATCATCCTGCTGACCATGGGTCTCCTAGCCGCGTTCGCCGATGTCCTGGCGCCGTTCGAGGAGAACTTTGCAAACATTTCAAAGACCCTCGCCGCCCCGGACTCCGTCAACATCCTCGGCACGGACAGCTCCGGGCGCGACGTCTGGAGCCGGCTTCTCTTTGGTGCGCAGCTGACGCTGCTCTCCGCGTTGCTGTGTGCCGCCGTTGCGATCGTGATTGGCCTGCCCGCGGGCCTGATTGCGGGCTACTACGCGGGCAAGTTCGAAGCTATGTCCAACTGGGTTGTCAGCATCCTCATGAGCCTCCCCGGCCTGATTGTGCTGCTGACTGTGCGTGCAGCCTTCGGGCCGTCGGTCTGGATTGCCATGCTCTTCCTGGGCATACTGCTGAGTCCCTCCTATTTCCGCCTGACACGATCTGCTGTGCAATCGGTCCGCAACGAGCTCTATGTCGACGCGGCCCGGGTCTCCGGGCTCTCTGACCTGAGTATCATCACCCGCCATATCTTCTCTGTGGTGCGGGCCCCTATCATCATCCAGACGGCGGCGATTGCCGGAGTTGCCATCGCCATCCAGTCAGGCCTTGAGTTCCTGGGCCTGGGTGATCCGTCAAAGGCATCCTGGGGCGTGATGCTCAGCGAGGGATTCAAGAACGTTTATCTCACGCCCAGCCTGCTCTTCTGGCCCGCGTTTGCCATGGCACTGACCATTGGTGCCTTGGTCCTTCTTGGGAACGCTATCCGCGATGCTTTGGAAGACCAAGAGAAGATCAAGCACCGCAGGAAGAAAGCACATGAGGCGGAAGACGCTGCGTCGGCCAGCGCCGCCAAGGCAGCAAGCAAGACTCTCGCCGCCGTCGAGGCCGGAACCGAACACCACCTGGTCAAAGTGACCAACCTGGGCGTCGGGTACCCGCAGGCGGACGGATCGGTCAAGAAGGTTGTTGATGACGTCTCCTTCCACGTTGACCGCGGCGAAATCCTTGGCATCGTGGGCGAGTCCGGTTCGGGCAAGTCCCAGACGGCCTTTTCCATCCTGGGCCTGCTGCCGGATACTGCACGCATCGTGGGCGGTGCCATCCAGTTCGATGGCAACTACACGGTGGCTCCCGGCGAAGACAACGTCAGCCAGGAACGGCTCTCCAAGCTGCGCGGCAAGCGGATTTCCTACATCCCGCAGGAACCCATGAGCAACCTGGACCCGGCCTTCACCATCGGCTACCAGCTGGTTACCCCCATGGTGCGGGTCTTGGGAATCTCCAAGTCTGAAGCCACGAAGCGCGCCATGAAGCTGCTCTCCGACGTCGGCATTGTCAACCCGGACCGGACCTTCAAGGCTTACCCGCACGAGGTCTCCGGTGGCATGGCCCAGCGTGTGCTCATCGCCGGCGCCATCAGCTGCGAACCGGACCTCATCATTGCCGATGAGCCCACCACGGCACTGGACGTCACTGTGCAGGCCGATGTGCTGGACCTCATCCGCGACCTCCAGCGCCGGCTCGGCGTCGGCGTCATCCTGGTGACCCACAACTTTGGTGTTGTGGCTGACCTCTGCGACCGCGTTGTGGTCATGCAGAACGGACGGCTCGTGGAGGAAGGCCCCGTGCGGGACATACTGCGCGAACCGGAGGAACGCTACACCCAGACCCTGCTGGCTTCGATGCTCGAAGGCAAAGAACCGATGTCCATGCTGGTGCCATCGAGTGCTAAGGAGAACGTACTGTGACAGAAACTGCAGCCTTGGGCGCCGCGTTATCAGCGCCGGCACGTGAAGGACTCCTTCGGGTCGAGAACCTGGTGGTGGAGTACGCCGGCAAGGGGTTCCGGGCAAAGAAATTCCGTGCCCTGACGGACATCAACATCAGCATCGGCCATGGGGAGACCCTGGGCCTGGTGGGGGAGTCGGGCTCCGGCAAGACCACCCTGGGCCGGGCAGTGCTGGGGCTCGCGCCCGTAAGCGGTGGCAAGGTCACCTTCGAGGGCAAGGACATCAGCCAGGCCACCCGCAAGCAGCGCCGTGTCCTGAGCCGAGACATGCAAGTGGTCTTCCAGGATCCGTACACGTCGCTCAACCCTGCCCTGGAGATCGGCGACATCCTTGCCGAGCCCTTGGGCGTGCAGGGCATGGAGCAGGCAGCAGCCAAGAAGCGCGTCAGAGAGCTCCTGGACCAGGTAGGCCTGCCGTCGGACGCCATCCACCGTCTCCCGCGGGAGTTCAGCGGCGGCCAGCGCCAGCGCGTGGCCATCGCCCGCGCCCTGGCACTGTCGCCGAAACTCATCGTCTGTGATGAGCCGGTCAGTGCCCTGGACCTCTCCACGCAGGCCCGTGTCCTGGATCTGTTCCTGCAGATCCAGAAGGACACCGGCGTGTCCTACCTGTTTGTCTCCCACGACCTTGACGTGGTCCGCCACATCAGCCACCGTGTAGCCGTGATGTACCGTGGAGAAATCGTGGAGCAGGGGCCGGCAGAGATCGTCACGCGCAACCCCGACCACCCCTACACGCAGCGGTTGCTGCTCGCTTCACCCGTGCCGGATCCGGACCGCCAGGAGAAGCGCCGTGCCGAACGTCACCGGCTGCTCGAAGAACAGCGCCAGCAGAACGAGCAAGCCGCTGCCCTTGCCTAGGGCTCATGCCCGAACTAACTCAACAGCAACAACTATGGAGGAATAACGTGGCCAAAATTGGCGTACAGGCAATGATGCTGAAGGACAGCTTCACCGAAATCGGGGCGTTCGAAACCCTCCGTAAGGTCAGCGACATCGGCTACAACGCCGTCGAGATCTCCCAGATCCCGATGACGCCGGAAAACGTCGCTGAACTGGACCGCTCCCGCAGCGAGCTGGGCATGGACATCGCGGCCCTGTCCGTGGCCATGGAGACACCCAAGGGCCGGCCCGGCGATTCCCTGGCGGAGCACTTTGACAAGATCGTGGATGACGCAAAGAGCCTGGACTCGAAGCTGTTGCGGATCGGTATGCTGCCGTTCGAGGCAATGACGTCCATCGGCGCGGTAATTGACTTCGCCAAGCAGGCCAACGAATACGCCGAACGGCTGCAGGAGCAGGGCCTGGGCCTGTACTACCACAACCACCACATCGAGTTCGCGAAGTTCGACGGCAAATTCATGCTGGACATCATTGCGGAGAACTCCCCGGCCATGGGCATGGAAATCGACGTGCACTGGGTACAGCGCGGCGGCCTGGACCCAGTCCGCACGCTCGAAAAGTACGCCGGCCGCACCGCTATGGTGCACCTGAAGGACTACCGGATCGGCCAAATGCCGGAGTCGGCCATGGGGCTGCTGAATTCAGGGGACTTCGTTGGATTCATGACGGAGTTCAAGAACGTTGTCCAGTTCGCCGAAGTGGGCGAGGGCAACCTGGACTTCGCTTCCATCATCCCGGCCGCGGAGGCTGCCGGCGCGCAGTACCTGCTGGTGGAGCAGGACGAACTCTATGGCCGCACGGTCTGGGAAGCGCTGCAGACCTCCTACGACAACCTGGTTGCCTTGGGGCAGTCCGAGCTCTTCTAAGCGGACCCACTTCCACAATCTGGTTTCGACAAGCTCAACCAACAAAAAGGACAAATAACTGTGAGCAAGAAAGTACGCCTCGGCATCATCGGCCTGGGCCAGCAGGGCGGCGCTTACGCCAAGTTCATCACAGACGGCATGGTCCCCAACATGGTGATCGGCGCTATCTGCGACACCGATCCGGCCAAGAGGGAACTTGCCTCGGCCACGTACCCGGACGCTCCCTTCTATGACGACTACATCGCGATGCTGGAAAGCGGCGACGTTGACGCCGTCGTGACCTGCGTGCCGCACTTCCTGCACCCGGAAATGGGCATCGAGACCCTCAAGCGCAACATCCATGCGCTGGTGGAGAAGCCGGCCGGCGTCTACACCAAGCAGGTCAAGGAACTGAACGAGTTCGCTGCCAGCAAGCCGGAACTCTCCTTCGGCATCATGTTCAACCAGCGCAACAACCCGCTGTACAAGAAGCTCAAAGAGATTGTGGAAAACGGCGAGATCGGCAAGATCCGCCGCAGCAACTGGATCATCACCAACTGGTGGCGTCCGCAGGGCTACTACAACTCCAGCGAATGGCGCGCGACGTGGGGCGGCGAAGGCGGCGGCGTCCTGGTCAACCAGGCACCGCACCAGCTGGACCTGTGGCAGTGGATCTGCGGCGTCCCGAAGTCCGTCTACTCCAAGGTTTCCTTCGGCTTCCGCCGCGACATCGCCGTCGAAGATGAAGTGACTGCGGTGGTTGACTACGGAGACGGCGTTACCGGCGTTTTTGTCACCGCCACGCACGACCTGACCGGGACCGACCGCTTCGAGATCCTGGGCGACCAGGGCAAGATCGTGGTCGAGGGCAGCAAGACCGCCACCGTGACGCGCTTGCACAAGCCCGAGCGCGAACTCAGCGACGGCATGGGCATGGACGATGTCCGCAAGCTCTTTATGGGCGAGTTGAACCCGGAGGAGTACTACACCACCGAGGTCATCGAGTTCGAGTCCGCCTGGGGTGCACAGCACTCAGGTGTCCTGGAGAACTTCGCCGCCAACATCCTGGACGGCACGCCGCTGCTCGCTCCGGGCTCGGACGGTATAAACGGTGTCCGCCTGGCCAACGCCATCCACCTCTCCGCATGGACCGGTAAGGAAGTTGGACTGGACTTCGACGAGAACGAGTTCCTCGCCGAGCTCAACAAGCGCATCGCCGAAGAGGGCAAGTTCCCCCAGCGCGCGTAACCTCCTGAGGGAGTACCGGTGCTGAGTAGCAGCTGTGGCCGTTTTGGACCATCAAAACGGCCACAGCTGCGACCTGCTTAAGTGGTTTCATCGTTAGGATGGGGCGGTGACTGAACCCCAAACGCCGGACACCGCCCCATCAACGGGTTCGGTCAAAAAGCATGGCCGCGACGGCAAGTCCAATGCGACCATCTACGACATCGCCAAGTTGGCCGGCGTCAACGCGTCCACCGTTTCCCGGGCACTCAGCAAGCCGGGCAGGGTCAGCTCCAAAACACAGAAGCTCATCGAGGATGCGGCCGCCCAGCTGAACTACCAGGTCAATCCGTTTGCGCGCGCACTTCCCACGGGCAAGACCAACACGTTCGGCCTCATCGTCGCGGACATCACCAACCCCACATTCTTTGACATCATCCGCGGCGCCGAGACCACCGCAACCAGCAGGGATTACACCCTGGTGCTCGCCGAGTCGGCGGAGTCCCCGGCTACTGAACTGACTGCCGCCCGGCGGCTCATGGCCACCGTCGACGGCCTCATTCTCGCGAGCCCGCGCATGGACGATGACAACATCCGCGCCCTGGCCCAGGACAAGCCCGTGGTGGTCATCAACCGCGAAGTAGAGGGCGTGCCGTGCGTGGTGCCGGACGTCAACAAGGGGATCAGCGAGGCAATCCGGAGCATGGCCGCCAACGGACACCAGCGGATCGCCTTTGTAGCGGGGCCGCCGCAGTCCTGGATGTCCGAACGCCGTTGGGAGGGTGTGCAGGCAGCTTGCGAATGGTCCCGGCTCGAAGCCGTGCGGCTTGAGTCCAGCAAACCAACGGTCGACGGCGGCCGGCAGACTGCGCGCGATGTCCGCGCCAGCGGTGCCACCGCGGTCATGACGTACAACGACTTGCTGGCCATCGGGCTCATGCAGGAGCTCCAGGCCGCCGGCATGGTGGTGCCCGACGACATCAGCATCATCGGCTTTGACGACATCTTCGGCGCGGATTTCACGACGCCGCCGCTCACCACGGTGCGTTCGCCGCTGGGGGAATGCGGCGAGGCTGCCGCGACGCGCCTGTTGGACTTCCTCCACGGGAGCGGGGAGCAGGCCGGCACTTTGAGCGTGGAGACTGAGCTGGTGCTGCGCGGGTCCAGCGGTAGGATCCTGCCCGCGAAGTGAGTCCTGGACAGGCCGATTCCAGCATTTGGCAATTCATGGCAACCGGTTGACAAAACGAGGCGCCAGGCAGATTATTGATCTATGTCACAGTCGATTGCTGCCAACCCAGACAGGCTCCTGCCCGCCGACCCAGGAACGCGCAGCATTGCGCGGGACCTCCTTGCGCGCGTACAGGACCTCCCCATTATCTCCCCGCATGGCCACGTTGACGCCGCCGTCATCGAGCACAACACGCCGTTCCCGGACCCGGCAGCGCTGCTCGTCAGCCCGGACCACTACGTCACCCGCCTGATCCACGCCAACGGCGCCCCCCTGGACAAGCTGCGCGCCGGCGGTTCCACCACGCCCGGGTCACGCGAAATCTGGCGCACGTTCGTGGATGCCTGGCCCCTCTTCGAGGGCACGGCCTCCGGATACTGGCTGCGCAATCAGTTCAACAGTGTCTTCAATCTGGACGCAGACCTGGGCGAGATGTCCGCTGACGCCAGCTATGACGCCATCGCCGCCAAACTCGTGGAGCCGGGCTTCCGTCCCCGCCAGCTGTTCAAGGACTTCAACATCGAGGTCCTGGCCACCACGGACGATCCCCTGGACAACCTGGCCAGCCACAAAGCCATCGCCGAGGACGCCTCGTTCAATGGCCGCGTCCTGCCGACCTTCCGCCCGGATGCCTACCTGAACATTGCGCACCCCACCTGGAGTGCCAACGTTGACCGCCTGATCGAAACCGCCGGTGACGGCGCCAACGGCTACGCGGGCTACATCACGGCCCTGGAAAACCGCCGCCGCTACTTCGTGGAGCACGGCGCAGTCTCCGCAGACCACGGTGTGGCCACTCCGGCAACGCTCAAGCTGGACCGCGCCGAAGCCGAGAGGATCTTCGAGCTCGCCCGCGCCGGCAAGGCCACGGCCGAGGACCGCAACACCTTCGAAGCCCACATGATGTACCAGATGGGCCGGATGTCGGTGGAGGACGGCCTGGTTATGACCATCCACCCGGGTTCGTTCCGGAACCACCACACCGCAACGTTTGATGCCTTCGGCGCGGACACCGGCCACGACATCCCGTTCGCCACCAACTACACCGAGGCCATCCGACCGCTGCTGCAGGACTTCGGCACGGCCAAGGACTTCCACCTGGTGCTGTTCACCCTGGACGAGACCGTGTTCTCCCGCGAGCTCGCACCGCTCGCCGGCTTTTACCCGTCCGTCTACCTGGGCGCACCCTGGTGGTTCCTGGACGCTCCGGATGCCATGCTCCGGTTCCGCTCCGCCGTTACCGAAACGGCCGGTTTCTCCCGTTCTTCCGGGTTCATCGACGACACCAGGGCGTTCTGCTCCATCCCCGCCCGCCACGATGCGTCCCGCCGGATCGAAGCCTCCTTCCTGGCCCGTCTGGTGGCCGAGCATCGTGTCAGTGAAGACCGCGCCCACGAAATCATCGTGGACACGGTCGATTCTTCCCCTCGAAGGGTTTTCAAACTGTGAGCATCGAACAGACCGACGCAACAGCCAAGACGGTCGAATCCCTGCCGCAGCTGGACCGGACCTTGCAGGCTTCCGCCAAACCGCCGGTGCGGATCGTCCACCTGGGACTCGGTGCCTTCCACCGCTCGCACCAGGCCTGGTACACCAGCCAGGCCAGCGACGCCGCCGACTGGGGTATTGCGGCTTTCACCGGCCGCCGCCCGGATGCTGCCCTGGCCCTTGCCGAGCAGGACGGCCTCTTTACGCTCGTGGAGCGCGCTGACAGCGGAGACTCGTTCGCCGTCCTCGGCAGCATCGTTGAAGCGGTCGACGGCGCGAACGTGCAGCGGCTCGCAGAGCTCGTTTCGGCACCGGCCACCGCCATGGTCACCCTGACGGTCACCGAAGCGGCGTACCGCCTCGGTGCCGACGGACAGCTGGACACTACGGCGCCCGACGTCGCCGGCGACCTTGCGCTGCTGGCTTCCGGCAGCGGAAACCCGTCGACGCCGCTGGGCCGGCTGGTCTTCGCCCTCGCCGCGCGCCGGGCTGCGGGAGCCGGGCCGCTCGCCGTTGTCTGCTGCGACAACCTCGCCAACAACGGCACGGTAGCCCGCAACGCCGTGGCGGGCCTGGCACGGGCCTGGGACGCGGAGCTCGCTGCCTGGGTCGAGGAAAACGTCAGTTTTGTCAGCACGTCCGTGGACCGCATCACGCCGCGCACCACGGAAGCGGACATCGCCGCCGTCGAGGCCGCCTGCGGCTACCGCGACAACTCGCCTGTAGTGGCAGAGCCTTTCACCAACTGGGTGCTCAGCGGCGATTTCCCGGCCGGCCGTCCACGCTGGGAAGATGCCGGCGCGGTCTTCGTTGACCACATCGAGCCTTACGAGAACCGCAAGCTGTGGCTTCTGAACGGCGCTCATTCCCTGCTGGCCTACGCCGGCCAGCTCCGCGGACACACCACGGTGGCGCAGGCCCTCGCGGACCCGCAGTGCCTGACCGCCGTCGAAAGCTTCTGGGACGAAGCCGAGGCGAACCTGTCCGGCGCCGCGGCCGGTGGCGCGGACCTGCAGATCCCGGCGTACCGCGCTGCCCTGCTGGCCCGCTTCAGCAATGCGCGCATTGCCCACCACCTGGCCCAGATCGCCATGGACGGCAGCACCAAGCTGCGCATGCGGGCCGTGCCTGTCCTCTTGGCCGAACGGGCCCAGGGCAGGTCCGGTGCCGCTGCAGCGCTGATGATCGCGGCCTGGATTGATTTCAGCGCCGCGGCCGAGACGTTCCAGGATCCGCTGGCAACTGAAGTGGCCGCGGCCAACCAGCTGGAAGGCGCAGAGCGCGTGCGGGCGGTCCTGGCGCTGGTGGATCCTGCCGTCGCAGCGGACGACGCCGTCGTGGAACTCGTTTCCGGCCTGCTCGGCACATTCCCGGCGGACGCCTAAGAATCACGCTCCAGCAGCCCTTCTGCTTCATAAAGAACAGCACTGCCCGGTCCAGGCGCCTGGACCGGGCAGTGCTGTTTCGATGACCTGCAGTTACATGAAGTTTCAACAGAAATTTATGGCAACCGCTTGCCATTTTATTGCCAAGTGACTAGGATTACAGGCAGAGAGAAAAACACTGCGATACGCCCGTCGGAGGCGGATTCTGCCGGCTCCAGCATCGCCAAAGATTCACCGCTTCATAGCATTTCAATAATTTTCGCTGGCCAACACGGCGGCAAGGGTAAAGGAGCCCAATTCATGAAAAAGCTAAACAAGCTCAGCATCATCGGCTATGGCGCCGGCGATGCAGCCAACAACCTCGCATTCACCACCGCCACCATGTTCCTGTTGGTGTACTACACGGACGTTGCCGGCATCTCCGCCGCGGCTGCCGGAACCCTGCTGCTCGTGGTCAGGCTCTTTGACGCTTTCGCTGATGTCTTCGCCGGCCGGATCGTTGACCGGACCTACAGCAAGCGCTTCGGTAAGTTCCGGCCCTTCATCATGTTCGGCTCCATCCCGCTGCTCCTGCTGAGCGTGGCAACGTTCTCCATTCCGCAGCTGGGTGAATCCGGCACACTGCTGTACGCCTACGTCACCTACGCCGCCCTAGGCCTTGCCTACAGCCTCGTGAACATTCCGTACGGCTCGCTGGCCGGCGCCATGACGCAGGATCCGGGAGAGCGCGCCAAGCTGGGTTCGGCCCGCATGGTGGGCGCCCTGCTGGTGGGCTCTTCGCTGGGTATCTTCGTTGCGCCGCTGATCAAGCCCGGTGCCGATCTCCAGTCGACGTTCACCACCATCACCCTGGTGTTTGTGGTCATCGGGGCGGCGCTGTACTTCTTCACCGCATTGACCGCCAAGGAACGCGTGCACCGCGCCGTCCCCAAGGTGACGTTCAAGCAGAGCGTGGACACGCTCAAAGGCAACAAGCCCCTCTTGATGCTGTGCCTGAGCTCCTTCTTCTTCCTCTCCGGCTACCTCGCCCTGACCTCCGTGCAGCTGTACTACCTGCGCGACGTCCTGGGCCGCCTGGACCTATACCCCGTACTGTCCATCATCCAGCTGGCGCTCACCTTCTTCCTGGCCGCCTTTATGCCCAAACTTGTCCGTAACGTCGGCAAGAAGAGCGTCTACATCTACTCTTCGCTGGTCACTGTCCTCGGCGGTGCGATCATCTTCTTCGCCCCGGCCGGCCAGGTCTGGATGGGCTTTACCGGCCTCGTGGTCAGCCTGGTGGGCGTCCTTGCCGTCAACATCGTGGTGTGGGCGCTGGAAGCCGACACTGTGGAGTACGGCGAATGGCGGACCGGTGTCCGCACCGAAGGAATCACGTACGCCCTGTTCTCCTTCACGCGGAAATCCGGACAGGCTGTGGGCGGCGCCCTGGCCGCGTACGCCCTGGCGCTGGGCGGCTACAAGTCCGGAGCGGCCCAGACCGCGGACGCCCTGTTCGGCATTCAGATCGCCGCGGGCGCAATCCCTGCCGTGCTGACTATCCTTGCCGTATTAGTTATGTCCAAGTACACGCTGACCGACGCCAAGCACGCGGAGATCCTCAAGGAGATCCAGGAACGCCGGACCAAAACTGTGGGCGCCGGCGAAGCCGCTGACGCCAGCACCACTACTGACGCCAGCACCACCGCTGATGCTGGCACCCCGGTTGGCGCCGGCAAAACTGCCGGCCACTAACTCCCAGCACCACAAACTGACCAGAAGTCCCCGAAAGGATCTGCCGTGAAAATCATTGCCGCTGAAGTCTTTGTGACAAGCCCGTCACGTAACTTCGTGACCCTGCGCATCACTACGGACGACGGGGTCACCGGCATCGGTGACGCCACGCTGAACGGCCGCGAACTGGCTGTTGCCGCCTACCTCAAAGAGCACGTGGCCCAGCTGCTGATCGGCAAGGATCCGCACAAGATCGAGGACACCTGGCAGTTCCTGTACCGCAGCTCCTACTGGCGCCGCGGGCCGGTCACCATGGCCGCAATCGCCGCCGTGGACATGGCCCTGTGGGACATCAAGGGCAAGATGGCGAACATGCCGGTCTACCAGCTCCTGGGCGGCGCTTCACGCAACGGCCTGCGCGCTTACGGCCACGCTTCCGGCGCTGACCTCGAGTCGCTGTTCGATTCAGTCCGTGAGCACCTGGAACTGGGTTACAAGTCCATCCGCATCCAGACCGCTGTCCCCGGCATCAAGGCCGTCTACGGTGTGGCCGCGCAGGCCCAGGCCTCGGGCGAACGCTACGACTACGAGCCCGCCGGCCGCGGCGCGTTCCCCCAGGAAGAGGACTGGGACACCCGCGCCTACCTGCGCCACCTGCCCACCGTCTTTGAAGCCGTGCGCAATGAGTTCGGCCCGGAAATCCCGCTGCTGCACGACGGCCACCACCGCATGACCCCCATCCAGGCCGCCAAGCTCGGCAAGGCCCTGGAACCGTACGACCTCTTCTGGCTCGAGGACTGCACCCCGGCCGAAAACCAGGAGGGCCTGCGCCTGGTCCGCCAGCACACCACCACCCCGCTGGCCATCGGTGAAATCTTCAACACCGTGTGGGACTACCAGACCCTCATCAAGGAACAGCTGATCGACTACGTCCGCGCAGCCTCCACCCACTTCGGCGGCATCTCCCCGCTGAAGAAGGTCATGGACTTCGCCGCCCAGTACCAGATCAAGTCCGGCTTCCACGGCCCCACGGACATTTCCCCGGTGGGCTTCGCCGCGCAGTTGCACGTTGGCTTGGCCATCCACAACTACGGCATCCAGGAATACATGCAGCACTCGGACAAGACCAACGAGGTCTTCGAGCAGTCCATGACCTTCAAGGACGGCTACCTGCACCCGGGCGACAAGCCCGGTATCGGCGTCGAATTCAACGAGGAAGCCGCGGCGGCGTACCCGTACCAGCAGGCGTACCTGCCGTACAACCGCCTGGTAGACGGAACGGTGCACGACTGGTGACCGCCACTACATCGCCTTCCACAGCAGGAGGAGCTTCCGGCCCGCGCGTCATTGTTATGGGCGTCTCCGGCTGCGGCAAGACCACCATTGGTGACCTGGTGGCCCGCGAGCTGGGCGTTCAGTTCCTCGACGGCGATTCCCTCCACCCGGTGGAGAACGTCGCCAAGATGGCAGCGGGCACTCCGCTGACCGACGAGGACCGCTGGCCGTGGCTCGCCACGGTGGGCTTTGAACTGGCAGCTGCCAAGGGCGGCCTGGTTCTGGCCTGCTCGGCTCTTCGCCGCAGTTACCGCGACGCCATCCGCGCGCAGGCGCCGGGTACGGTGTTCCTGCACCTGCATGGCAGCAAAGAGGTTCTGAGGGCACGGACTGAAGGCCGCTCCGGGCACTTTATGCCGCCCGCGCTGCTGGAATCCCAGCTGGCCACCCTCGAAGCGTTGGAAGCCGATGAGGCAGGCATTGTGGTGGACATCGCCGCTCCAGTGGACCAGGTCGTGGCCGACGCGTTGGCCGGCATCGCAGCTGCGGTGACTGCCGCCGTCGGAAATTCCGCCGACGAAAGTGCCGCTGGTGCCGCTGGCACCCCAGTGCGCCAGTTCGACGTCGACCTCCAGGCCGCGCCGTTCAACCTCGATGACGCAGCGATCACCTGGGTGAACACCACCCTGGAATCGATGACGCTTGAGGAGAAGATCGGGCAGCTGTTCATCAACCACAACAACGATTACTCCCCGGAGTACCTCGACGGTGTGCTGGAGAATTTCCATGTGGGCGGCATGCGTTACCGGCCAGGCCCCTCCGCTGCCGTGCAGGAACACATCCGGCACGCGCAGTCGAAGTCCAAGGTGCCGCTGCTGGTGGCGTCCAACCCGGAAATGGGCGGCGCCGGAAGCTGCGACGACGGCACGTTTGTGTCCACGCACCTGCAGGCAGGCTCGCACCCGGACAAGTCCATCGCACGCCGGATGGGGCAGGTTGCCGGCGTTGAAACCGCAGCCCTGGGCTGCAACTGGGCCTTCGCCCCGATCGTGGACATCCACTACAACTGGAGGAACACGGTCATCTCCACCCGGGCCTTCGGCAACACGCCGGAGATCGTGGTGGAACGGGCCAAGGAATACTTCGACGGCATCAGTGAATCTCCCACGGCCTGCGCCATGAAGCACTTCCCGGGCGACGGCATGGACGAGCGCGACCAGCACGTGGTCACGTCGTACAACACGCTCGGTTACGACGAGTGGAACAAGACGTATGGCCACGTGTACCGCGAAATGATCGGGCACGGCGTGCAGTCCATCATGATCGGGCACATCGGCGCGCCGGACCTTTCCCGGCACTTCCGCCCGGGCCTGGCGGACAAGGACATCCGTCCTGCCACCCTGGCCCCGGAGCTGCTCCAGGACCTGCTGCGCGGCGAGCTCGGCTTCAACGGGCTCATCCTCACGGACGCCTCGCAGATGATCGGACTCACCCAGGCCATGAAGCGCAAAGACCTGGTTCCTGCGACGATTGCCGCGGGTTGCGACATGTTCCTGTTCTTCCGCAACGCCGACGAAGACTTCCAGTACATGCTGGACGGCTACAAGTCCGGCGTTATCACCGAGCAGCGCCTGCATGACGCCCTGCGCCGCATCCTGGCCCTCAAGGCCTCGCTGGGGCTGCACCTGAAGGCACGCAACGAACTGGTTCCGCCGGTGGAAGCCCTGGCGAAGATCGGCAGCGCGGAGCACCGCGCCGTCGCCGCAGAGATCGCGGACAAGACCGTCACCCTGGTCAAGGACACCGCGAACAACCTGCCCATCCGGCCGGAGACGCACAAACGGATCCGCCTGTACGGCATCTCCGGCGGCCCGGACTTCACCATGGCGGACCCGCTGGCCTACCTGGACACGGTCAAGGACGAACTGGAAAAAGCCGGCTTCGAGGTGCACCTGTTCAAAACCGCCGCTCAGCGCGAAGCCGCGGGGGAGACTGGCGTGAACTTCATGTCGGTCATCTCCGAGGAAGCCACCGGCGACTACGCGGACAAGTACGACGCCGCGTTTGTCTTCGCGAACGTCAAGGGCTTTGCCCAGGAAGCGGCAATCCGGATCAAGTGGTCCACCCCGATGGCCGCGGAAATCCCTTGGTACGTTACCGAGGTTCCCACGGTGTTTGTGTCGCTGAACCAGCCCAACCACCTCATCGACGTGCCGATGGTCAAGACCGCCATCCACGCCCATGCGGGAACTGTGGAGGCCATCCGCGCCACCATCGAGAAGATCATGGGCAAGTCTGAGTTCCAGGGGACATTCAACGAGAATGTCTTCTGCGAATCCTTCGACACCCGGCTCTAGGGTTATCGCTGGGGTTCTAGACTGACGACTCGCAGACGGACTGGCGCTACGCGGATACGCGTAGCGCCGTTCCTTTTCTGCGTCACAGGGCCATTTCCGCGTCGAGGCCTCCAGTAAACTGGACACCATGACTGCCACCCCTGATGCTGCTTCCAACACTGCTGCCCGTGCCCGCCTGCTGGAACTGATCAAGGAACTTGCCGTGGTCCGCGGCAAGGTGATCCTCTCCAGCGGTGCCGAGGCCGACTACTACATCGACCTGCGCCGCATCACGCTGCACCATGAGGCCTCCAAGCTGGTGGGACAGGTCATGCTGTCACTGACGGACGACGCCGGAATCGACTTTGAGTGCGCCGGTGGCCTGACCATGGGTGCTGACCCCGTGGGCACCGCCGTTATGCACGCTGCGGTGGACGCCGGCCGCACCGTGGACGCGTTTGTGGTCCGCAAAGCCCAGAAGTCCTACGGCATGGGCCGCCAGGTTGAAGGTCCGTCGGTTGACGGCCGCAAGGTCCTGGTGCTGGAGGATACGTCCACCACCGGCGGCTCCGCCCTCACCGCTGTTGAGGGTGTCCGGAAAGCCGGCGGCAACGTGGTGGCCGTGGCCGTCATCGTGGACCGGGACACCGGTGCCAAGGAAAAGATCGAAGCCGAGACCGGCGTGCCCTACCTGTTCGCCTTCGGCAAGGACGAGCTGGGCCTCTCCTAGCGGGTTCACGCCAGGGGTTACACGGCGCCGGGGTTGCAGCGGCGGCTTCCGCTGTGGCTACGGTAGAGGTGTGCCGTACAGGGGGGAAGCAGATCCGCAGGAACAGCCAGGTGCTCATCAAGCCCGACTGCTGGCCAATGCCGCCGCATTCAAGCGGTTTTCGCGCCGCGGGTTCCTGGCCGGCACGGGCGCCTCGGCCCTGCTGGCGGCGGACATGCTGGTCACCCGCCATGTCCAGGCGGAGCGGCAGGTCAACCGGATACTGCAGGTCGCGGACGACTTCGCCGACGCCTACTACCCGAACGCCAGCTGGTTCCTCTTCCCCGGCTACAAGACAAGCTGGGAAGAGGCGCTCTGGATCCTGAACGCAATGCGTGGTGCGCTGAACAAGCGCGGCCAGCTGGCCGCCGTCGGCTATTCCAACCTAGGGCTGGACATCGATGAGGTGGTGATCGCCGTCATCGAACACGTCCGGGCGAAAAAGCTGACCAAGCTTTTTTTCTACGGCCACAGCTTCGGTGGCATGGTGGCCACCCAGGTGGCAGCGCGGCTCCGGGAATTCCACGGCGTGGAGGTGGATTTCATCCTGCTGGACTCCAGCCCCTACAGCCGGAGCGACGTGCTGGACGAGAGCTGGTTCGACGGCGTGGTGTTCCTGTACGAGAGCGGCTTCCGGGTCCCGTCCGTGGTCCGCGGCAGCTACGAACTGGGGGAGCGCGTCATCCACAAGGACGAGCGGACCTGGCGGCAGATCCTGGACCAGACCATGGAGCAGCTGTCCCCGATCGCCCCGTCCAGTGTGCTCATCCAGTCCGAGTCGGCCTACATCTACCACTTCGACGGAAACCGGTTTGTGGACAAGCTCGGCGCGACGCGGATGGCGTACATCGGCAACCCGAAAGACCGCACGGTCCGTTACCAGACGGCCAAGGACGCGTGGTCGGCAGCGTTCCAACCCCACATGGTCTCCATGGACCTGCAAACGGACGGGGCCCTGCCGGCGCACGCGAGCCCGGGCTGGAATCCGCTCATCTACCGGCCCATCGTGGAGCGGCTGATGGACGACTTTTTCCCGCTGCCCCGCGGTGGCTCGAAGGTGACGGTCTTCTAGATCTGGTTCTTCAGGTCGGCCACGGAGTCCAGCACCTGGTTGGGCCGGAACGGGTAGGCGGCAATGTCTTCGCGCTGCGTAATGCCGCTGAGGACCAGGACCGTGTGCAGGCCTGCCTCCATGCCGGCGATGATGTCGGTGTCCATCCGGTCCCCGATCATTGCCGTGGTCTCCGAGTGCGCATCGATCTGGTTCATGGCGGACCGGAACATCATGGGATTCGGCTTGCCCACAATGTACGGTTCCCGGCCTGTGGCCTTCGTGATGAGCGCGGCGATGGCGCCCGTCGCGGGCATCGGGCCGTCCTTGGACGGGCCGGTGGCGTCCGGGTTGGTGGCAATAAAGCGGGCCCCGGCCAGGATCAGGCGGATGGCCATGGTGATGGCCTCAAAGGAGTACGTACGGGTTTCGCCGAGCACCACATAGTCCGGGTCCTGGTCGGTGAGGATAAAGCCTGCCTCGTGCAGCGCCGTCGTCAGCCCTGCCTCGCCGATGGTGTAGGCGCGGTTCCCGGAGCCGGAACCCCGCACCTGGTCCTTGAGGAAGGTGGCGGTGGCCAGCGCGGACGTCCAGATGTTCTCCTCGGGGATCTCCAGCCCGGAGGCCCGCAGCCTGGCAGCCAGGTCGCGGGGCGTGAAGATCGAGTTGTTCGTCAGCACCAGGAACCGCTTGGACGTGTCCACCCAGCGCTGGATCAGTTCGGCGGCCCCTGGGACGGCATGGTTTTCGTGGACGAGCACGCCGTCCATGTCTGTCAGCCAGCATTCGATCTCCTGGCCGCTGCGGTAAACCGCCGGTGAACCCTGTACCTGGTCTGCTTCTGCCACGTTTACCTCCGCCGGTGATGAATGCTCCAGTGGTCCAGTCTAGTGTTGAGGGGTGAAACAAACGCCCGGAAACCCAGTCGAACTTCATCCGATTCCAGCGGAGGAGCCAGCGCCCCAGGAGGCGCCGGAGCCAAAGGCGGAGGTCGGCGTCGGGCCCTGGGAGGGATCGTGGCCGGAAGGTGACCACTGGGATCCGGAATTGCTCGCCGACGGCGACCGCCGCAATGTGGTGGACCAGTACCGCTACTGGAAGCATGACGCGATCGTGGCGGACCTCGATTCGAAGCGGCACAACTTCCACATCGCCATCGAAAACTGGCAGCACGACCTCAACATCGGCACCGTGGTGCGCACCGCCAACGCGTTCCTCGCCAAGGAAGTCCACATCATCGGACGACGCCGGTGGAACAGGCGCGGGGCGATGGTCACCGACCGTTACCAGCACGTCCGCCACCACCCGACCGTTGAGGACTTTGTGGTGTGGGCGCAGGGGGAGGGGCTCGCGATCATCGGGATCGACATCTTCCCGGATTCCGTGCCCCTGGAGACGTATGAGCTGCCCAAGGACTGCGTCCTGGTGTTCGGCCAGGAAGGGCCCGGGCTGACGCCGGAGGTCCACGAGGCGGCCCTTGCCACCCTGTCCATCGAGCAGTTCGGCTCCACGCGCTCCATCAACGCCGCCTCCGCCGCCGCGATCGCCATGCACGCCTGGATCCGCCGGCACGTCTTTAGCCAGCCCGTCTGACCCCGCGCAACTTCTGAACCCCGCCGAGATGGCATTTCACGGCAGTCCCGGGCTCCGGCATTGCCGTGAAATGCCATCTCGATGCAGGCGCGGCTGGCCCCGGCGTTGAATCCGAGATGAAACTATCGGTAATCTTCGTGAATCCCTAGGTCTATAAGTTACCCGCCAGTAGCATCTGGCTTGGATCACACTCACTGGCGAGTGTGGCACTGACTGGAGGTTCAATGAAGCATCCTTCTGTACGCGTCTGTTCGGCCATTATGTTGGCCGCGGTTCTCACCTTCGGTTGTGGCGCGGTGGCCTACGCCGAGCCGGCACCTGCCCTTACACCGGCGACGACGGCCAACCCGCTCGACTTCTACTTCACCCCCGCCTCACTTCCGGCCAACAACGGCGACCTGGTCCGGACGGAGCCGTCTGTCTTCCATGTCGATCCGCTCAAGATCATCCGGGCCCAGGCCTCCGTGCAGCGCATCATGTACCGCTCCGTGAACAGTTCCGGGGCGCCCGTCGCCGTGACCGGCACAGTGCTGGTGCCGTACGCGGCCTGGACCGGGTCGGGCCCGCGCCCGCTGGTCAGCTACGCCGCCGGAACCCAGGGGCAGGGGGACCAGTGCGCGCCGTCCCGGGCCATGGCCACCGGCGAGGAATACGAAGGAATCTTCATCGCCGGGCTGCTGGCGAGGGGCTACTCGCGGGCGGTGACCGACTATGAGGGCCTCGGCACGGCCGGCAGCCACACCTACATGGCGCGCGAATCGCAGGCGCATGCCGTTCTCGACGCCGCCCGTGCGGCCCAGCGGCTGGGGAACCCGCAGATCATGCCCGGCGGCCCCGTAGCCCTGGCTGGCTACTCGCAGGGCGGCGGCGCCTCGGCAGCCGCCGTCGAGCTTGCACCCCAATACGCTCCGGAACTGAACCTCAAGGGTGCGTACGCGGGGGCGGTTCCGGCGGACCTTCCCGCCGTCGGACGAAACCTCGACGGCGGCCTGTATACCGGCTTCCTGCTCTATGCGGTGACGGGCATGGGCGCCGCCGGCGGACTGGACCTGAGCCCCCACCTCAACGCCGCAGGGCGGGCGAAGCTGGCGGCGACAGACAACGACTGCACTTTGCAGTCGATCGCCTCAAGCGGCTTCCTGAACACTGCGCAGCTCACGGTTTCGGGGCAGAAGCTGAGCTCGCTGCTGGAGCTCCCCGAGCTAAAAACCGTCATTGCCGCACAGAAGATCGGCAACGGCCGGGCGCCGCAGGTCCCCGTACTGCTCTCGCACAGCGTCCTCGATGACGTCATCCCCTACGACCAAGGCAGGCAGCTGGCCAAGCGCTGGTGCGCCGCCGGATCGTCGGTGTATTTCGATGTCACGGCCGGGGCCACCCACATCGGCGGCTACGCGGCCGCCATCCCGCAGGCGTTCATCTTCCTGGAGCGCCGCTTCTCAAACCGGTCCGCAGTGAGCAACTGCTGGCTGTACGGCTAAACCCCCTGCACGAGATGGCATTTCGCGGCAGTCCCGGGCGCCGACACTGCCGTGAAATGCCATCTCGGTGCGGCATGTGAGCGTAAGTGTTACCGGCCCGCGTGACCCGAAACACTGCCCCTGTACAGAAATGGCTAGGATGGTGGCTAGCCGTAAGAGGTCTACTCTCCAGGGTCACAACCCATAGACGAAAACTCAGCATAGGAGTCACCATGCCCATTGCAACCCCAGAGATCTACTCCGAGATGATCGACCGTGCCAAGGCCGGAGGCTATGCATTCCCGGCCGTCAACGTCACCTCCTCGCAGACGCTGAACGCCGCACTGCGCGGCTTCGCCGAGGCTGAGTCCGACGGCATCGTCCAGGTGTCCACCGGCGGAGCCGCCTACTGGTCCGGCGCGGCCACCAAGGACATGGTGGCCGGTTCGCTCGGCTTCGCCGCGTTCGCCCGGGAAGTTGCCAAGAACTACGGCGTCAACATTGCCCTCCACACCGACCACTGCCCCAAGGACAAGCTGGACGGCTTTGTCCTGCCGCTGCTCGCAGCTTCGGAGGCCGAGGTCAAGGCCGGCCGCAACCCGATCTTCAACTCGCACATGTGGGACGGTTCGCACGAGCCGCTCAACGAGAACCTCAGCACCGCGCGCGAACTGCTGGAACGCACCGCCGCCGCGAAGATGATCCTCGAAGTTGAAATCGGCATCGTGGGCGGCGAGGAAGACGGCGTGGAAAACGCCATCAACGACAAGTTGTACACCACGGTGGAGGACGCTCTGGCCACCATTGAAGCCCTCGGCGCCGGCGAGAACGGCCGCTACATCACGGCCCTGACCTTCGGCAACGTGCACGGTGTGTACAAGCCCGGTGGTGTGAAGCTGCGCCCGGAGATCCTCAAGGACATCCAGGCCCAAGTGGGAGCCAAACTTGGCAAGAACAGCCCTTTCGACCTCGTGTTCCACGGCGGCTCCGGTTCCTCCGACCAGGAGATCGCCGACGCCGTCTCCTATGGTGTGATCAAGATGAACATCGACACCGACACCCAGTACGCGTACACGCGTCCCGTGGTGGACCACATGTTCAAGAACTACGACGGCGTGCTTAAGGTTGACGGCGAAGTGGGCAACAAGAAACTCTACGATCCGCGCGTCTGGGGTGCCTCCGCCGAGGCGGGCCTGTCCGCCCGCGTCGTCGAGGCAACCAAGCAGCTGGGTTCCGCTGGAAAGACCTTCTAGGAATGTCCGACGAGTTCCGCAAGAACCTCATGGGCCCGGAGCCAACGCTCCTGCCTGCCGAGACCGACGTCTACGCTCAGCTGGACGCCGGCGCCGAAGCCCTGGACCTGGTTGAAAAGCACCCCACATCGTCGCTGTTGTGGGCTGTCCTGGCGGAGGAGGCGTGGGCCGAGGGCCGCACCATCGATTCCTACGCCTACTCGCGCGTTGGCTACCACCGCGGGCTGGACTCTCTGCGCCGCAACGGCTGGCGCGGCGTGGGTCCCATCCCGTGGGAGCACGAACCCAACCGCGGCTTCCTGCGCGCGCTCTACTCGCTGGGCCGCGCGTCCGCGGCCATCGGCGAGGCCGAGGAACCGGAACGCATCGAGAAGTTCCTTAACGACTCGGACCCGGCAGCCAAGGCAGCCATCGAGGGCAAGTAGTTTGAAGAGCAACGCGGGGTCACTTCCTGCCCAATAAACCACGTCTTTGGGCAGAAAGTGACCCCGCATTGCTTGTTAACGAACGACGGCGGGCGGTCACCGTTTCAGAAAGGTGACCGCCCGCCGTCGTTCGGTGGTTGAGCGTTCCGTTGGCTAGACCTTCGCGAGCCCTGTGCGGGCCATGGCGTCGGTGTAGACGACGCGCATTTCCTCAAGGTACTGTTCCTGCCGTGCGGGCGTCCCGGCGAAGGCGCGGCCGCTGAGGGAGCGGACCTTGTAGGTCTTCAGCCCGCGGCGCCAGAGCAGCGGAACTTCGGTCTTCAACAGCAGGTTGGCCAGGCGGTTGGCTTCGGTGCCGTGGGCCACGATCACCGAGGCGCGGGGGACCACGGCGAGGAACTTCAGGAGCGGCTTGAGGCCGGCGGAAATCTGGTCCGGCGTGAACTTGCCGTTGACCTCGCCGGGGGTGTGCCACGGGTGTACGTTCCACGGCATCACGAACTCGGGGCGGAGGCCCAGCTTCCACTGGATGCCGAGCATGCGGGTGGCGGCGTCTTCGTCGCCGGCGGTGATGAAGCCGGACGGGTCAGCCTCGCCGATGTTGGAGTAGAGGCTGATGATGCGGCACTCGTCCACGTCGTGCATGGGGTCGACGTACGGGACTTCGGTGTGGGGCTTGACGCTCTGCAGGGAATCGCACAGCTCGTTGACGGCGGCAACGTTGGGCTCGTAGCGGCGGCTCAGGAGCTGTTCACGGAGGGATTCGGGGGCCAGGGCTGTCATATAGTGCAATGTCTCCTGCGGGGCTCGGCGATGCTGCCAATCCGGAAAATGGGCGCGTGATGGGCGCGCCCGTCCGGCGTGGTTTGAAATGTGGTGTGGACCGATTCCTGGTCGATCTCTATCAGTTTAGCAAGCCCCGCGAAATGCGGGGCCCGGCCCTAACCTCCCGTGATGGAAGGCACAGGGCGATCAGTCTTTGTCAAGTTAATTGACAGCTTTCGTTTAGCTTGATTGGCTTCTGTGACAGCCCGTAATAAGGACGTTGCGGCTGGTCGCACCCTCCATGCAGTCGAGAGAGGTAACGTACCGTGAACAAAACCCTGGCAACTTTAAGGACCGCGGCCGTATCCGGAGCCCTGGTTCTGACGGCACTCGCCGCGCCGGCACCGTTGGCCCAAGCCGTGGGCGAAGGCCCCAACTATGACGGCAACGGCCAGATCACCACCTCGAAACTGGCAACCTATGACGAGTTGGTCTCCTTCCTGAAGGATCAGGACACCCGCCAGCCAGCCATGGATCTGGAAGTGATCGGCCAGACTGTCAAGGGCCGGGACATCCACCTGGTGAAGTACATTTCGGACCCGGCCAAGCCCACCATCCTGTACCTGACCCAGCAGCACGGAAATGAGCAGTTGACCACCGAGGGTGCCATGGCATTCGTGAAACACCTGGGAACCGGGAAATCGGGGGACATCCTGGACGGAGTGAACATCCTCATCGTTCCCATGCTCAACGCCGACGGCGCGATGGGAGATGTGAACTTCCCGCTGGATGATTACCTGGCCAAGGGCGACCGCCACATGACGCGGTACAACGCCGAGGAGGTGGACCTGAACCGCGACCACGTCGCCAAAATCCAGCCCGAAACCCAGGCCCTTCACACCAACGTCATGCGGAAGTACAACATTGACTACATGATCGACCTGCACCACCAGGGCACCCGGAGCGAACGCGACGGAAAGCTGGTCTCCGGGTCCATCCTGTACCCCACCACGCCCAATGCCGATCCGGCTGTTGTGGAAATGTCCAAGCAGTTGGGCGCCGTGGTCTTCAACAACGTCGATTCCACCGGTTGGGGCCACTTGGGCAAGTATGTGGGCGGCAGCGCCGAGACCATCAGCCGCAACGGCATCGCAGTGGAGTACGGGATTGCTACCCTGCTCTTCGAAATGCGTGGCATGTCTGATCACTATCTGGACGGCTACGCCCTCGGGCTCCGCAGCAACGGTTACCTGATCCAGCAGACAGTGACCACGCTGACGGCCACTGCGGCGGCCATCGCTGACTGTTCGATTGCCGACGCCGATACGTCCTTCTGGGACAGCCTGGACACCCAGACGTCCCGTCCCGGCGAGGAAGCTGACGACGAGTAGTAGACGGCGGGAAGTCTGCCCGTGGTCCTTTGCCGCGCGTGAAGGGCCACGGGCACCCTATTGAGTGGACAAAGTCCGTGATCGGCTAAACTTGGGTGGTAAGAGCCCCGGACTCTTGCGTGGTTGGCCGCCGTAGCGGTCCGGCCAGGCTATGGCCTTCGGGGCATTCTCATGAACGGCGCTACGCAGGCCTGCCATTTCGGTGGACGGACCTGTGCGGCCCGAACGAATGGGGGAGGATCCCATGCCAGCAATCGTGATCGTAGGAGCCCAGTGGGGCGACGAAGGAAAAGGCAAGGCCACCGATCTTCTGGGCGGCCGCGTTGACTACGTCGTAAAGCCCAACGGCGGCAACAATGCCGGGCACACCGTCGTCGTAGGCGGTGAGAAGTATGAGCTCAAACTCCTTCCGGCCGGCATTTTGAGCCCCAACGCGATTCCGATCATCGGCAACGGCTGTGTGGTGAACCTCGAGGCCCTGTTCCAGGAGATCGAAGGCCTGCAGGCCCGTGGCGCGGACACGTCCAAGCTGCGCATCTCCGCCAACGCGCACCTCGTGGCGCCCTACCACCAGGTCCTGGACAAGGTCACCGAGCGTTTCCTCGGCAGCCGCGCCATCGGCACCACCGGCCGCGGCATCGGCCCCGCCTACATGGACAAGGTGGCCCGCCTGGGCATCCGCGTCCAAGACGTCTTCGACGAGTCCATCCTCCGCCAGAAGGTGGAAGGATCCCTGCGCCAGAAGAACGAACTCCTGGTCAAGGTCTACAACCGCCGCGACATTGTGGTGGACGAGATCGTGGACTACTTCCTGGCTTTCGCCGAGCGCCTGCGCCCGCTGGTCATCGACAGCACACTGGTCCTCAACAACGCCCTGGACGAGGGCAAGGTTGTGCTTATGGAAGGCGGCCAGGCCACCTTCCTGGACGTGGACCACGGCACCTACCCGTTCGTGACCTCCTCCAACCCGACCGCCGGCGGCGCGTCCGTTGGCTCGGGCATCGGCCCCACCCGGATCTCCCGCTCCATCGGCATCATCAAGGCCTACACCACCCGTGTTGGCGCCGGACCGTTCCCCACCGAACTGTTCGACGAGATGGGCATGTACCTGCAGAAGACCGGTGGCGAGTTCGGCGTAAACACCGGCCGCCCGCGCCGCTGCGGCTGGTACGACGCCGTCCTGGCCCGCCACGCTTCCCGCGTGAACGGCTTCACGGACTACTTCGTCACCAAGCTGGACGTCCTCACCGGCATCGAGCAGATCCCGGTCTGCGTTGCCTATGACGTTGACGGTGTCCGGCACGACGAAATGCCCATGACGCAGACCGAGTTCCACCACGCAGTGCCCATCTTCGAGTACTTCGACGGCTGGACCGAGGACATCACCGGTGCCCGCACCCTGGAGGATCTCCCCGAGAACGCCCGCAACTACGTGCTGGCCCTCGAAAAGCTCTCCGGCACGCGCTTCTCCGCGATCGGCGTCGGCCCGGACCGTGACCAGACCATCGTGGTCCACGATCTGATCAACGACTGACAGCCTGTAAAGCACGACGACGGCGGGTCACCTGAAAGGGTGGCCCGCCTTTGTCGTCACTTGGGGGAATTTACACAGGCTTAACGCAGCCGGTCTTGTGAGGCTGTAGACGGGCCGGACAGACTCTTAAGCACACCCTGAACTGATCAGTTGATCATTCGACCAGACCCGCAGGTGCCGGACGCAGAGATGCTTCCGGGACCGCCCGTGGCGACGATGCCGCCCGGACGGGACCCCAGACCGGAAGGATTTATCATGGCCGGGAAGTTTGAAGTTTTCTTGGATTCGGATTCACATTTCAGGTTCCGCCTCACGGCGCCGGATGGCACGGTGATGGCTGTGTCCGGGGCTTTTGAGGACAAAGCCGCAGTGGTTGCCGGTATCGCCGCCGTCCGCGAATGCGCCGGGACAGGGCTGGTCACCGATCTCTGCCCCGCCGCCAAAGTTTCGCGGACCGCCCCCGCCCCCACGTCCGTGGTGGTCCCCGCCCAACTCCAGCCGAACTGCGGGGACCAACGCGTCCCCGCCACCAGGGCGCACACTTTTGTTATGGCCAAGGCACCGCGCCTGGGGGTGGCCGCCCCGCGCTGGATTTGAGGCGCGCTGGGCCTGAGCTGGGCTGGGCCCGAACGCGCTGGACGTAGCCAGCCCTGCCCGACGTTACGCTCCCGGAAGGTTTTTTGTCCGACGGCGTAACCCCTGCGGTGCGAAGAGCGATTACCCCTATGAAGCGCCGGCCTGGAACTTGTCCCCCATCATGTTCCAGGCCGGCTCTTTTGTTACTGGAAGGTAAGGTTGGCTGGCGAGGGCATTCCGCGTGCGACGTGCGGGCCCCAAGCTGAGCAAGCCCAGTCCCCTCCACCGAAGGCCCTGTGTCCGTGACCGATGCACTGACAGACGACGTTCTGCGTGCGCGCGCCCGCGATCCGGAGCTCTTCAGTATCGTGTACCGAACGTACGCGCCACAGGTCCTGGGCTACCTCACAGCCCGCGGGGTAGAAGATCCGGAGGCGGTTATGCAGGAAGTCTTCATCGCCGTCCTGCCACGGCTGCAGAAGGTTACCGGCGGCGTGGCCGGGCTGCGCACGTTTGTCTTCTCCGTGGCGCACGCCAGGATGGTGGACGATCACCGGAGACAGCAGCGCACCCCCAGTAAACTCCCGTTCGAACCCGACCTCGACGGACGCGAGGAGTCCTCGGCCGAGACTGAAGTGCTGCACCGGATCTCGCCGCAGGAAGTGGCCGATCTCCTCAAAGAATTGCCGGATGAACAGCGGGAAGTGCTGTCGTTACGCCTCGTCGCGGGCCTCACGGTGGACCAGGTGGCCGCTGTGATGGGCAAGAGTGCCGGCGCCGTCAAACAGCTCCAGCGCCGTGCATTGATCCGGCTGCGCGAGCAGTCCGCAGTGAAGGAGTACGTGGCGCCATGACCTCCAATGCCAGCTCCCTGATCGGTACTGTGGACGAAATGCTCCTTGACGCCGGTGGAACCGATTCCGCCGGGCTTCGAAAAACCCTGCTCGCGCTGGGCTCCCTCGCCTCCCTGCCGGTCCCCGAACCCGGCCCCGAACTGGCCGCACTCTTGTCTGGCCAGACCCACCAGCTCGCCCGGCACCGGCTCCTCCGGAAGCACCGGACCACTGTTGTGAGCCTTGCCGTCATCGCGGGGATGGGGCTGGGCGTCACCGGGGTGGCCGCCACCGGCACATCTCCGGACGCGCAGGCCAGCAGTTCCATCCAGAAGTTGTTGCAGGACTGGGCTCCCGGCTGGTCCATCGCAGGGACTCCCGCCGCCAGCGGGACCGCCGCAAATCGGACAGAGGCGCAGTTGCCCGCGGAGCCGGCAACCCGCGACGACGCAGCGCCGGCACAGCCGGAAAATGTTGAACGGGAAACTGCCCCGCCGGCGAACGGTCCGGAAAACGCAGGCCAGAACCGGGGCGCGGAGCCGGCCGGCCGCGGAAACGGTACGCCGTCCGGCAAGTCAAGGACGGACGACGGCGGCGTGCCGGGGAACGCTGCGAGCGTCACCCGTGACGCCGCTGCCGAACTCGACAAGGCCGGAAAGCTGGTTGCCGGTACCCTGGCCGAAGCCGGAACAGCGGCAGAGTCCCCGACGTCGGCCATGGTACCCCCGGCACTGACAGAAAAAACCGGGGCCGGCAAGGCCGGACCCGGTTCAATCTGGCTGAAGAAGTTCAGCCGTTAATCAGGTTTGCTTCAGGGAACGCCTGTCCGCCAGGAAGAGCATCTCCGTCAGGAAAGCAGCTGCCGCTTGGAGGAGATCACGCCGGTGTCGAAGCCGGCCAGGTGCAGCCCGCCGTGGAACCGGGCATGCTCGATCTTCACGCAGCGGTCCATCACCACGTTGAGCCCGGCGGCTTCCGCGTCCGTGGCCACGTCCTCATGCCAGGAGCCGAGCTGCAGCCAGAGGGTTTTGGCGCCCGCCGCGACGGCTTCGTCCAGGACGCCCGGGAGGTCACCGTGCTTGCGGAACACATCCACGATGTCCGGGCTTTCGGGAAGATCGGCCAGTGAGGCGTACGTCGGTTCACCAAGGATCTCCTTGACCACGGGGTTCACGAAGTACACCTTGTACCGCGTGGACGATTGCAGGTAGGTTGCCACAAAATAGCTCGCCCGGGACGGCTTGTCCGAGGCGCCCACGATCGCAATCGAGGTGGCTGCGCGCAGCAGGTTCAGGCGCTCCGGAGCGGAAGGTCCGGTCCAGGTACGTTCGCCGGTTCTCATACGTTCGCTCCAACCGTGCAGGAATCCGCTTCGGCGGTTGAGCTCGCCTCGGTGGTTGAGCCCGTCGAAACCGAGGCCGCGTCCAGTGCCTGGTCCAGGTCCCACAGGATGTCGTCGATGTCCTCCAGGCCCACGGAAATGCGGACCAGGTCCTCGGGAACGCCCGCCGATTCCAGTTGGACCGGGCTCAGCTGCTGGTGCGTGGTGGAACCCGGGTGGATCACCAGGGTGCGGGAATCGCCTACATTGGCCAGGTGTGAGGCCAGCTGTAGGGATTCGATGAACTTCTGCCCGGCCGTGCGGCCGCCCTTCACGCCGAAGGAGAAGACAGAGCCGGGGCCCAGGGGCAGGTACTTCTTCGCGCGCTCAAAATGCGGGTGCGAGGGAAGCCCGGAGAAGTTGACGTAGGCCACGCGGGGATCGGCCTCGAGCCATTCGGCCACTGCCTGGGCGTTCTTGAGGTGCTCATCCAGGCGCTGCGGCAGGGTTTCCACGCCCTGCAGCAGCTGGAACGCCGAGAGCGGGGAAAGTGCCGGGCCGATGTCGCGGAGCTGTTCGCAGCGCAGCTTGGTGAGGAAGCCGTATTCGCCGAAGTTGCCCCACCAGGAGACATTTCCGTAGGACGCCACCGGCTCGGTCATGGTGGGGAACTTGCCGTTGCCCCAATCAAACCGGCCGCTCTCCACGATCACGCCGCCCAGCGTGGTGCCGTGCCCGCCGAGGAACTTCGTGGCGGAGTGGATCACGATGTCGGCACCGTGTTCGATCGGGCGCACCAGGTACGGCGTGCTCAAGGTGGCGTCGACCACGAGGGGGACGCCGGCGTCGTGCGCTACCTTCGCGAGGGCCGCCAGGTCCTGGACTTCCGACGACGGGTTGGCCACCACCTCGACGAAGATCGCCTTCGTGTTCTCCTGGACCGCCGCGGCATAGTCCGCGGGGTCGGTGCCGGGAACGAAGGTGGTGTCCACGCCGAAGCGGCGGAGGGTCACGTCCAGCTGGGTGACGGTGCCGCCGTACAGCTGGGATGCCGCCACGATGTGGTCGCCTGACTGCGTCAGCGCGGCGAAGGTGATGAACTCCGCGGCCATGCCCGACGACGTTGCCACCGCTCCGATGCCGCCCTCAAGCGAGGCGATGCGCTCTTCGAACGCTGCCACGGTGGGGTTGCCGATGCGGGAGTAGATATTGCCGTACTTCTGCAGGGCGAAGAGGTTGGCGGCGTCCTGGGTGTCCTTGAACACGAAGGACGTGGTCTGGTAGATGGGCACCGCACGGGCGCCGTGCTCGGCGTCGGGAGTGCCGCCGGCGTGCAGCGCGCGGGTGCGGAAACCGAACTTGCGGTCAGCCATCAGACAGCCACCGACTCGGCTACAGGTGTGTTGGAGAGATCGAGCTCGGTGCCGTGTTTGCGGGCCAGGTCGGCTTCGAGTTCGCGGACGATCGGCAGGATGTCCTGGCCGAAGGCGGCGACTTCCTCCTGGAAGTGCAGGTAGCCGGTGAGGAAGAGGTTCACGCCGATCTTCTTGTAAGCCACGATCCGTTCGGCGATCTGCTCCGGGGTGCCGATCAGCTGGGTCTTGAAGCCGTCGTTGAACTGGACCAGGTCCTCGAAGCTGGAGTCGGCCCACATGCCCTTGCCGTCCTTGGTGGACGCGCCGGCTTCCTGCACGGCGTCGCGGAAGCCCTGGACTGCCGGCTTGTGTGCCTTCTCAACGATTTCGCGCAGCGTATCGCGGGCTTCCTTCTCGGAATCACGGGCGATCACAAAGCCGTTGAGGCCGAACCGGGGAGCGGCCAGGGCGCCGTCGGTGCCGCGCTTCGTCTCACCTGAAGCGGCCACCACGCCGGCGATGTTCTCCTTGAAGCCTTCCAGGTCCTTGCCGTTGGAGAAGTACCAGTCAGCCACGCGGCCCGCGGTGGCCTGGGCCGCCGTCGAGTTGCCGCCGAAGAAGACCTCGGGGTGGGCGCGGCCGGGAACGTCGACGGGGGCCGGATTCAGGGTGAAGTCCGTGATGTTGTAGTACTTGCCGGCCTGGCTGTACTCCTGCTCGGTCCACAGTCCGCGCAGCACCTTGATGAATTCCTCGGTGCGGACGTAGCGTTCGTCGTGCTCCAGCCAGTCGAGGCCGAAGTTGGTGAATTCGTTCTTGAGCCAGCCGGAGACGATGTTGACGGCGGCGCGGCCGTTGGAGATGTGGTCCGCGGTGATGATGTATTTGGCCAGCACACCGGGGTGCCACATGCCCGGGTGGACGGCGGCGATGACCTTGAGGCGCTCTGTGGCGGCGAGCAGGGCCAGGGAGAAGGACGTGGCCTCGTGCTGCTTGTCGGCTCCGTAGGAGGCGGCGTATCGGGTCTGCGTCAGGGCGTATTCGAAACCGGAGTTCTCGGCGATCTGCGCGAGCTTCTTGTTGTAGTCAAAGTCCCAGCCGGTGCGCTGTTCGATGGTGGAGACCACCAGGCCGCCGGAAACGTTCGGCACCCAGTACGCAAACTTGAGCGGCTCTGAAAGGCGGGCAACGTTGCTGATGTCTGTCATGAGTTTTCCTTTACTAGGGCCCGCTCGCGCAGGACGTCCTGGATTCCGGCGATCGCCGGTTCGTTTTGGAGGGAGGTGGTGTCGCCCAGGGCGGTCCCCTCGAATAGTTGGGTGAGCAGCCGGCGCATGATCTTGCCGCTGCGCGTCTTCGGTACGTCAGGAACGACGACGACGTCGCGCGGCTTCGCGATCGGGCCGGTCGCCTTCGCAACGTGGTTGCGGAGCTCCTCGGTGGTTGAGCTTGTCGAAACCCCGCGCTTTAGTACGACGAAGGCGACAATCGCGTGCCCGGTCTTGGGATCGGCCACCGGACAGACGCCGGCCTCCACCACGTCCGGGTGGGACACCAGCGCCGACTCGATCTCGATGGTGGACAGCAGGTGGCCGGAGACGTTCAGCGTGTCGTCCACGCGGCCCAGGATCCAGATGTCGCCGTCGGCGTCGTACTTCGCGCCGTCGCCGGCGAGGAACCAGCCCTGCTCCACATACTGGCTCCAGTAGGAGTCGTAGTAGCGGCGGGGGTTGCCCCAGACGGTGCGCGCAATGGCGGGCCCGGGCGTGTCAACCACAATGAAACCCTGGACGCCTGGCGGCACCGTATTGCCGGCGTCGTCCACGATCCTGGTACTGACGCCCGGCAGCGGGCGGGCCGCGCAGCCGGGCTTGAACTCGGTATCCGTGGGGGCGGGGGAGAGGATGGTGGCGCCGGTTTCGGACTGCCACCACGTGTCCACCACGGGTGCGGTGCCGGCGCCGACATTCTGGCGCAGCCAGCGCCAGGCCTCGGGATTCACGGCTTCGCCCACGGTCCCGAGCATCCGGATGGAGGAGAGGTCGTAGCTGTCCGGCACGCCGTCCGGGAACCAGCCCATGAGGGAGCGGACCAGGGTGGGCGCGGTGTAGTACTGCGTGACGCCGTAGCGTTCGATGATTTCGAAGTGGCGGCCCGGGTGCGGGGTGTTGGGGGTGCCCTCGAAGATCACCTGGGTGGCGCCGTTGGAGAGCGGGCCGTAGATCTCGTAGGTGTGCGCCGTTACCCAGGCGAGGTCCGCGGTGCACCAGTGCACATCCTGGTCGCGGAGTGCGGGGTCCGGGTTGCTGAAGAGGTGTTCGAAGCTCCAGGACGCCTGGGTCAGGTAGCCGCCGGAGGTGTGGACCAGGCCCTTGGGCTTGCCGGTGGTCCCGGAGGTGTACATGATGAACAGCGGCGTTTCGGCGTCGAACGCCTCCGGTTCGTGGACTTCCGCGGCGCTCCCGACGGCGTCATGCCACCACACGTCGCGGCCTTCAATCATGGGGACGGCGGCCAGGTCCTCCGGCGCCGTGGTGCGGTTGATGACCAGCACGTGTTCGATGGCGTTGTCCCCGGCGACGGCGGCATCCGCGTTGTCCTTGACGGGCACGGCGACACCGCGGCGGAACTGGCCGTCCGTGGTCACCAGGAGCTTGGCGCCCGTGTCCTCGACGCGGAACTTCAGGGCTTCGGCGGAGAAGCCGCCGAAAACGAGCGAGTGGATGGCGCCGATGCGGGCCACGGCGAGGGTGATGATGACGGTCTCGGGGATCACCGGCAGGTAGATGACCACGCGGTCACCCTTGGTGATGCCCAGGGCCAGCAGGGCGTTGGCGGCCTTGGAGACTTCGCGCTGCAGTTCCGCGTACGTGATGGCTCGGCGGTCCCCGGGCTCCCCTTCGAAGTGGAGGGCCACCTTGTCGCCGCGGCCATTGGCTACGTGGCGGTCCACGCAGTTGTAGGCGACGTTGAGCTTGCCGCCCTCAAACCAGGTGATCTCCGGGCCTTTGCCGGCTGCGGGGTCGGCCGGGACGCGGCGGTGGGCCGTGTGCCACGGCTTGCCTGTGATTCCTTCGGGCTGCGCCCAGTCCAGGCGGAGGGCCTGCTGTTCCCAAAATGCCACATTGTCCGGCTGGGCTTCGCCGCGTGTTTCTTCGTGCTCCGCCGTGTGCTGAGTGGTGATGGTGCTGCTGTGGCGCGCCGGCCCTCCCGACGGTGCGCCGTGCACTGCGACGTCGTTGGGCTCGGTCGAGGACCATCCCGATGAGCTGCTGGAAGGGCCGGGCGCGTCACGCAGCCCTGCTTCGACCGCCGTCGCGTTCGAAGTGGATTGGGGAGAGCCCAGTGTGGCGGCCGCTGCTGCGGCGCTGACGGGACTCGGGGTGGATAAAGGCGTGGCAGAGGATACTTCTGATGTCATAGATGTGCTCCATCGATCCTGGCGGTAGCACCCTTCGCTGTGTGCCGAGGATGGTCGCCTCAACGGGTACAGCGTTTGGTCAGGGATGCTGCGGCTTCATCGATCCAGGTCTCTCGGCCGCTCGGGATGGTCACTACCACTACAGCCGAACCGCATGCCTTGCGCCAAATCATGGTCTGTGGGACGTAATATTCGCTCACGCGAGTATTGACGCCAGCTATTCATTCAAATATTCGATCAGGGGCCGCTCAGGGGACGATGTACGCTTGCATCATGGTCCACGTCAACGATCCTGCCGTTATTGAGCGCCTGATGCGAAACAAAGGGCGGTGGGCCATCGTGGGCCTGACCACCAACGAGTGGCGTGCCGCCTACGACACCTCGCTGTTTATCCGCGACCGGCTCGGGATGGACATCATCCCCGTCAACCTTCCCGGCGATGCCGTCCACGGCGAAACCGGGTACCGTACCCTGGGTGAAATTCCCTCCGAAAAGCAACCCCTCGACGTCGTCGACTGCTTTGTGAACTCACAGAAGGTCGGTGCGGTGGTGGACCAGGCAATTGCCGTGGGCGCCAAAGCCGTGTGGCTGCAGCTGGGTGTTATCGACGAAGCGGCAGTGGACCGTGCCAAGGCCGCCGGCCTGGACGTGGTGATGGACGTTTGCCCCGCGCAGCAGGCGTGGAAGTACAACCTCTGATCAGCGCTGCATCAGCTCCGGGTAGTGGCGTTCGGTCACATCGGGATGGGCGCGCATGCGGCCCTTGAGCATGTTCAGGCCAAAGGACGCAAGCATCGGGTTGGACGGATCGTCGGAGATGCCGCGTGCCTGGGCTTTGAGCTCCGGAGGCAGCGGCACCGGATCGATGACAGCGTCCAGCCGCGGCGACCAGAAGAACGGGACTGAGTAGCGGTCCACGCCCGGTGGCGGCGCCTTGACCCGGTGGATCGTGGCGGCAAGGAATCCTTCCGTGGCCACCTCCAGCATTTCGCCCAGGTTCACCACGAGTGCCCCGGGAACAGGCTCAACCGGCGCCCATTCAGTTGTCCCGGGCGGCAGCACTTCGAGGCCGCCCACCTCGTCCTGGAGGAGGAGGGTGACAAAACCGTAGTCAGCGTGGGAGCCCACGCCCTGGTTCCCGGCCGCCTCCACCACACCGCCGACGTAATGCACCAGCTTGCCCATCCACGCGGGTTCGTTGCCGAAGGGCTCGTCGAAGTGGTCCTCCGGCAGTCCCAGGGAAACCGAGATGCCCCGCAGCAGCTCCATGCCCACACTGGACATCAGGTCGGCCCAGGCCATGGCCGCCGGCTTGAGCTCCGGCAACGCCTCATCGGGCCACATGTTGTGCCCTTGGAGAAGCCAGTACGGCTGGTCGGCCGGATAGTTGTGGACGGGCTCGCGCTCGGGGGAGTAGTCGATCTGCTCGCGGGCGTCGGCCCGTCCCTGCGTGACTTCGGTGCCCATCCGGGTGTAGCCGCGGAAGTGCGGGGAAATCCTGTTGTCCAGCTTCATCCGCTCCTCGAGGGGCAGTTCGAAGAAGCGTTTGATGAGGGCCAGCAGCTCGTCGGCCTGGCCGGGGGCGGCGCCGTAACCGGTGATTTGGAAGAAGCCCACGTTGTGGGCGGCGTCCCGCAGCTGGTCAATGAATTCGGGGCTGAAGGAGCCGTACGGCTGGCGTGCGGCGCTCATGTCCAGAACGGGAATGGTGGCCTGATCGGGTGACATCTTCGCAGACTAGCACCGCCGGGAAGGGCTTTGTAGGCTCGGTCCATGGACGCAGCCCAACTCAAGGCAATATGCCTGTCATTTCCCGGTGCCTTCGAGGATTTTCCCTTCGGCCCGGAGACCTCCGTGTTCAAGGTCCGGGCTGCCGTGGCAGGTGGCGCGCGGCATGAAGCCAAGATGTTTGCCGCGTCCGCCATGAACCCCGACGACTGGTCCGTGAGCCTGAAATGTGAACCCGCCCTGGCTGAGCAGCTGCGGGCCGCCCACCCTGAAATCACCGGCGCGTGGCACATGAACAAGACGCACTGGAACGGCGTGCGGCTGGATGGAAACCTGCCTGATGCCATGGTCCGGGACATGGTGGAGGATTCCTACGACCTGGTGGTGGTCTCCCTGAGCCGCAAGCAGCAGGAGCAGCTGGGGTGGGCGCGGCTGTCCGGGTCTTCGGGCGGGCCCCGTTGACGGGGAAGCGCCTGGCTCCCGGCGGCCTCAACTATCCGGGCATCGGCTTCACCGAACACGGCCGGGCGCCGGAAGGTTACCCCTGCCTCGTATCGCGGGAGTACCTGGGCGATGGACCGGCGGTCTACCGACGGGTGGCGCACGGAATCCTTATATGGGAACTGCAGCGTCGGTCTGGACTGCGCGTCCGGACCGAGTCCGACGTCGTGATCTCCGGCGCACGCGTGGTGAGCGGGTTCGGTGTCGGGCCTTTCCGTATCAATGCCCCGTGCGAGGTGGTCTGGGTGCGGCGGCCGGTGCCGGGAGACGGCCCCCAGTCAGCGGGCTTCGGCTACGGCACGCTGCCCGGCCATCCTGAACGCGGCGAGGAAGCCTTCGAAGTTGAGATCGGCGCTGACGGGCTGGTGTTCCTGAAGATCACCGCCTTCAGCAGGCACGCGAACTGGTTCTACCAGGCGGGAGGCCTGCTGGCCCGGGCGGCGCAACGGCACATCACTTCGCGATACGTTGGAGGGGCACGCCAACTCGCCGCAGGTGAAAGCTGATCAGGAGAAGGTACATGCTGGACCAATCGACCCTTGACCGCCTATGGAATTTTGGGGATCCCGAGCTGTCCGAACAGCGCTTCCGGGACGCCCTTACTGACCCGACCTACGACACGTACGAAAAGGCCGAACTCGCCACGCAGCTTGGCCGGGCCATTGGCCTGCAGGGCCGCTACGAGGAGGCGGATGCCTTGCTGGACTCCGTGGACGGCGAGGAAGAACCCACCGTCGGCGTGCGGATCCTGCTGGAACGCGGACGCGTCCTGAACTCCAGCGGCCACGCCGCCATGGCCGTGCCCCTGTTCGAACAGGCAGCCGAGCTCGGCGACCACCTCGGCGAGGAGTTCCTCGCCGTCGACGCGCTGCACGTGCTGGCCCTGGCAGACTCCGCCCACGCTGAACTGTGGACCCGGAGCGCCCTCGAATACGCGTCCACCGCCCACGATCCGCACACACGGCGCTGGATGGTGGCGCTGCACAACAACCTCGGCTGGACTTTCCACGGCGCCGGCCGGTTTACCGAGGCGCTGGTGGAGTTCCAGCTGGCCGAACAGTGGGCGGAACGGGCAGGAACCCCGGCGCAGCAGCAGGCTGCACGTGAGGCCATCCAGGCCTGTGACCTTGCCCTGGCCGCAGGTTGAACAACCCATATACCCCTGCAACTGAAGGAATACCGCATGATCTTCATCGTCGTGAAATTCAAGGTCAAACCCGACTGGTCCGAGCGCTGGCTCGGCCTCGTGGACGCATTTACCCAAGCCACACGCGCGGAGCCCGGCAACCTCTGGTTCGACTGGTCCCGCAGTGTGGATGACCCCAACGAGTTTGTCCTGGTGGAAGCCTTCAAGGACGACGCCGCCGGGGACCACATCAGCAGCACACACTTCAAGCAGGCCATGGCGGACATGCCGCAGGCGCTGGCTGAGACGCCGCACATCATCAGCCGCCAGCTCGACGGCGACGGCTGGGACCGGATGGGCGAACTCACCATCTGACCCCGATCGATACGATTACTGTATGTGGATCGGCTGGATTGAATTCGACATCCTCCTGGGCGACGTCCAGAGCCTGAAGGAGAAACGCTCCGTCATCAGGCCGCTGCTGGCCGAGCTCAAGCGCCGCTTCGACGTGTCCGTCGCGGAGGTGGGGGACCACGACCAGTACCGGCGCTCGCAGGTGGGCGCCGGCCTGGTGGCAGCAGACCGGGCGCACCTGGTGGAGGTGCTCACCGCCGTCGAACGCTTTGTGGCCGCCCGGCCCGAGTTTGAACTGCTCAGCTCAAGGCAGCGGGAGCTCCGCAGCGACGACTGACCCCATCGATCGTAGGCGCCCTTTTGAGTGCCCAAAACGGCGCCTACGGAGCAATCGATGAAGGCTGTGGATAACTTCTGCAGCGCACACCGTATTCTGCTCTGATGAATCCATGAAGACCCAGCGCCCGCTGCCCGAGGAACTACAGGACCGCCCGTTCACAGTTGTCGAGGCGGTGCGCGCCGGAGTGTCGCACAAGCGGCTGCGACACCGGACACTGCATCGGCTCGGCAAGGGGATCCGGTCGGAAAGCCCGACGGCGGAGCTCCCCTTGACTGACAGGGTCCGGCCCTTCATCGAGGTCAATGAGCGATGCGCCGCGTCGCACCTCACCGCGGCGGAGATGCTTCTGCTGCCGCGACGTCAGCAGAAGGGGACTCCAGAGATGTTTCATGTCATCAGGCCTGAGGGATCGGCACACCTGAACAGGCCGCACGTCATTGTGCACCGCATGAAGCTTTACAGCGATGAGGTCGCCACAGTTGACGGGATTCCCGTGACCACTCCGGAGCGATCCTGGCTGGACATGGCGGAAATGCTCACGGTGGACGAGCTTGTGGCCATGGGGGACAGCTGTGTTCGCGTGCCGAGGGCGGCGTTTGAGGACAGGGACATGCCGCTGTGCAGTTTGGCTGATCTGCAGCGAATGATCGACAGGCACAAGAAAGCGCGGGCTACGCAGGGCCAAGGAAGCCATCAAACTCATCCGCGTGGGATCTGACTCGCCGCAGGAGACTCTGTTGAGGCTGGCCATTGTGAGGGCGGGGCTGCCGGAACCGGAGTTGAACGTGCCGATCATCGGCGACGACGGTATACGCCATCACGAGCCGGACCTGTCCTACCGCAAGTACCGGATCGGGATCGAGTACGAAGGTGAACAGCACGGTGAGGACGGGCAGATCGTCCGGGACATCACGCGTTCTGAAAAGTACCACACGCTGGGGTGGACTGAAGTCAGGATTTCCAAGCGGCACATGCTCAATGACGCCAAGCCTGCGGTCGCCAAGGTTCGTTCCGCCCTTGTCCAGGCGGGGTGGCGGCCCCGGCCTTAACGAACGATTGCTCCGGAACCGCCGTTATGAGGGTTCAAAAGGGCAGTTACGGAGCAATCGATGGAGGGTACTAGCCGAAGTACTTCGGCAGGGTCGCCTCGTGGGCTTCGCGGAGGGCGGCCAGGGACATGGTGTCCACGCCGTTGATCTCGAGGTTGCCGCTGGCTGCGTCCACCACGCCGATGCGGGTGTGGGCAAAGCCGCGGGCCGTGCACATGTCCTTGAACCGGACCTCTTCCGAGCGGGGCACGCCGACAACCGCGCGGCCCTGGGACTCGGAGAACAGCGCCGTGAACAGGTCCACGCCGTCGCGGTCCAGGACGTCCTGCAGGGCGATCCGGGCACCCACGCCGTAGCGCAGTGCGGATTCCACCAGGGCTGCCGCGAGGCCGCCTTCGGAGAGGTCGTGCGCGGAGTCCACCATGCCGTCGCGGGACGCGTTGATCAGGATTTCACCCAGCTCGCGTTCGGCGGCGAGGTCAACCTTGGGCGGCAGTCCACCGAGGTGACCACGCATGTTGGCCCACTCGGAACCGTCCAGTTCAGCCGCCGTCGTACCCAGCAGGTAGATGGCCTGGCCGTCCTCACGCCAGCCTGACGGCGTTCGGCGGGCAACGTCGTCGAGCTTGCCCAGCACTGCCACCACGGGGGAGGGGTGGATGGGCGTGGTGCCGGTCTGGTTGTACAGCGAGACGTTGCCGCCGGTGACCGGGATGCCCAGCACCATACAGGCATCGGACAGGCCGCGGATGGCCTCCGCGAGCTGCCACATGACGTCCGGGTCCTCGGGGGAGCCGAAGTTCAGGCAGTCGCTGACGGCCATCGGTACGGCGCCGGAGGTGGCCACGTTGCGGTAGGCCTCGGCCAGCGCCAGCTGTGCGCCGTGGTACGGATCGAGGTAGGTGTAGCGGCCGTTGGCGTCGGTGGCCAGGGCAACGCCCAGGCCGGTTTCCTCGTCGACGCGGACCACGCCGGCGTCGTCCGGGAACGCCAGGGCGGTGTTGCCGCCCACGTACCGGTCGTACTGGTTGGTGATCCAGTCCTTGCTGCACATGTTCGGCGAGGCCACGAGCTCGGTGACGGCGGCAGCCAGTTCCGCGGGGGCGGAGGGGCGGCCGGTGTCCTGGACGGAGCCGGTGAAGGAATCGGCCTGGACGGAGTCCTGCCATGAGGGGCGGGCGTACGGGCGGTCATACACGGGGCCGTCGTGGGCCACGGTGCGCGGGTCGACGTCCACGATGACTACGCCGTCCCAGGTGATGATCAGGCGGCCGGTGTCGGTGACCTCGCCGAGCCAGGAGTACTCCACGGCCCACTTGTCCATCACAGCTTCGAACGCGGCGATGTTCTCCGGGGTGACCACGGCCATCATGCGTTCCTGCGACTCGGACATCAGGATTTCGCCCGGGGTCAGCGTGGGGTCGCGCAGCAGGACGGAGGTCAGTTCAACTTCCATGCCGCCGTCGCCGTTGGAGGCGAGCTCGGACGTTGCGCAGGAGATGCCAGCGGCGCCGAGGTCCTGGATGCCCTCAACGAGGGAACCCTTGAAGAGCTCCAGGCAGCACTCGATCAGGACCTTCTCGGCGAAGGGGTCGCCCACCTGGACGGCGGGGCGCTTGGACGGCTTGGTGTCGTCGAAGGACTCGGAGGCCAGCACCGAGGCGCCACCGATGCCGTCGCCGCCGGTGCGTGCACCGAACAGGACCACCTTGTTGCCCTTGCCGGACGCGTTGGCGAGGCGGATGTCCTCGTGGCGCATCACGCCGACAGCCAGCGCGTTAACCAGCGGGTTGCCCTGGTAAACAGAATCGAAGACCATTTCGCCGCCGATGTTCGGCAGGCCCAGCGAGTTACCGTAGCCGCCGATGCCGGCAACGGCACCGTGCATAACGCGGGCGGTGTCCGGGTGGTCGATGGCGCCGAAACGCAGCGGGTCCATCACGGCAACCGGGCGGGCGCCCATGGAGATGATGTCACGGACAATGCCACCGATGCCGGTGGCAGCACCCTGGTAGGGCTCCACGAACGACGGCGAGTTGTGGGACTCGATCTTGAACGTCACGGCCCAGCCGTCGCCCAAGTTGGTGACGCCGGCGTTTTCGCCGATGCCCACCAGCATGTCCTTCTTCATCTCGTCGGTCACCTTTTCGCCGAACTGGCGCAGGTGGTTCTTCGACGACTTGTAGGAGCAGTGCTCGCTCCACATCACGGAGTACATGGCCAGCTCGGCGCCGGTGGGGCGGCGGCCCAGGACCTTCACTACTTCATTGAACTCGTTCTGCTTCAGGCCCAGTTCGGCCCACGGCAGGTCGGTGTCGGGCGTTTTGGCAGCGTTCTCGACAGTGTCGATATTGAACTTCTTGGTCTCGACAGGCTCGACCACCGAATTGATCTCGGTCATTTGTTGCCTCCCACAATCTTGTTCAGTACGGAGGTGAAGAAACCCAGGCCGTCGGTGTCGGACCCGCCGATCCCGTCCAGGGATTCGGGGCCGAAGCCAACTTCCACCGCGTGCTCGGGGTGCGGCATCAGGCCCACCACGTTGCCGGCGGCGTTGGAGATGCCGGCGATGTCGCGGCGCGAGCCGTTGGGGTTGAAGCCCACGTAGCGGAACACCACGCGGCCTTCAGCCTCGAGCGCGTCCAGGACCTTGTCGTCCGCGATGTACTGGCCGTCCTGGTTCTTCAGCGGAACCGTGATTTCCTGGCCGGCCGTGTAGTCGAGGGTCCAGGCGGTGTTGCTGTTTTCCACTCGCAGGACCTGGTCGCGGCACATGAACTTCAGGTGGTCGTTCTTGATCATGGAGCCGGGCAGCAGGTGCGACTCGGTCAGGATCTGGAAGCCGTTGCAGATGCCCAGCACGGGCAGCTTGGCATCGGAGTTGGCGGCGTCGATGATTTTGGACATCAGCGGCGCGAAGCGGGCAATGGCACCGGCGCGGAGGTAGTCGCCGTAGGAGAAACCGCCGGGGATCACGACGGCGTCCACGTCACCCAGGGTGGTGTCCGCGTGCCAGAGCGGCACTGCAGTGCCGCCGGCGAGCCGGACTGCACGGGCGGCGTCGCGGTCGTCAAGGGTGCCTGGGAACGTTACAACGCCGATCCGGGCACCGGCGAGCCGGGGCTCGGCGGCGACGGCGATTGCCTCGCCGATCAAGGGAAGTTCAGTCATCTCAGGCCTCGACGACCTCGACGTTGACGACGTCTTCGATAACGGGGTTGGACAGCAGGGTCTCGGCGGCTTCGCGGGCCTGGGCCAGGATTGCGTCGGTCACCTCGCCCTCAACCGTCAGTTCAAAGCGCTTGCCCTGGCGGACAGAGCTAAAGCTGGTGAAGCCCAGACGGGGGAGTGCACCCACGATGGCCTTCCCCTGCGGGTCCAGAATCTCGGGCTTGGGCATGACGTCAACAACGATCCGGGGCATCCGGCAACTCCTGTGCGTGAGCATTGGGTAAGGGCGCAGCGGAGTCACGCCGTCTTACGCCGTTCCGGGATGCTGGGGACGTTCTTTTTCGAACAGTGTGGACGGGCGCTCCGCGAGCTTGCTAGGCCATTCTACCGGGCCGAGCGCCGCACCCTGTATTCGGTGGGATCGGCCACAGTCATCGCGGCGGGGCGGGCTTTCGGGAGGTGGAGGACGACGGCGGCTATGGCCTCGTGGAGCAAGCGTCACTAGGATTACCGCATGGCTGAAAAATCGAAATCTCTGCTGTTGCCGATGATGGCCGTGGCCGTTTTTGCCGGGTTGGGCCGGATGGTTATGCAGAAGATCAAGGCGGACCGGGCTGCCCGGGAAACGCGCGTGGCCGGCCCCGTGGACGAAAAGACCCGCCAGTGGATCAGTGACGTGGTTCGGACGCCCAGGCAGTAGGCGCCCACTCCTTATCCACGCCTCAAGTCTTTGCCCAAGCCTCAACCGGGCGTCCCTGAGCGGGGGCGCCCGTTTTTGTGCCCGCTGCACGTGCCGGTGCTGGCTCTCCAGCCGTCGCAGCCCGAGACGGTCCCTGTCCTCGCCGTCCAGGACCTCGAGGAACAGGCGGCTCCGTTCGACCTCGGCACGCAGGACAAGTACCGCAACGGCCAGAAGGTGACCCTGGAGGGTCTCGACTACGGCCAGTGGTACTACGTGTACCTGAACAAGAAGAGCTACCGGATCGGCTGGATTTTCCCCACCACCGACAACACGGTGTAGTTCATCCTGCCCTCAGGTGTGCAGAGCGGCCGCGACGGCGTGGTGGTGCTGGACAAGGACGGCAAGCAGGTCTCCTTCGACCGCCTGCAGGTAACGCCCAAGGGTTGAGCCAGGTGATTTCCTAGCACCAAAGAAGACCTCCGCGCGGAGCTGGACATTTCCAAAGTCCGGCCCGCGTCGGGGTCTTTCTTTTGTGCCTTCCCGGCCCCGCCTTGTAGCTGCATGATTGACGTATACACCTGATGTGTCCTATGTCATATTCAGCTCTCAGTCTGTACTGTTTGTAACGGCTGGTCACAGCATTACAAAATCTGTAATGTCGTGTGCCGTTCCCAGCTGCTCCAGACCGGCAACGTGGCCGGCCGTTCCTCGTGAAAGGTGTAGTCGCTCGTGAAATCAACTGGAAAAAGCCCCATTCGGGGCGGGGGACTCCGGAAAGCAGCGGCATTGGCCGTGGGCTTGCCGCTGCTCCTTTCTTCGATGGCGATGAGCCCCGCTACCGCGGCGCCCGCTGAAGCAAACACGGCAGTTGCCTCAAAGAAGATCAACCCCGGCGACTACCCCGCCGGCCGCTACATTGTGGTCCTGGCCGAGAAGCCGGCGGCCACCTACGACGGCGGGACTCCCGGACTCGCAGCGACGAAGCCCCAGAAGGGCAGCAAGCTTGACGCCGACCGGCCGGAAGTCCAGCAGTACCGGGCGCACCTTGAGGGCAGGCAGAACGCTGTGGCCGGGTCCGAAAGCGTCCGGATCAAGCGCCAGTACACGGCTGCCATCAACGGGTTCTCGGCCGATTTGACCGCCGACCAGGCCGCTAAGCTCGCCAAGGACCCGGCCGTCCTCATGGTGGCACCGGACACGGAGAACGCGCCGGATTACTCCACTACAGACTTCCTTGGGCTCAGCGGTGAAAATGGCATCTGGAAGACTGCCTTCGGCGGGCAGGAGAATGCCGGCAAAGGCGTCGTAGTGGGCGTTATTGACTCCGGCTACACACCCTCCAACCCGTTCTTCGCCGGGGACGACGTGCAACCCCTCGCCGGCCAGGCCCAGATGGGCGCCCCGTACCGCACCGCAGACGGCAATATCGCCATGCTCAAGTCCGACGGCGACACCTTCGTTGGTGAGTGCCAGAAGGGGCAGGGGACCGGGGCTGCGTTTGACGGCAGCGCCTGCAACTCCAAAGTACTGAGTGCCCGCTACTTCGCTGACGACTTCATGGCGTACGTGGCGCCGGAGAACCGCGCGCCCGAAGAACTGATTTCGCCTGTGGATGTGGGAAGCCACGGGACGCACACCGCCAGCACTGCCGCGGGCAACGCGAACGTCCGGGCCAACCTTGGTGCAACCGATATGGGCATCACCAGCGGCGTTGCGCCGGCGGCTAAGATCTCCGTCTACAAGGTCTGCTGGGAGGACGACAACCCAGCCACAGGAGGGTGCTACAGCTCCGCCTCCGTGGCCGCGATCAATCAAGCCATCCTGGACGGCGTGGATGTGCTCAACTACTCCATCTCCGGCAGCACCTCAACCACCACGGACCCGGTTTCCCTGGCTTTCCTTTCCGCGGCGTCCGCGGGAATCTTTGTTGCCGCATCCGCCGGAAACTCGGGACCCACGGCAAGCACCGTAAACCACGGCGCTCCGTGGCTGACCACAGTGGCCGCGAGCTCCTTCTCCACGGAGTTGCAGGGAACCGTCGAATTTGAGGACGGCAGCAAGTACCGCGGCGCCAGTCTTATGTCCGCTCCCGTTCCTGCGAGCAACGTTGTGCTGGCGGCAAGTGCCGCAGCCGCCGGCGCAGCAAACCCGGAACTGTGCGCACCCAATGCGCTGGATCCCGCCAAGGTGACAGGGAAGATTGTTGTCTGCGACCGCGGGGTGGTGGACCGCGTAGCCAAGAGCGCCGAGGTGCAGCGCGCCGGCGGCATCGGCATGATTCTGGTCAACGTAACCACCTCCTCCGAGGACCTTGACCGCCACGCAGTCCCGACAGTGCACGTGAACCCGCCAGCCACGCAGCAGATCAAGGACAAGATCATCGCCAACCCCGGCATCAAGGTCTCCCTGGTAAACACGGACACCACCGGCCTTCCGGCCGCGCCTCAGCCTCAGATCGCCGGGTTCTCCTCCCGGGGCCCGCTGCTTGCCGCCGGCTCAGACCTGCTCAAGCCTGACGTGGCGGCGCCGGGTGTGGCAGTGCTGGCAGGCGTTTCGCCCATCGGTTCCGGCGGCGACCAGTTCGGCATGATGTCCGGGACGTCCATGGCCGCGCCGCACGTGGCCGGATTTGGCGCCTTGATCCTGGCCAAGAACCCCACATGGTCTCCGGCCACCGTCAAGTCAGCCATGATGACCACGGCAGCTGATATCAAGAACGCAGACGGCAGCCGGAACGGTGACGTGTTCGCAACCGGCGCTGGCCACGTGGACATTGCGCGGGTCCTGGATCCCGGCCTCGTCTACGACAATTCCGAGGACGACTACCTGAAGTTCATTCAGGGAACGGGCCTGGACATGGGCATCCGGGGTCTCGGAACAACCGCACCGCGGGATATGAATGTTGCCTCGTTCGCGCTGGGGGCACTCACCGGCAAGACAGAGGTCACGCGGACTGTCACCGCGCTGACCCCAGGCGTTTACCGGGCCAAGGCCAGCGTTCCTGGCGTCAAGGTGACGGTCACGCCGTCGATCCTTAGCTTCAATGCTGCCGGCGAGAAGCGCACCTTCAATGTCAAGTTCGAGAACACCAGCGCTGCCCTGGGGCAGTTTGCCATGGGCAACCTCATCTGGCAGGGTGCCGGCAAGAACGTGGCATCGCCGGTGGCCGTCCGCCCGCAGTCAGTGGTGGCACCGGCAAACCTGGCGTTTACCTCGGAAGGAGGCCAGGGGCAGGGCGACATTCCGGTGGTTTCGGGCACCAACGCGCCTGTGAAGATTACTTTGGACGGACTGTCCAAGGCTGACTCCTCGGCCATCGAACTGGTGCCAGGGCCGCTGGCCCTGGAAACGGACGCGTCCAACTTCGCCAAGGAGGTCACCGTTCCGGCAGGATCGCCGTTGGCAAAGTTCTCCGTCTTTTCCTCGGACGAGGCCGCCGACTTCGACATGGTGGTCTTCAACCCGGCGGGCCAGGCCCTGCTGGCCCAGACGGCCTCTGCCAGTGAATCAATTTCGGTTCCGAACCCGGCTCCGGGCGTGTACACGATTTTTGTGAACCTCTACGCAAGCCCCAATGGGCAGCCCACGAAGGCGTCCGTGGACGCTGCGGTGCTGGGAGCCAACGTGGGAAATGCCACTGTGACCCCCAATCCGCTGCGGCTCGGGAACGGCCAGTCGGGCATTCTGAAGCTCCAGTGGAAGGACCTCGCTGAAGGCTCGTATATCGGCCGAGTGACGTTCGCGGGTTCGAGCGCGCCCACCTTCGTATCTGTGGTTGTCACACCAGGCAGTGCTTTGGTGGTCCCTGCTGATGAAACTGCCGATGACCCTGCCAACGACAAGAAGGACAAGGTCAAAAAGGAAAAGAAGAAGCAGGAGGTCCCGGAGTTCTCCGGAAACCGCAATATGGATCTCTAGCCCTTCAGCAACAGCATGGGAACGCCGCCGGACCGCTTGGTTCCGGCGGCGTTCCCGTTTTGCGGAGGCTGCCGCCGATGGTCAGATTTCGCCGCGGGAACCAGTTGTCCCGCCGAACAGGGGAGCCATGGCGCGCCAGCGGGAGATTTCACAGCCATCGGTTCGCCGGAAAGTCACACTGACGGGACGGCCGTTGATGGAGCCGGTCACAACGGCCACCTGCGGCCCGCCGTATTGCTGCGTGCAGAGTTTCGGGGGGGCCGGTTTGGGAAAGAAGATGTCCTCACCGAAGCGTTCCATCGCTGACAACGCTGCTGCGGAATCGGGCACGGTACAACCGTCAGCAGGGCGGCCATCGCGGACTATCAGCCGGAACTCGTACTCGGGGGAGTCGGGGTCTTCCGTGACCCTGATGGTCAGCTCGAGGTCCTTCATACGGTCCCCGCAGTTCGAAGCGGTGCCAAGGCCTGCGCCAGGCGACCTCGGAGCCCAGTAGCCTCGCCGGCGAAGGCGCGCTGATGCTCAACGTAGGCCGCTTTGCCTTCCGCGGTTTCGATCCGAATGGGCGGGTAACCCCACTCCGCGAGGTCGTAGGGGGAGGCCTGCATGTCCATGGCCCGGATCCGCCAGGACAGTTCGAAGCAATCCATGACCAGTTCGCTGGGAAGCGCGGGCAGCAGTTTGTACGCCCACTTGTAGAGGTCCATGTTGGCGTGCAGGCAGCCCGGCTGTTCCATGTGCCGCTGGTTTTCGCGGCTGGGCGCCAGTTCGTTCAGCGCAATCGCGTCGGGCGTGTAAAAGCGGAAGGCGTCGAAGTGTGAGCACCGGATCCTGTTGTCCTCCACCACTTTGTCCGTGCCGGCCGAACCCAGCCTCAGTTGCAGGTATTCATGGCGCAGGTCGAATTTGTCCTGTCGGTAGACCATGGCCCATTCGTGCAGCCCGAAGCAGCCGAACTGCGCGGGCCGGGCAGCGGTGCCGCGAAGAATGATGTCCGCGAAGGCCACCGCCTCCTGCCGGTCGGCCAGGAACCGGGCGCGGTCAAAGGTCACGGCAGGGGTTCCTGGCGGCAGCCCAAGGGAGGCGAGTTCGCCGTCGTCGAGCGTTTTGTAGTGCTTCCAGCCCATGCGGGCGGACGCCGCTTCCGCGGTCAGTACGACGCCGGCTCCCGGGTGCCAGCGCAGCAGCTGGCCAGGCTTCTGGGTGTAGTAAGTGAAAAGAAAGTCCTCCACCGGGTGCTTCCTACCTGCCGAGCGGCGGGCAAGGTAGGGATCCGAGTAACGGCGGACGCGTTGGGCGTGCGCTTCTTCGCGGGCACGCCAGGCCTCGGCCGTCAGCAGGCTACGTTGCTCCACCGCTGGCACCCAGGACGTCCTGGGCTGCGTTCCAGGCACCGATTTCGCAGCCGTTGGTGCGCGCGAACGTGGCATCCACGGGAGTATCGTCCACAATCCCGGTGACCGTGGCGGTCTGCGGGCCGCCGTATTGTTCGGTGCAGGCCACGTCTTTGCTCTTGGGGGCCGGGCTGAGGAGCGCAGCGTTGTTCTTGAGGGCAGCGCACGCAGCCTCCGGCCTGGGGTGCTTGCTCTCAGCCGTGGGGAGGCCGCCGCGGCAGACCAGCGTGTAGTTCACTGCCGCTTCGGTGGGAGAGGGCCTGACCATGATGGCAAGCTCGGCGTTGCCGGCGCCGGGGCCTGCCGTCGGGGCCGGGGGTGCTGAAGGGGACGGCGCAGGGACGGTGGTCTCGGTGTCCGGAGCGGGGGAGCCGGAGGCGCCCGGGCTGGCGGAGGAGCTGGTTGTGGGGCTGGCTGTGGGGCTGGCGGATGAAGTCCCGGTCCCGTCAGGCGTGCCCGTACAAGCGGCGAGCCCGGCAATGGCGAGGACCGCCAGCAATGGCCGTACTGTTCGCAAACGCATGGACCCTCCTAGGTTGCTGCCATTTTACGCCTTGCCGCATTTATTCCCCGGCGGGTTGCCCGTTGGATCCGGCGGAGGCGGCGATGAGCCCCATCATGGATTTGTGCAGCGCGCCGACCTGCTCACGGGTCAGCCCCAGGCGTTCCATCATGGTGCCCGGGACAGCAATGGCCTGCTGACGCAGCGCGGCGCCGGCCGGGGTCAGGCCCACGGCAAGGGTGCGTTCGTTTCCGTCCACCCGCTGGCGGGTGACAAAGCCGGCCTCCTCCAGACGCCGAAGTAGCGGTGAGATGGTGGCCGGGGCCTGCGCCAGGGCTTCACTGATGCTGCGCAGGGTGCGGGGTGCTGACTCCCACAGGCACAGCATCACAAGGTACTGCGGGTGGGTGAGTCCGAGCTTTTCGAGGACGGGCTTGTAGGCGCCCACCACGCTTCTGGATGCCACGGTGAGGGCAAAACAGAGCTGTTGCTCCAAGAGGAGGTCATCGTCCTGCTGCCGCGCAGCGCCGGCCAGTACCGTCATAACATTTCCTCCAATAGTTAGTGCCCTAATTGTTAGCGTACACTGGAGCGGCTAATTGGGTTCTATCGAAGGGGTCACTTTCATGGGCAAAGGCAAGTCAGGCGACAAGGGCAACGCATCCCAGCGGTTCATGCGCGCAACCGGCAAGCTCAGGGCGATTTTCGGCCCGGCCAACCGCAGTTCCCTGGTGCATGACATGACCGAAGAGAACCGGGCACTCCTGGTTCAGCGCGAGCGGGAAACCCAGCAATGGGAAACGGTCACCCGCCCGGACGGCAGCACCTATGTTGTGCCCAGGAACCCGGACGACCAGTCCCTCCGCTGACGCTCCCCGGCCTCCCCACCATGCCCAACCTCACCAGACCAATTTTCGGGCGGCGGGCGTAAAATAATGGCACTGACTCCACAAGGAGGCAGTGGCTCTTTCGCCCGCAACGCGGGAAGGGGGGTGGAAACAATGGGACATGCGCTCACCGGTTTTATGCACGCGACTGACAGGCTCCGCTTTGTCTTCGGGCCGGCAACGCGTCTGGACACGGATTCGCCCGTGGTCCACAAGCATGATGAGTTCGAGCAGGCCTCTGACGAGGATCTTTCCCACTTCGTGGTGGAAACCGATTCCGAAGGTCATCACTACGCCGTGCGCCGCGAAGAATTGGACAAACAGGGCTGAAACAAAAGCAACGCGGGGTCACTTCCGGCCCGATAACCTTCGTTTATCGGGCCGGAAGTGACCCTCCCCGCCCGCGCCCTAGCCTCGCAAGCTCGGCCAGGGAACCCTGCGGGGCGTGGGCCCTCGTTGCTTTCTAAGAGCGGCCTAGCGCCCGGTGCCGCCGTAGACGGTTGCCTCGTCCTCGCTGTCCAGGTCGAAGGCCTTGTGGATTGCCCGGACGGCGTCATCGAGGAGATCGGCGTGTGTCACCACGGAGATCCGGATTTCCGAGGTGGAGATCATGTTGATGTTGATCCCGGCGTCGGACAGGGCCTTGAAGAACGTCGCGGAGACGCCCGGGTGTGACCGCATGCCGGCCCCGATCAGGGACAGTTTGCCGATCTGTTCGTTGTATTCGATGTTCTCGAACCCGATGTCCGGCTGCGCGGCCTTGAGCGCTTCCAGGGCCTCCGCGCCTTCGACGATGGGGAGCGTGAAGGAAATATCCGTCCGGCCCGTGCCGTGCGTGGAAACGTTCTGCACGATCATGTCGATGTTCGAGTGGGCGTCGGCAATGACCTGGAAGATCGCGGCCGCCTTGCCGGGGATGTCCGGGACACCCACCACAGTGACCTTGGCTTCGGAACGGTCGTGTGCAACGCCGGAGATGATTGGCTGCTCCAAGGCAACTCCCTCTTGAGTGGTGATCTTGTCTTCGGCGCTGGGGATGACCCAGGTGCCTTCGTTCTGGCTGAATGAGGACCGGACATGCAACGGCACACCGAACCGGCGCGCATATTCAACGCAGCGCAGGTGCAGGATCTTCGCACCGGACGCCGCGAGTTCCAGCATTTCCTCGCTGGAGATGGTGTCGATTTTCTGGGCGGAAGGCACCACTCGGGGGTCAGCCGTATAGATGCCGTCAACGTCTGTGTAGATCTCGCAGACATCGGCGTCGAGTGCGGCCGCAAGCGCGACGGCGGTGGTGTCCGAGCCGCCGCGGCCCAGGGTGGTGATCTCGTTGGTGCTGCGGCTCATGCCCTGGAAGCCGGCCACGATCGCGATGTGCCCCTTGTCCAGGGCCGTACGGATGCGGTGCGGATCGACGTCGATGATTCGAGCCTTGCCATGGATGCCGTCGGTGATCATGCCGGCCTGGGAGCCGGTGAAGGACTGCGCCGAGGCGCCGAACTTGTTGATGGCCATGGCGAGCAGGGCCATGGAGATGCGCTCACCGGCGGAGAGGAGCATGTCCATCTCGCGGGCGGGGGCGGAGTCTGTCACCTGGGCGGCGAGGTCCAGCAGTTCGTCGGTGGTGTCGCCCATGGCCGAAACGACCACCACCACTTCGTTGCCGGCCCGCTGCGCGTCGACCACGCGCTTGGCGACGCGCCTGACTCCCTCGGCATCCGACACGGAAGAGCCGCCGAACTTCTGCACAATCAGCTGTTTGGTCACGGCAGTGCCTTCGGGCAGCTCCTGTGGCTGCGTTGCTGTGTGCACTTCGGAAGTGGGCGTACTCATGCGCGTACCTTCACTGGATCAATCGGAGTTCTGGAGGTCAGGCACGGCCTTGCGGCTGGACGGCGTGACGTGTCAGCCCAGTTTATCGCCGCCTGTGGCCGGACGCGGAATTGTGTCCAAATCTCAGCCTTCCGGCGGATACTGCGCCCGTCGGCTCAGGCGTAGGCTCATATAGTCAGTATGCATGAACGGCTTTGGGGGACAGGTGCTCGGGAAATGACAGAAAACTGGGACAGAATAGGCATTCCGGCCCAGCCGGAAAGCCCGCGCCAGGACGGCATCAGCGCCACCGCGGTGAGCCGCAGCTTCGGGCAGGTGCACGCCGTCGAGCACATGGATTTCCATGCTCCGGCGGGAAAAGTCACCGCACTGATCGGCCCGAACGGTGCCGGTAAAACCACGCTGTTGCTCATGCTGGCTTCACTGCTGGCGCCGGATTCCGGCACTGTCACGGTGGATGGGCTGGATCCGCAGAACCACCGCGCGGAAGTGCGGAAAAGAATTGGCTGGATGCCGGATACCCTGGGCGTGTGGGAGTCCCTGACCGCCCGTGAGATCCTCACCCAGATAGCCCGTTTCTACCGGCTGCCCAAGGCCGGAATCCCGCAGCGCGTTACAGAGATGCTGGACCGGGTCCGCCTGAGTGACCTTGCAGACCAGCCGGCCCGTGTCCTGTCCCGGGGGCAGCAGCAGCGCCTCAGCCTGGCCCGCGCACTGATACACGATCCGTCCGTGCTGCTGCTCGATGAGCCGGCGTCGGGCCTGGACCCGGGATCGCGGGTGGAGCTGCGCGTGATGCTGCGGCAGCTTGCGGCGGAGGGGAAGTCCATCGTTGTCTCCTCCCACGTGCTCAGCGAGCTGGACGAAATTGCGGACGCAGCGGTGTTCGTCAACCGCGGGAGGACGGTCCGGCACCAGACCACGGACGCGGCTGCCGCCTCCGGCAGGCGCTACGCCATCTCGGCAACCGACGGCGCAGCGCTCGCCGCCAAACTCACGGACTTGGGCCTGACGTTCCGGGTTGAGGACGGCCGCCGGCCGGCCGTCAGCCTGGTGTTGCTGAACGACGACGACGCCGCCCGCCTCCTCCGCGACCTGGTGCTCGCCGGCGTCGGGGTCAGCTCCTTTGCCCCCGCCTCGGGTGCCCTGGAAGAGACTTACATGAACCTTGAGGGGGAGCGGCGATGAGCCAGCTGACAGAACAAACGCAGCGCCCGCCGGCTTCCGGCTTTGGTGCCGGCTACCTTGCCGGCATCCGGGATGTGGTGGTCCTGGAACTCAAGCAGCGGCTCCGGTCCCGCGGCTGGTACATCATGCTGGCCATCTGGTTCATCCTGACGGGCCTGGTGACCTGGCTGACCTGGGCCAGCTGGAACGCCCAGCGCGAAGCCCAGCGCGCCTATTCCAACTTTCTGCCGCCCGACACCGGTCCGGGGTCCATGATCTTCGAAGTGGTCCTGGCCTTTGTCCTCCTCTTCGCATTGCTGGTGGCGCCCGCACTGTCTGCCAATGCCGTCAACGGCGACCGCGCCGGCGGGACCCTGGCCATCCTTCAGGTGACCCTGCTCCGTCCCGGCCAGATCCTGTGGGGCAAGTTCTTCGCCGCGTGGGCCGCCGCCCTGGCCTTCCTGGTTGCCAGCACGCCGTTCCTGGTCATCGGAGTGGCCCTCGGCGGCATGACGCCCGGCCATGTCATCGTGGCCCTGCTGATGCTCGCGGTTGAGGTGGGTGTGGTCTGTGCCATCGGCGTCGGAATTTCCGCGCTGGCGGGGCGTCCGCTGTTCTCGATTGTCGTCACGTACCTTGCCGTGGCCGGGCTGGTTTTCGGTTCCCTGATTGCCTTCGGCCTGGGTACCGGGCTCTCGCAGGGCACCGTTATGGCCAACCAGGCGCAGTACCGCAACTACGAACCGCTGCGGCCGGTACCCGACGAAACAGCGCCGCAGGAACCGGAGTACACCTGCTCCGGACCGCTGCGTGCCCAGCCAGCAGTTCGCACCGAAAGGGTGGCGTGGATGCTGGCCATGAACCCTTACGTGGTGGTGGCCGATGCCATCCCCTACACGGTCCGCGTCAACAGTGGCCTCGGAATGTCGTCACCGGTGGGGGCCATCGAATCCATCAGCCAGGGTGCACGCTACGCCATGGCCGGTCCGGAGGGCACCTACCCCTGCGCCAACGGGGAGGCCAAGCCGCAGTACCTGGCACAGTCCACTCCCTTGTGGCCGCTGGGGCTCGGCCTGCAGCTGCTGCTTGCCGGGCTGCTGATGTGGCTGGGCTGGCGCTCGCTGCGCACCCCGGCACACAGGCTGGCACGCGGAACCCGCATCGCCTAAGCCGGTGTGCCCGACGACGGCTCAGCCCGGCCCCCTGAACCCAGGCCAGGCTGGCCAGGCCGGGTCGGGTCGGGGCGCCGGTCTTCCTTAGCCTGTCTGCCTTAGCCTGTCGGCCTGACCAGGTCAGGGGCAGGTCCGCTCAGGTCAGGGCGTTGCGGCGGCCTTCGAATGCACGCCCGAGGGTGACCTCGTCGGCGTACTCAAGATCGCCGCCCACAGGCAGCCCGGAGGCCAGACGGGTCACCACGATGCCGATTGTCTTCAGCATCCGGGCCAGGTACGTGGCCGTTGCTTCGCCTTCGAGGTTGGGGTCGGTGGCGATAATGACTTCCTGGATGGCGCCGTCGTTCAGCCGGGTCAGGAGTTCCCGGATCCGCAGCTGCTCGGGCCCAACGCCGGCAATGGGGTTGATGGCTCCGCCCAGCACGTGATAGCGGCCGCGGAAGGACCGGGTGCGCTCCACGGCGAGGACGTCCTTGGACTCCTCCACTACACAAATGACTGACGGGTCGCGCCGGGGATCCCGGCAGATGTTGCACAGTTCCTGCTCGGTGACGTTGCCGCATACAGTGCAGAACTTCACGCGTTCCTTGACCATGGTGATGGCTTCCACGAGTCGCTTCATGTCCTGCGGGTCCGCTTCGAGGATGTGGAAGGCAAGCCGCTGGGCGGATTTGGGACCAACACCGGGAAGCCGTCCGAGCTCGTCGATCAGCTCCTGGACTGCACCTTCGTACACGTTTTCCTCTTTTGGCTTGGCTTGGGTAGTGAATGGAGTTGCGGGAGTACGTGCGCCAGGTGCCTAGAACCTCGCAACGATGGGGCTTCCGTCCGGGGACCGCTCCTCGATCAGCTTCCCGCCCAGAATACGCTCGACGGCGGCGCGTCCAAAGACACCGGATTCCTCGATGGTTTCATCGTCCGCGCTCGGTATGTCCTGGACGTAGGTTGCGGCGGCAGCCCTGGCCGGCGCCTTGGCACGCCCGGCTTCGGCCTCGGGGCTGTTGGACAGGCGCTGGTAAAGACTCTGCCGGGCGGCAGCAGCGGACTCGGATGTCGCCGGTGCCGGCTGCAGGGGTGCGGCAGCCGGAGCAGTCGATGCCATGGCGTACTCACGAACTTCAGCCGGTTCGGGAACGGCTGCTTCCACTGGCGGGACTGCCGGGGCTTGGCTGGCTGGCGCCGGGTTGTTGGGCGCCGCGGATTCTGGTGCGGGGCCTTGTAGTGCGGGGGTCTCTGGCGCGGAGCTCTGCGGTGCAGCTGAATGTTGTGCTGCTGAATATAGTGCGGGGATTTCGGTGGTTGCGGTGGGGGCTACGGGCGGCAAGCCCCAGCTGGCGTCGGCATCGGACTGGCTGACGACAGCTGACGTCTTGGGGACCTGGGCGGTGGCCGGCTCGTAGCTGGGCGCAGGAGCGGTTTCCGCGGCCTCTTCCGGGACGGACGTGTTCAGGCTTTTGCCAACATTGGGCTCGGTGCCAACCACCCATACGCCCGGCGCCTGCTCGACGGCCCGGCCCCACGGATCCAGTGCCGGATCGGGTTGTGAAGGAGCGGCCGAAGCCGCACCGGAGGACCTGCTAGCTGGGGAGGTCTTTGCTGCTGCAGCCTTTGAAGCACCTCGAGCGGGCCGCTTGGCGGGTGCGGCCGCTGAAGGCTCAGGCTGTGAAGGCGACAGGCGTGGGGCAGCCGCAGCCGAGGGATCCCAGTCCATGGGTGGTTCCTCGTCCAGCGGCGGAGCATCTTCGTCGCGCGGGGGACCCCAGTCGTTATCGGAGTAGGCATACGAACCGGCGGTGGCATCCGGCTCAGCTGGTACCGGCTGTCCCTGGGCGGCCTCAGTGGCTGCCGACGCGCTGACGTCGCCAGTGTGCTGGACAGTTTCCGCAATAGCTGCTGCGCCTGCAGTCGGTGCAGGTGCAGCAGTGGCAGGAGGCACGGCCGGTTCGGGAGCACGCGTCGCGGAGGAGGGGGCTGGCGAAGGTGCCGGCGCGGTGGCCAGCACGTCAGGCGTGGAAACGGCGCTGGCAGGGGCCAGTCCCCACGCGACATCGGCTGAACTGGCCGGAGCTTCCGGGCTGGCTTCCGGACTAGCGGGAGCTTTTGGGTTTGGCTCAGCGCTCGCTGCCCTGTTGGCGCCACCGGCGACTGCGGTGATCTGGCAGTCGATGCCCACTGTTTTGTGGATCGCCTGCCGCAGGTTTTCAGCGTGATCAGCCCGGCCGAAGGCGCCAGCCAACCCGGTAGTGCTGAACGACAGTGTCAGGACCTGGCCGTCAAATGCACCCACCTGGGCGTTCGGCTCAACCAGGGCCCACGTGCTGCGCTTGATCTTGGAGAGTGTCTGCAGAACTTCCGGCCAGGCACGGCGCAGGACTTCGACGTCGCCTGTCCCGGCGGCCCCAGTGCTTGCCGCGCCAGTTCCTGTCGCACCGGTCGGTGCGGCAGTGGCAGGGGCATGGCCAACCGAAGCGGGCGCAGCCGGGGCAGGTGCAGCGGTGGCAGGAGCCGTGACAGCGTCGGTGCTTGCCGGCGGGGTAGCCGGGGAAACTGTGCGGGGGGCGTCTGCCCCGGTCTCTCGGGTGGGCTGACCGGATGCCTGCGGAGTGGGAGCGGGCGGCCTGCCTGTGGACTCGTCAACCGGCCAGTCGTTGGTGCTGACCTTGGGCGGCGTCAGCGACGGCCTGGTCTGTTCGGCTCCGGATACCTGTGGCCGGGCCGACCCGGGACCGGCAGCCGCTGGCCCTGAAGGCAGCTGCGCAGCAACCGGCGCCGCAGCGGGCGCCTCAGAAACGGCTGGCGCAGAAACTGGTTGTACGGAAACGGGTGCAGCAGGAGCCGGCGCGGAAGCTGCTGGTACGGAAACAGGTGCAGCAGGAGCCGGAGTTGCCGCTGTCGGCACCGCGGAAACCGCAGCGGGTCCAGCCGAAACCGCAGCACCAGCCGGAGCGGGAGCGCCGACGTCGTTCCCGGCGTAATTCAGGCGCCGCTCCACGCGGTCGATCCGCGCAGCGATGCCGCGTTCCGTCTGTTCCGAACTGGGGAGCAGGATGCGGGCGCAGAGAAGCTCAAGGTGCAGGCGCGGAGACGTGGCGCCGGTCATCTCGGTCAGCGCAGTGTTGGTGACATCAGCGGCGCGGGAGAGTTCGGAAGCCCCGAGGTTGTGCGCCTGGTTCTGGAGCCGGGCGATCTGGTCCGCAGGCATGCCGCGGAGGATGACCTGGGCGCTTTCGGGCATGGCCTGGACGATGATGAGGTCGCGGAAGCGTTCCAGCAGGTCCTCGACGAAGCGGCGGGGATCGTGGCCGGTCTGCACCACGCGGTCCACAGCCCGGAAAACGGTGGCGGCATCTGAGGCGGCCACAGCTTCCACGACGTCATCCAGCAACGATGCGTGGGTGTAGCCGAGGAGGGCTACGGCAAGTTCGTAGTCGAGGCCGTTGGGTCCGGCTCCGGCCATCAGTTGGTCCAGCACGGACAGGGAATCGCGGACGGAGCCGCCGCCGGCCCGGACCACCAGCGATAGAACGCCGGGAGCCACGGGAACGTTTTCCTGGTTGCAGAGCAGCTCCAGGTACGCCATCAGCGGCTCCGGCGGGACAAGCCGGAAAGGGTAGTGGTGCGTGCGGGAGCGGATGGTGCCGATGACCTTGTCCGGCTCCGTGGTGGCGAAGATGAACTTGATGTGCTCCGGCGGCTCTTCAACGATCTTCAGCAGGGCGTTGAACCCGGCAGAGGTGACCATGTGGGCCTCATCGATGATGAAGATCTTGTAGCGGTCGCGGACCGGAGCGTACGTTGCGCGCTCGCGGAGGTCGCGGGCGTCGTCGACACCGCCATGGCTGGCGGCGTCGATCTCGATGACGTCCAGGGAGCCTGAGCCGCCGCGGGCCAGTTCAATGCAGCTGGGGCACGTACCGCAGGGCGTATCTGTGGGGCCTTGGGCGCAGTTGAGGCAGCGGGCCAGGATGCGGGCGGAGGTGGTCTTTCCGCAACCGCGTGGGCCGGAGAAGAGATAGGCGTGGTTGACACGGTTTTTCCGCAGTGCCGTCATCAGCGGCTCGGTGACATGTTCCTGCCCGATAACGTCAGCGAAGGAGTCCGGGCGGTATCTGCGGTAAAGGGCGGTGGTAGTAACAGTCACGAGAAAACCCTACCAATCCGGGCAGACAATCAGGATCCCTCGCGGACGGCCGCCCTGTGGGGAAATAGTAAAGACCCCCCATGCACCCGCCAGAGCCCGTTTACCCTTGCTACCTTCCGGTCCTGGGGGAGTTCAACAGGATGACGCCACATGAGGGGCCGCAGACAAGTTTACCCGAAGATTCAGGAAGGTCCGGACGGCCCGGACTGCGGCCGGCCGTGGCCCGGCCGGGTGCCCACTCGCGGCCCGGAATTTCCTGATGAGCTGCCCGGACCCGCTTGAGCGGTGCTGGCCCGCACCGCTCAAGCGGGCCACGGCCGCGAAAGCTGGCGCAAAGGCGAAAGCGGGTTCAAAGGCCCGGACGCCAGCTAGCGTCGCCAGCCGTCCACCGGCCAGGTCATGAATGCGGGCTCCTCGTAAGGGTGCGCCGCGCGCAGGGCCAGCACAACGGCGTCGAGCATCTCTTCCTCCACAACGCACTCCACCCGGGTTTCCGGCACGCGTTCGACCGCACCGACGGCCCCGATGAACGGCTCGGCGCCAGGCGACGGAGTGAAGCGCCCGGTGCCGGGGGAGGTGAATGTGCAGTGCGAATAGTTCCCGATCCTGCCCGCGCCGGCGTCCCCGATTGCCGCGAGCAGCGGCTCCGTGTGTGTCTCCGGAACGTAAACCACCAGGGCGTGCAGCTGTGTCATGGCCTCATCCTGCCAAGAAGGCAGGCTAATGGGCAGCGATTTTCATTGCTTATCCGGCGGGTAGGGCCGATCATGGATATGTACACCGATTGGGGCAATCTCAAGGTTGTGAGCTGCGGGGCCTGGCTGGAGGGCCGGACCCGGCAGCTCAACGGTGTATCGGAGGAATGGGCGCATTGGGGGCGTCCATTTTTACGTTAACGGGCCAGCTGGAGCCCGGATTGCCGCGTGCGGTAACAGTCCGACGGGCCAATTGGGCGATGCCGGAATGTTCAGGTAGTCTAGTATCTGCTTTTGATTCGAAAGCAGCTGGAGAATTCGCCTAGCGGCCTATGGCGCACGCCTGGAACGCGTGTTGGGTTAACGCCCTCGGGGGTTCAAATCCCCCATTCTCCGCCAGCCAAAAACCCGGTTCTGACCTCGTCAGGGCCGGGTTTTTGCTGTCCTCCAGCCAGGCGATGACCCATGGCTGGAGCCCAGCTGCCCAGCCCGGCGGCCAGGTCACGTGCCCGCGTAGCCCAGGCGGTGGAGGCGCTCCCGGGCCGCTTGTTCGCTGGGTCCAGGCCCGCGTCCAAGGGCAAGATGTACGACGCCGAGAGTCACCTTCGTTGCCAGCCTCACGGGGAGCGGGAACGGCCCCAGCCGGGGGACCTGGAGCCCCAGCATGCGGCGGTACTTCGGCTCAAGGCTGTAGACGGCGCCGGCGAAGATGATCCGGTAGCCGGGGCGCAGCAGCGGATGCAGTGGCGGGTTGCGGATGAACTCAACGGTCTCGGCAACCCTGCTGTCCGTCACCAGCTCACCGTTGTTATACCAGCGGTCCAGTTGCTCCCGCATTTCGGCCTCGCTCAGGGGCGGATTCTCCACGCCCATCAGCCGTCCGGCCTGGGCCCACTCGCGGACATAGGCGTCGGGGCCGCCGGGGATCCCGGCACCCCAGATTTTGTGGGCCGAGAGGAAGGCGTCCACGAACGCGATGTGGACCCAGCGGGCGAGTTCCGGATCGTTGGCCGAGTAGCTCCGCTCGCCGCCGTGCCCGTCACTGTAGGTCCCCTGTACAGGCTCGTGCAGGCGACGGACCCGGGCGGAAGCCTCGTCGGCGGCGGCCTGTGGGCCATAGGTGACGGTGAAGATCCAGCGGATGGTCCGGGCCAGCCGGCTGAGCGGATCTGCGCGGAAGTCGGAGTGCTCGTGGATTCCCGCCAGCGCCCCGGGGTGCAAGGCCTGCATCAGGAGCGCGCGGACCCCGGCCACAATGGTGGTCATGGAGCCGTGCACCGCCCAGACGGCCGAGCCGGGAAGGTGATAGCCGGCGTCGTCCCCTTCGGCCAGCCGCGGAACCCAAGCGGGCTGACCGTCAGTGCTGCCGGTGAATACCCGTTTGATTTCGCCCTGCCATTCCCTGAGGAAATTTCGCATGTCACTATTCTCGCCCAGAAGCCGGCGGGCACGGTTCTGAGGGGTGATCCACATAATGTCCGCAGCGGGACCGGCGCGGGGGTTCACAGGCCCGGGTCTTTGTGGTCCCATGAGATGGTAAGTCCGTCTGGATCCGGGGTCTGGCGGGCCAACCCGGGAGTAACGAGTGGGCAATCATCGGGGATCCGGCCGGGAGAAGGAGCCCGCGGGCGGCTGCGCCATAGCTGTGCGCGTGCTGGCCGCCAGCGCCGTTGCTGCCGCGTCACTCATCGCCGTCGGCCTCCCTGGATCGTCCCCCGTTGAACCCCGCCCGGCAGCTTCGCCGGCGGCCGCCGGACATGTTGGCCTGCCTGGGCTGGCCGGTGCTTTCCTGACGGACAGCCGGGCCTTGGTTCCGTTTAACCGCACACTGGTCAGGACGATCGCCAAGGGCGGGAGCGCTCCCCTCAACGTGGCCGCCGCCGGGCTCACCCGCCCCCGGGAGGGGTCCCTCATGGCGCCCCTTGAGCTCCTCACTTCAAGCTCTCCATTCGGGTACAGGGTCAGTCCTATCACCGGTGCGGGCGGCGATTTCCACCTGGGCCAGGACTTCGCTGCAGGCTGCGGCACCAGGGTTTATTCGGCCGACGCAGGTGTGGTCCGTGCCGCCGGGTGGCACCCCTGGGGCGGCGGCAACCGCGTGGAACTAGACCACGGCAACGGGCTGATCACCACGTACAACCACTTGGAGGCTGTGGCGGTCCGGACGGGGGATTCCGTGCAGGTGGGCCAGGTCATTGCCCGTGTGGGCACCACGGGATGGTCCACCGGCTGCCATCTGCATTTCGAAACCATCCTCAACGGCAAGCACACCAGCCCGCTGAACTGGACACTTCTGCGCATTCGTCAGTTGGACGAACTCGAGGACATAGCCATGGTCAGCTATGCCAAACCCGTGGACGTCGGCGCGCAACGCTGGGCCATCCCGGTCGCAGAGGACAACAGCCACACGGTCCTGGGCGGCGAAGAGGAACTGTCCGAACCGCCGCCGGTGGAGGGATCAGTGACAACGTCGGGACCGCCGGACGAGGCACCCACGGAAGAGCCGTCGTCGGACGCTACCTCGCCTGAATCCGCATCGCCGGACCCGACTGCGACTGAAACAGCGACAGAATCTTCGACAGAAACAGCCGCTTCGACGGCATCGCCCTCCTCAACGCCTTCCACGCCCCGGGCAACGAGGACGCCGACGGGAACCTCAAGCGCCACGCCGACGACGACGTCACCCACCCCCACGGGCACCTCACCTGCCCCCACGGGCACTTCGCCTGCGCCGACGACGAGCGCGTCGCCGTCTCCGACGCCCACTGTCTCCAGGTCGTGGCCGTTCAGGCCTACCTCGCGCCTGACGCCGACGCCGGCGCCAACGGTGGAGCCAACAGCAACAACGAGTAGCGGGTCCTCAGCCGAAACAGCGTCGCCCTCGCCCTCGTCTTCTACGACAGCTACATCCACCGCCACGCCTACCGACACCGCAACATGGTCCGAGTCGGCGGGACCCTGACAGAGAACTCCCAGACTGCACCCGTACCCTTGATGGTTGGCAACGAATCATTTGCATGACCAACCTTCAAGGACGGCGCTGTGACAGACCTATACACCATTCCGCTCACCCTCAACGACGGCACCGAAACCGATTTCGGCCGGTTCAAGGACAACGTGGTGATGGTGGTGAACGTGGCGTCAAAGTGCGGGTTCACTCCTCAGTACGCGGGTTTGGAGACGCTCTCCGAGAAGTTCCGGGACCGCGGCTTCGACGTGCTCGGAGTTCCGTGCAACCAGTTCGCCGGCCAGGAGCCGGGCAACGACAGCGAGATCGCCGAGTTCTGCGAGCGGAATTTCGGTGTTACCTTCCCGCTGACGGCCAAGGCCAATGTGCGTGGCAAGGACCAGCATCCGCTCTACGCCGAGCTGACCAGGTTCAAGACCAGTGTGCTGCCCGGCCTGGTGAAATGGAACTTTGAGAAGTTCCTGGTCAACCGCAAGGGCGAAGTAGTGGCACGCTTCGCGCCCGCCGTCGAACCGGACTCCGCCGAAGTTATCGATGCCATAGAAATGGCACTGGCCGAATTTGACGGACCGGCGGCCACAACGGCACTTTCCGGGGCGTAAATCTTTTGGTTTTTTCCAACTTGGCCGCAGTAATTTACCCACAGTTTGCCAATTGTCTGATTGGATAATAGTTACTGAAGGGTAGAAGGGAAACGCCGTTTCCCACCAACCACAGAGGCAGCAATGAAGCACATCGAGGCCGAACACCCCCGGCCACGCCACTTCCTTCTCCACCTGAGCGACCCCCACCTGTTGGGAGGTCCGGATCCCCTTCACGGCGCAGTCGACAGCGAAGCCAAGCTCATTCAGCTTTTTGAAGAGGTCAAGGCTTCCGGTGCCCGGCCCGAGGCCGTGATCTTCACGGGCGACCTCGCCGACCGGGGCGACCCTGAAGCCTACGCAAAGCTCCGGGCCATTGTTGATCCCGCCTGCGAAGACATGGGCGCCCAAGTCATCTGGGCCATGGGCAACCACGACAACCGCGCCAACTTCCGGACCGGGCTCTTGGACGAGCCGGCGAGCGATGCGCCGGTGGACCGAAGCTACTTCATCAATGGCCTGCGCATCATCACCATGGACACCTCGGTCCCGGGTTACCACCACGGCGAGCTAAGCCCGTCACAGCTGGGGTGGCTCACCCGCCAGCTGGATACCCCGGCCCCCGACGGCACCATCCTGGCGCTCCACCATCCGCCGGTCCCGTCGGTCTTGGACCTTGCCGTGCTCGTGGAACTGCGGGATCAGGCAAGCCTGGCCTCCGTGGTCCGCAACTCCGACGTCCGGACCATTCTTGCCGGGCATCTGCACTACTCGACCACCGCCACCTTTGCGGGGATTCCTGTCTCCGTCGCCTCGGCCACGTGCTACACCCAGGACCTCAACGTCGCCGTGGGCGGTACCCGCGGCCGGGACGGCGGGCAGGCCTTCAACCTGGTACACGTGTACGAGCACACCATTGTCCACTCCGTGGTTCCGCTGGGGAGCGCGGCCACCGTCGGCGAGCATGTCACCTCGGAAATGACTGCCGAGAGACTGGCCGCGGCGGGCGTCAGCATCCCTGACAACGCCAAAACAGGAGGCGTCAGGAAGGTAGCCCTTCCGAACTACGCTATCTAGCGCGCGAAGCCCGGCGGGTCGGAAGCCCTGACGTGGGCGCGACCAACGTCAGGGCTGCGAGCGTCAGAGCTCCCAGGGCGCCTTGATGGGGTAGTACTTCTCCAGGAAGTCGGTCACGGTCTCGGCGCGCTCGTCCGCGGGGACTTCGGGGAAACTGCCGTCGTTGAGGCAGAAGAAGTCCATGTTCCGCTTGGCCAGCAGCTTGGGCAGGGAGTTCAGCCCGGCGCGGGCGGTGGTGTCCACGTAACGCACCTTGGCTGCGGTCTGCGTGACCGCACGGCCTGTCAGCAGCGCGTAGTAGTGGTAGAAGGAATTGGTGACCGAGATGTTGTCCGCGGCGCGGAACCTGCTCGCCGCCGTCTTCTGGAACTCCTCCGGGAACTCACGCTCCATCCTGGCCACAACGCTGCGCCGCAGCGGGGCGGCGGTGTGTTCCAGGTGCCGCGTGGTGATCCGACCGAACCGGTTCCAGAGCAGCTTGCGGTTCACGCGGGCGGCGTTCTCGAAGCCACTGCGCTCGGCATCGTTGTCGCCCAGCCCGATCCGGGTCTCGGCCTCGATGAACTTCGTGACGCCGCCCGGGGTGAAGAACATGTCCGGGCCCACCGAGCGGCCGAAGAACATGTCGTCATTCGAGTAGAGGAAGTGCTCGGAGAGGCCCTCGATGTGGTGGAGCTGGCATTCCACTGCCTGCGAGTTGTGCGTGGGCAGCACTGCGGGATCGGCGAAAAACTCATCGCTGCGGACAATGGTCACCGACGGGTGCTCCGCGAGCCACTCCGGGGCGGGGGAGTCTGTGGCGATAAAGATGCGGCGGATCCAGGGCGCGAACATGTAGACGGAGCGCAGGGCGTATTTGAGTTCGTTGATCTGCCGGAAGCGGGCTTCGTGGTCGTCGCCTTCGCCGAGAACCACACCCTGCTGCTGGGCACGGCGGGCCGCGATGTATTCGGGAGAGCTGCCATCAACCCACGAAAACACCAGGTCGACGTCGAAGCTGATGTCGCTGGCATGGTCGGCGAACATGTTCTCGATGGTGGGCCAGGTGTGGCCGTACCGTTCAACCGTCCCGCGGACAGCGTCCTGGGACTGCATGGTGCGGCGGGTCAGGGAGTTTTCGATCGGGAGGATCAGCTGATCGCCCTCAAAGCTCCAGAGCTCAATCTGGACGCCGGCGGAGGAACCGAACTCGAAACCGCCGTCGGGTTCAACCCGCGGACGGTAGAGGCGGAAGATGCGGGCCTGACGGTTGGGGGAGAGATCCCCGTCGGCAACCAGCACGGAGGACTTCTTTTTCGCGTCCACGGTCATGGAGTACACGGGCTCGTTGCGGCAGGCTTCCACCAAGGCCGCCCGCAGCTTCTTGCGGTCTTTCCAGTCCAGGGCGATGACCGGACGGTCGTTGTTGCCGCGCACCAAAAGGTAGTCCAGCCCGGCCTCCGCGAGGACGCCCCGCAGGAACAGCAGGTCCTCAACCATGGCCTGGTACGGCGTCCGGTTGTGGTTGATCAGGGCATACCTGCCCTTGTGCCGGACGACGTCCGGCCGGTGCTTGAGCCGCGCCTCAGCAGCCGGAGATGTCACCTCCGCATGCGTGCGCGGTTCTACGGACGCCTGGCCGCCGTAGTAGATCTCGTCCTGGACAGGTGCTTCTGTAATGGTTGTCTCCGTCGCGGCTAAATGGTAAGCGTTCTTATCTGAATAATAGCGCGACCCCCAAAATGGCAGTCTCAAACGGGCGCCGCCGGCCGGGGACGGGCTCAGCCGGCCATGGCCTCCCGCCAGCTGCGCAGGTAAGCTCCGCCGGCGTCGTCGTGAATGACATCTTCCCCAAGCCCGAGATCGGTGGCGGTCAACACGTCATAGGGCTTGACCGGAACGCCGTCCGCCGGGCGGACATCAACGTGTTTTACGGGGTGGTCATTGTGGTGGAGCCAGTCCGCCATGGCGTAGTCCGTGCGGGAATCACCTACCGTCCGCCACGCCAGCGGCGTGATGCCCTGTGCCGCCAGCAACTCCACGGCGCGGCTGGCGCCGAGGTCCTTGCCCAGCCGCACTGACTCAATATCGGTGGAAATGATGGTGGGATCGACGCGGTAGTCCACCTCGTCGTCGGAATTCGGTGCGTGGTGCTCCAGGCGGACCACGCCCATGCCGTGGCGGGTCATGAGGTCCATGGCGTCGGAGTCGAAAAGCTTCTGTTCGGCCAGGTAGTCGGCGGAGGGCACCTCGATGTGCTGCTCAACGGACACCATGGCACGTTTCGTCTCGTCAAAAAACATGTGCCTGGAGTAGTCCTCGGCCACGAGCCGGCGGACGTCATCGCCGTAGGCCTTGGGCACGGCCAGTTCGTGATCAACGTGGATGGGGCCGGGCCCGGCGGCGGTGTAGCTGAACCACACGGCGCCCTTCTCGCAAATGGCGTGGATGACTGTCCCGGCGGGAATGCCGGCGGCGATCATCGGCTCCATGACCTGCTCCCGGATGAAGGTATCGGAGCGGCCGGTATTGAAAATGACCGGAATTCCGGCAGTGGCCAGCGCCACGAGATCGGCAATGATGCCGGGTTTCACGTTACGGGTCACGGGGCTGGCCACGGGTCCGTCAACGTCGAGCAGGAGGGCGAGGGGTGGGGTGGACGGCAGGCGGACGCCGGGCGTGGTGCTGGCAGGGAATTCGGGTGCAGTCATGGCTCCATTGTGTCAGCCACGGGCCTCTGATCCTGCGCCGGCGGCGCGATGTCCACGGCATGTGACAGATGGTCACTGTTTGGCTACAACCTTGGGATGCTGCGGGCCGGACACTTCTCTTGGGCCCCCAAGCTGCTTAGGGTGGCATGGTGATCTTCAAAGCTGTGGGCGAGGGACGCCCGTATCCCGACCATGGTTTCAACACGCCCAAACAGTGGGCGTCGCTGCCGCCGCGCCCTGTCCGCCTGGACGAACTGGTGACCACCAAACGGACGCTCGACCTCGAAGCGCTCCTGGCCGAAGACTCCACCTTTTTCGGAGACCTCTTCCCCCACGTGGTGCAGTACCAGGGAATCCTGTACCTGGAGGACGGGCTGCACCGCGCCGTCCGGACAGCGCTGCACCAGCGGACCGCCATCCACGCCCGCGTGCTGGTCATAGATGGCTAGGAAACCCAAGGACGCCAGCGTCCTGCACGGCCACCACGTTGTCACCGGCCCCGAACTGCGGGCCACGTTTGAGGCTGCCGGAGACCCCGACAACCCGGTGCGGGTCCGCCGCCGCGTGGTGCATGGAGTGGTCCTGGTATTGCTGCTGGGCCTCATTGCCGGCGCCATCATCGTTGCGTTGGCCATCATGAGCGGACAGCTGAAGCTTCCGACGACGTTGGGCAGCAATGAGCCCCGGACCACCTGTCCCGGGGCCACCTTTGACTACACCCCCAACGACAAAATCAACCTCAACGTCTACAACTCCACCAGCCGCCCCGGTCTGGCCCGCTCCGTGGCGGATGAGTTGCTGGTCCGTAAGTTTGTGGTGGGTGCCGTGGCCAACACGGAGGCCGGCTTCCGCGGCGTGGCTGCGGTGGTTTCAGGGGCTGCCGGGCAGTCTGCGGCCTTCAGCGTCCAACGGAACCTGCCCGGCTCCGACTACTTCCAGGACGGCCGGACGGACGCCAGCGTTGACGTGATTCTTTCCAGCGATTTCCAAGAGCTGGCCGCCGCGGACCGTGTGGACCAGACGCCAGGGACGCTCAGCTGCCCGCGTGAAAGCCGGCGGATCGCGGACGATGCCAAGTGGCCGGTGATTCCGACGGCCGGCGCCACACCCTAGGCCCAGGCTCTAGGCCCCCACGCCCTAGCTGATGCGCAGGGGTGCGCCGTCGTCGTCGAACCTTGCTCCGGCGCCCAGCTGGATGAACCGCACGGTCCGGGCGATCCGGGCCTCAAGTTCGGCGGGCTCGTTGCTGCCGCGTGCGGCGCTGGAGGAGAGCGTGCCGTGGATGAGCTGCGCCTGCTGGCCAATGTCCGCTTGCGGCAGGTACCCCTGCGCCATGCCGTCCCGGAGGATGCCCTGCAGCAGGACGCTGAGTTCACCCACGTGGTCGGCCAGTTTCGCAAAGGACGACGGCGACAGCACCGCCGCCATCGCGGGTCCGGGCGGGAGGTGGCGGCGGCTAAGGTCCTCCACCTGGGTGCGCACGTACAGGGCCAGCCGTTCGACGGGGTTCTCGAGCCTGCTCAGAGACTCCCGGAGTTCGGCGAGGAAGCGCTCGGTCTCATCCAGGGCGTAGGAGATCAGGAGTTCTTCGATGTCCGCGTAATAGTTGTACACCGCGGTCCGCCCCACGCCGGCATGCCGGGCGACGTCCGTCATGGTCAGTCCGGGCAGGCCGTGCGTGAACAGGAGTTCCCCGAACGCTGTCAGGACCCTGCGTTGAGTCTCGGCGCGTTGCGCGGCGTTGTTGGCCGCCGAAATCCTGGGCATGCAGACACTTTACCGCGATGTGTCAGTAAACTCTCTCATCGGGCCGTGTCAGACCGCGCAGCCGTCCGGGCCGCAGGCCTCGCCGTCGTTGCCGTCCGCGGCGGTGACCAGAACCAGGGGGTTGGTCTCCTGCCAGGCCTGGTTGAGCGCCGCCGTGAACGTTTCGGCGGGCTGGGCACCCGAGAGGCCAAACTTGCGGTCAATCACAAAAAACGGGACGCCCGTGATGCCCAGGGCGCGGGCTTCCTCGAAATCGAAGCGGACGTCGTCGGCGTACTTGTCCGTGGTGAAGAGCTCGGCGACGTCATCGGTGTTGAGGCCCAGCTCCTGGCCCAGGGCGGTGAGGTACTCGGCGCTGCCGATGTCCTTGCCGTGCTCGAAATGGTCGCTCAGCAGGCGTTCCTTCGCGGCATCCTGCTGTCCGTGCTGCGCCGCGAGGTGGATCAGTCGGTGGGCGGTGAAGCTGTTGGCCACCACCACCTGGTCGAACCGGTAGTTCAGGCCCTCGCCCTTGGCCTGCTCGGTGACGTGGTCAAACATCTGCAAGACCTGCGCCTGGGCCATGCCCTTGCGCGTGCTCAGATACTCCAGCTCGGTGCCGTCATAGTGCTCGGGAAGGGTGGGGTCCAGCTGGTAGCTGCGCCACTTCACCTCAACAGCGTCGCGGTGCGGGAACTCGGCCAGGGCGGCCTCGAACCGGCGCTTGCCGATGTAGCACCACGGACACGCGACGTCTGACCAGATCTCAATCTTCATGCTTGCCACAACCCCGCCTGCCCCGGGGCCATTCCGCGGCGGGGTGTCAGATTGGTCACCATTGAGCGCGAACAGACACTTGAGGCCCTCAGCCGCGCGGCCTCAAGTGTCCCTTCGCGCTGGGTATTCGCGCTGGGTGTGGGCGGTGGGTGTGTCGCGTTGGGTGGGGTCAGACGGCGCGTTCGAGGACGAAGTCGTGCTCCACGGTGGTTCCCAGCCGGAAGGACTTGCTGCCCACCTTGTGGAAGCCGGACTTTTCGTAGAACCGGATGGCCCGGGCGTTCCGGCTGTTGACCCCCAGCCATACTCCGGCCGCGCCCGCTTCTGCCGCCGCCCGGAGGCTGGCGTGCATCAGTTCGCCGGCCGCGCCCAGGCCGTGGTGTTCGGGGTGGACGTAGCATTTGCTGAGCTCCACGGAGGGCAGGACTTTCAGCGCCGCCGCGACATCCGGATCCTCTGCTGGCCGGTTCAACAGCAGGCTGTAGCCGCGGAGCGCCCCGTCCGCGTCAATGACCAGGATGGTGACATCAGGATCCGCCAGGTACTCCCGGAAGTGCCGTTCGCTGAGCGTGTTGGCCAAGTGCGCGGCAATGTCCTCGGGTGACGACGACGGCGGGCACGCCAGCGGGAAGGTGACGGCCGCCAGGTCGGCGAGCCGGCCGGCGTCGTCCGTTGTTGCCTTTCGAATCGTGTGGGTCATGCAGGGATTCTACGTGCGCTTCCTAGGGCTTCGTGCTGAAGGCGGCGTCAAAGCTGGTCTGGGAGGCGGGGAAGTCGAACTTCTTCAGCGCGGCGAGGGCTTCCGGTGCGCCGTGGAGCCGGTCCATGCTGGCGTCTTCCCATTCGACGGAGATGGGTCCGGTGTAGCCGATCGCGGCCAGGGCGCGGAAAGACGATTCCCAGGGGACGTCGCCGCGGCCGGCGGAGACGAAGTCCCAGCCCCGGCGCGGGTCGCCCCAGGGCAGGTGCGAGCCCATGACGGTGTTCCGGCCGGTGGGGCGGAGCTTCGTGTCCTTGCAATCGACGTGGTAGATCCGGTCCTTGAAGTCCCAGATGAACGAGACGGGGTCGATGCCCTGCCACATGAAATGGGAGGGGTCCCAGTTCAGGCCGAACGCTTCACGGTGCCCGATCGCTTCGAGCGTGCGGACGGTGGTCCAGTAGTCGTAGGCGATTTCGGAGGGGTGGACTTCGTGGGCGAACCGGACGCCGCATTCATCAAAGACGTCCAGGATGGGGTTCCAGCGGTCTGCGAAGTCCTGGTAGCCGGCCTCGATCACGGCGGCAGGAACGGGCGGGAACATGGCCACGTACTGCCAGATGGAGGAGCCGGTGAATCCGACGACGGTGTCCACTCCGAGGGCTTTGGCCAGCCGGGCGGTGTGTTTCATTTCCTCGGCGGCGCGTTGGCGGACGCCCTCGGGGTCGCCGTCGCCCCAGACTTTCGCGCCGACGATCGCTTCGTGGCGGAAGTCGATGGGGTCATCGCACACGGCCTGGCCCTTGAGGTGGTTGGAGATGGCCCAGACCTTGAGGTTGTACTTGGCCAGGACGGCGAGCTTGGACTCCACGTAGCCGGGCTCGTCCCAGCGCCAGGCGTCCAGGTGGTCCCCGGACACGGCGATTTCCAGGCCGTCGTAGCCCCAGCCGGAGGCCAGTTTGGCAACTTCCTCGAACGGGAGGTCGGCCCACTGGCCGGTGAACAGGGTGTAGGGGCGGGGCATGTCAGGCTCCTTCGGAGGGCGGGCGTTGCCAGCTGGATGGTCTCGGATCGGCTTACGCGATGGGGCGAAGCCGGTGCACGCGCAGGGGTTCAGCCATGAACTGCGCTGCGGATTCCACGAAGTCTACGACGTGCGGTTGTTCATTGTGGGCGTCGAGGGCCTCACTGCTCGTCCATTTCTCGCAAAGCAGGAAGGTGTCGGGATCCTGCTCGTCGCCGAACACCGAGTACTCCAGGCAACCGGGATCGAGACGGCTGGCATTCTGAAGAACAGTCAGCAGCCGCTTTAACTCGTCAGCGCTGCCCTGCTCGGCGACGAAGATTGGAATCAGATGGACGGGGCCGGAGGTGGGCGACCCGGTTGTTGCAGCAGTCATCACGACGCCTTATCTTGGCACTGTCTGCCAGGGACTGGTCGGGCGAGGCAGGCGCGCAGCTTCATTTTCAGCCACACGCCTGCCCGCCCCGATGGCTGGGTTAGGCGTCGATCCTTGGTACGTCGACCCAGGCTCCGCTTTCCGCGGATTCGATGATTGCGTCGTCGATCAGGGCGATTTGATACCCGTCAGCGAAGTTCGGGCTGACGCTTCCGCCTTCAGCGATTGCCTTGAAGAAATCGTAGGCTTCAATGATCTTGGTTTCACCGTAGCCAATGCCCAGGGCCGGGATGGGCCAGAGCCCTTCTCCGTACGGGTGCGCAGGGCCGGTGTAGACAGTCCGGAACCCCCGGCGGTCACCGGGGTCGCTGGCGAAGCAAACCTGGAGTTCATCGCGCCGTTCGTAGTTGAACACGATGCTACCTTCGGTGCCGTGGATCTCGAAGGTCAGGAAGTTGTTGCGGCCGTAGGCGTTGCGGGTCGCTTCGATGGATCCGATGGCACCGTTGGCAAACTTGACCATGGTGAGCACTTCGTCATCCACATCCACAGCCCCGCGGGGACCTTCCCCACCGGAGACGTTACCCAGGCTGTCCGCGCTGCCGGACTGCAACGGCCGCTCCGGAATCCAGGTGGACATTACCGAATTGACGGATGTGAATTCGCCGACGAGGTAGCGGGCCATATCGATTACGTGGGTTCCAATGTCGCCCAATGCGCCCGAACCTGCGATGGACTTCTGGAAGCGCCAGGAGAGCGGGGAATTCGCGTCGGCGCTCCAGTCCTGCAGGTAGGTGCCGCGGAAGCTGATAACCCGGCCGATGGCACCCTCGTCAATGTACTTTTTGGCCAGGGCGACTGCCGGTGTGCGGCGGTAGTTGAACGCAACCATGTGCACGATGTCAGTGTTCTTCACCGCGTCATACATGGCCTTGGATTCCTCACCCGTCCGCGCCAGCGGCTTTTCACAGATGATGTGCTTTCCGGCCTCGGCCGCAGCGATAGCGATCTCGGCATGAAGGTGGTTCGGCGTCGCGATGTCGACCACGTGGATGTCCGGATCATCGATGATGCTTCGCCAGTCTGAAGTGGACTTTTCGAAGCCGAAGCGGCTGGCGGCCTGGGCGGCCAGCTCGTCTGTGGCTTCGGCGATCACCTTGCGTACCGGCATTGCGGGGGCTGGCCAGAAGAACATGGGCATGGCCGCGTAGGCAAGGGAGTGGGCTTTGCCCATGAAGCCGCCGCCGATGAGGCCGACGTTGAGATTCTGCATGGCGTGTTCCTTATCGTTGGATGCCGGATTCGGCGAGGATCTTGTCGAGGTACTTCTTGCTGATTTCTGCGGCAGCCCGGGGGTCGCCGTCGTACGAGTCCAGTTCCACCATCAGCCAGCTGTCATAGCCGCTTTCCTTCACCGCGCGGATGATGTCCGGGAAATCCAGGTCCCCTTCTCCCAGCGGCAGGAACTGGAAGGGATCCTTCTTGAAGTCCTTGAGGTGGACATGCCGGATACGGTCAGGGTATTTGCGGATCGCGGCCGCCGGATCGCCGCCGCCTGCGGCGAGATGCGCTGTGTCGGGGCAGAATCCTATCCGGGTCTTGGACATGAGGCGGTCAAGTTCATCCGGACTTTCCACGATGGTTGTCAAATGCGGGTGATAGCTCGCCGACAGCCCGAATTCCTCAGCGATGTCCGTGACGCGGTCCAGCGCAGTGCCCAGCCGGTCGTAGTCCTCGTCCGTTGTTCCGGCCGCCCGTCGCGCGCCACCGCCGACGACGAGACGTTCCGCCCCGAAGATGGTGGCCAGTTCCGCAGCCCGCCGGATTCGGTGGAGCTCGTCTGGGAGGATATCGGCGTAGATGAAGTTCGCACCTGTGTAAACGCTGACAAGCTCGAGTCCGGCGTTGGACAGCGTTTCACGGAGCTCATCCGGCCGGTCCGCGTATTCGACCAGGTTGCCGTCGAACATTTCGGTGCCTTCGTAGCCGGCCGCCGCGATGTCACGTACCGCAGTTTCCATGGAGCCGTTAGTGAGGTAGTAGAGGTCTTTGACGCTCGTCACCCCGACGGGGTGACCGCCGACGCCGCCCCAAGTGATCGAATGGTATCCAAGTCGCATTAGCTTTGCCTTTCAAGTGCTGGTTGGTCCGGTGTGCGTGCGCTAAGGGGGAGTCCGGCGTCGATGTCCGGAACGTCGACCCATGCGTTCGTGGCTGTGGAGTCCAAGACAGCCTGGGTTATCTGTGCCGCGCGCAGGCCGTCGCGGAACGTGGGCAGGCCATCGATGCTTTCGCCCCGGGCCGCCGCGTAGACGTCCGCGATGAAAGCGTTGAAGCTGTCCTGGTAGCCATGCGGGTGGCCGGCGGGAAGGCGGGCGTACCTCTGCGACTCCGGGTAAGAAAGCGTGTCCGGTCCGCTCGGGACGCGGATGCTGCCCCGGGATCCGCCTACCCAAAGGGTGTCGGGCTGCTCCTGATTGAAGCTGAAGGACTCCTCCGTGCCGTCGAATGAGAACCAGAGCCGGTTCTTTCGGCCAGGCGTAACTTGGCTGACCACGAGGGACCCGGTTGCGCCGCGGTCGGTTTCAAACAACAGCGCGGCGCCGTCTTCAGTACCTACGTCCCGCATGACACCTTTGCTGGCGCGCTGCGCGAACGCCCTGGACGTCCTCGCGACCAGTCGGCTGATCCTGTGTCCCGTGGCGAACTCCATGAGGTCGCACCAGTGGACTCCGATGTCACCGAATGCCCGGGACGTCCCGCCTGCTGCCGGGTCAACCCGCCAGTTGGTTGCATCCGAGCTGGCAAGCCAGTCCTGCAGATAGGAACCGTGCAATAGCCACAGATTGCCTGCTTCGCCGCGTGCGATCCGCGCACGGGCTTCCCGAACCGCCGGATAGAAACGGTAGACAAACGGTACGGCCGCCACTGTGCCCGCGCCATCTGCCAGGTCGCGGAGCTTCTGTGCATCCTCAAGCGTTGTTGCCAGTGGTTTCTCGCACACCACGTGCTTGCCCGCAGCTATGGCCCGCTTTGCAAGGGCCGCGTGCGTCGCGTTCGGCGTGCAGATGTGTACGACGTCGACCTGGTCACTGTCGATCAATGCCTCCGGCGAGGGTGCCGCTTCTAGCGCATGAAGCCTGATAGCCGCATCTGCGGCACTCTCAGGCGTGCGCCCCGAGATTTCGCTGACGATACCGCCATTGGCCCTCACAGCATGCGCGTGAACCGCCCCCATGAATCCCGTGCCGATGATGCCTGCGCGCAGTGTGCGGGTCATGCGCCCGGTCACTTCTTGCGGGCGAGCGCAACAGCGAGAATGATGATCGCTCCGCGCACCACCTGCTGCTGGCTGCTGTCCAGGCCGGCCAGGATCAGGCCGTTGTTGATCAAACCGATCAGCAGTGCACCGAACAGTGTGCCGACCACCGATCCTGCGCCTCCGAAGAGGCTTGTGCCGCCCAGAATCACTGCAGCAATGGCCGACAGCTCGTCGCCACTGCCCCACTGGAACCGGCCTGACTCGAGCCGTCCGGCGTAGAGCATTCCGGCGAAGCTGGCAACGACGCCCGAGATCAGCAGCACCTGAAATTTGATGCGCTTGGTATTGATGCCGGTGAAATCAGCAGCCGTGCGGTTGCCACCCGTCGCGAGGACCTGCCGCCCGAACTTAGTCCGGGAGAGTACGACGGCGCCGATGGCCACGAAGATGGCACTCCACACAATCAGTCCGGGAACCGGTCCAAAGTTGCCGGAGCCGAACAACAAGTTGAAGGTGTCGTTAAGGATCGGCTGCGGTGCCGAGGCTGTGATCCATTGCGCTACCCCGACGGCAATTCCGAGCATGCCAAGAGTAACGAGGAATGAGGGTATTCCGAGAAGGCTGACGAGTGCACCGTTGATGGATCCGACAACGAGTCCAACCGCGAGGCCGGCGAGGATGCCCGGAACAATTCCCCACTGGGAGAGTGCCATGGCAGTACAAACGCTGGACAGGCCGGCGACGGAACCCACACTGAGGTCGATCTCCGCACAGGCAATGACGTAGGTCATGCCGACCGCGATGACGGTGATGGTCGCTGTCTGCCGGAAGATGTTCAGAAGGTTGTTCGGGGAAAGGAACCCCTGGTCCCGCAACAGTACGGCAAAGAAGATAAAGACGACGACGAAGCCTATGTAGATGACGTAGCGGCGCCAGTCGAGCTCACGCAAGGTGCGCTTGAACTTGTCTGACGCCCCTCCCCCGGAGGCTTTCGTTGAGACGGTTGAATTGTTCATGATCAGACTCCCTGGACTGCGAGTTGTAGTGATTCTTCGTCAGCGATTTCACTTCGTTTGAGGTCACCGGTTATGGATCCGTCCCTCAGAATCAGCACTCTGTCGCTGACCGCGAGGAGTTCGGGATATTCCGACGAAATGACGATGACAGCCTTTCCTGCCTTGGCGAGTTCGCGGATCATGTCCAGAATTTCGCTTTTGGTGCCAATGTCGACCCCGGCAGTGGGCTCGTCGAGAATGAGAACATCCGGCTCGGTGCCGAGCCACTTGGCCAACACGACTTTCTGCTGGTTTCCCCCAGAGAGCAGACGCACCGGCTTGCCTGGGTGGGCAACCTTCACGGCGAACTTCTTAATCAGGGAGCTTGACAAGGACTTGCCGGCTGCCGTATCGAGCAACGGTCCGCGCCGGATCCGGTCGAGCAGCGGCAAGAGCAGGTTGTCACGAACGGAGTGGTCAAGGACGAGCCCCTGGGCCCTGCGGTCTTCGGGAATGAGCGCCAGACCCGCCTCAATGGCGCGCCGGGGGCTAGTTATGGCGGCTTTCTTGCCTCCGATCCAGATCTCCCCGCTCTCCAGTGGGTCGATGCCGAACAACACCCTGGCGAGCTCCGTTCTTCCGCTGCCCATCAGGCCGGCAAGCCCAAGAATTTCTCCGGCATGCAGCGTGAAGGACACATTACGGACGCGGTTGCCGGAACTGATGCCCTTGGCCTCAAGAACAGGAATGGCCGTAGCCGAGTAGTCGTCCCGCTGCCGATAGCTCAGCTGGCCCTCAATCTTCTTGCCGACGATGCCTTCTACGATTTGCTCCGGCGTGACGTTGGTCAGCGGCTCGGTGAGCAGGCGGCGTCCGTCGCGCAGGATCGTGATGCGGTCCGCGATGCGGTAGACCTCATCCATCCGGTGAGAAATGTAGATGATGGATATCCCGCGTTTCTTGAGCCTCGCCACCAGATCAAAGAGCGCCTCTGTCTCATGCCGGGCCAAACTCGCCGTCGGTTCATCCATGATGAGGACGCGGGCGTCCTGCGCCAGGGCCTTGGCGATTTCCGTCAACTGCCAGTAGGCGGTGCCGAGGCGGGAAACATGGGCCCGCGGGTCGACGTCGACCTCCATGTCCGCGAAAATCTCGCGAGCCTTGCGGACGGCCTCGCGGTCGTCGATCAACCCGCTGCGGCCCTGCGGCTCTGCGGCGAGAAAGATGTTCTGGGCGACAGTGAGGCTTGGGACAAGGCTGAATTCCTGGAACACCATGCCGATTCCGGCTGCCTTGGCGTCCTGGATCGAATTGATGTCGACAGGTTTTCCGGCAACGAGGATGCTGCCGGCGTCCGCATGGTAGACGCCCTGGAGAATTTTCATCAGCGTGGACTTACCGGCTCCGTTTCCGCCGGCCAGCGCATGCACCTCTCCAGTGCGCACTTCGAAGGCCACGTCATTGAGGACATTGACTCCGTTGAATCCCTTTGAGATCGAGCGCATCTCGACGGCCGGGTCTTCTGTGTTCATGGTGAGATCACTTTCACTGGGTGGGGCAGGATTTCAGCATTGCCACACTGCCGGCTATTTCTTGTATGAGTCCTGAAGGTCCTTCGGAGCGTCTTCGTGGTAGACCTGCTTCCATGCCTCAAGAACGTTGGAATGGTCTACGGGAAGCGCGCTGAGCGCCACGTAGGCCGGTGTGCTCTTTCCCAACAGGGCGAGTGCGCCGAGACGGGCCTCAGTGACGCCCTGGTCAAAAGGAACCTGGGCGCCGAGTCCGACTACAAGCTCGTTCTTGGCCATAGCAATGGCGACGTTCTTGCCGAGGTCCTGGGTTGCAATCTTCAGATCGGTACGGCCTGCAGCCCGGGCCGCAGCCATTACGCCTTCTGCCGGGACGTCCCACACAGCCCAGATGCCCGCGAGGTTAGGGTGCTTGCTTAGCATCGCGTTGGCCGCAGACTGTGCGTCGCCGGCAAAATCGGGGCCGGCGATGCCCTTTTCCTCGATGAGCTTGATCCCGGGGTATTCCTTGGTGATCGTTTCCTTGAAGCCCTGGTAGCGCTGCTTTGTGACGAAGAAGTCGGCCTCATGGAAGATGACACCGATATCACCCTTACCGCCGAGCCCCTTGGCCATCTGATGGGCGGATACGACCCCGTTGCCGAAGTTGTCTGCGGAGACGACGGAGACGTAGTCCTTGCCCGCGGTGAGCCCCTGGGGAACGTTATCCATGAATACCAGCTTGGCCCCGGTACTCGCTGCCTTCTTATATGCGGACGCTGTCGCCACCGGATCCGTGGGGATGGAGACAATGACGTCTGGGTTCTGGATCATGACGGTCTCGAGATCGGACACCTGCTTGTCCGGCTTGAAGTTGGCATCGGTGGTCGCGATGACCTTTATGCCAAGCCTGGCGAATTCGCTCTTCAGACCAGCGGTCTGGGCGTTAGCCCAGTCGTTGCCGCCGTAGTGCATGACGATGGCGGCCGTGGCGCCGAGGGCCTTGACCTTTGAGATATCCTCTTCACTGAGCTCGGCTACGGAGGCTGGTGAAGGCTCTTCGCCGTTCGGACCCTTGCTGAGCACCTGGCCCTTGATTTTTGCCAACGCTGCGTCCGCCTTCTCTGACACACCGGCGTCCTGAGTTGAGGTGGCGGTTGTGGACGAGCTGCAGCCGGTCGCTGTCAAAGCAAGCGCCGTGGCAAGAACAACAAGCGGGAGCTTGTATTTCATGACTATTCTCCAATGAATATGAGGCTGGGTACCGCTCTGGACCCTCGGCCGATGTCTAGCGACGCCACCTTGTCTTGTGTGACTCGCAACAACATAAAGTTATGCACGATACGTGCAAAAGTCAACCCCGTGGGGGATAATGGTTGCAGATCAACGAAGTTAAGGAGTCGAAAACGTGACGGGGAATATCGGAAATCCAGCGCTTCCAGGCGAGCAGGTGGATTCACTGGCTCCTATCCTGAATGCCGTCCGCTCCGGGAAAGCACTAACTCGCCCGGAGCTTGTGCGCGCAACCGGGCTCGGGAGAAACGTCGTCTCCCAGAGGGTCGATTACCTTCTCGGCTCGGGGCTATTGGTGGAAGGGGCGACCGGTCCGTCCCAAGGAGGCCGTGCTCCGCGTCAGCTGGCTTTCAGGGCCTCCGCAGGGCAGGTACTGGTAGCCGAGCTGGGAGCGTCAAGCCTGGGGGTCGCGCTGACGGATCTGGATGGCCGGGTCGCGTCAGCGTTAGAAGAACCGTGCGACATCAATGCGGGGCCGGAGTTGATTTTGGACCGGGTAGGCCAGTTGTTTGGACAGATGCTCGAGGGGGGTCGGCCGGCGGCCAGCCTCTGGGGTATAGGGGTGGGGTTGCCCGGACCCGTCGAGTTCGCCACCGGCAAGCCGGTAGTGCCGCCCATCATGCCGGGTTGGGATGGCTTTGACGTTCGGGCATTTTTCCAGGACCGGTTCTCTGCTCCGGTCTGGGTGGACAACGAAGTGAACCTGATGGCACTCGGTGAATTTCGGGACGGACTCGCTCGTGGGCACTCGGACATCGTTTACGTCAAGGTGGGAACAGGGATCGGTGCAGGACTGATTTCTCAGGGCCGGCTTCACCGGGGGGCTTTGGGGAGTGCCGGGGACATCGGCCACATCAGGATGGGACCGGACACCGTCGTGTGCCGCTGTGGCAAGCGCGGTTGCCTGGAAGCCATGGCGGGGGGAGCCGCGCTCGCCCGGCAGGGGGAGGACGCGGCGCGATCTGGAAAGAGCCGGCTGCTGGCCGCGGTCCTTGCGGAGCGCGGTTCTGTTTCTGCGCGCGACATCGCCGAAGCTGGCCGTAGGGGCGATGCCGACGCGACCGATCTGCTGCTCCATTCAGCCAGGGAAGTAGGCGAGGCCGTGTCACTGCTGGTCAATGTTTTCAATCCGTCGCTGGTACTGATCGGGGGCGGGGTCGCTGACGCTGGTGACCTTTATCTGGCCGAAGTCCGGCGGACAGTGTTGGGCAGCTCCCTGCCCCTGGCGACCCGAAACCTGAGGATCCTGGCGTCACCTACAGGAGATCAGGCAGGACTTCGGGGCGCCGCTTTCATGGTCATTGACGAGCTACTGTCAGGAAGGCTGCTCCGGGAATGGATTAACGACGGGAGCCCGGCCGGACGCGCTGAATTGGCCGGATTCTAGTCCCCACAGCGCTGGACCGGTCCTGCGGTTGCTCCATGCCGGAAATCTGCAGGCCATCCACGCCCTGCGCCAGGCCGGCCGGGATGTCGGCGACGCGCTGGCCACCGTGGTCAACCTGCTCAACCCGTCCGTCATTGTCATCGGCGGGAGCCTTGGCCAGGCAGGAGAGCATTTGATGGCCGGCGTCCGCGAAGTGGTCTACCGGCGGTCCTTGCCGCTGGCAACCAGCCACCTGCGGATCGCCCTTTCCATGGCCGGGGACCAGGCGGCGATTCTTGGTGCGAGCCAGATGGTCACGCAGTACGTGTTGTCGCCTGCAGCCATTGAGGCAACTCTCCAGGCGGCCGGTTAGCCTTTAGAGGCCGTAATCACGCGGACCGGCGTTCCCTCCAGCCAGGCCTTGACGTCCTCGAACGCGCCACCGTAGAACTGCCGGTAGCTCTCCGCTGTCACGTAGCCGAGGTGCGGGGACAGGACAGTGTTGGGGGCGCTGAGCAGCGGGTGGCCCGCGGGAAGTGGTTCCTGGTCAAAAACGTCCAGGGCCGCGCCCCGGATCCAGCCCTCGTTCAAAGCCCGCACCAGGGAATCCTGGTTCACCAGCGGACCCCGCGAGGTGTTCACCAGGATGCCTTCCGGACCCAGGAGCCGCAGTTCCTGCTCACCCACGATGTCCTCGGAACGGGGAGACAACCGCAGATGGAGGGTGACGACGTCGGAATTCCTGAAAAGGTCCTCCTTGCTGACCTTCTGGACCCCGGCCTCAGCCGCGGCCTCATCGGTGAGATTCTGGCTCCAGGCGAGCACCTCCATGCCGAACGCCTGCCCGTAGGCCGCGATCCGCCGCCCGGTCTTGCCCAGGCCCACGATGCCCAAGGTCTTGCCGGACAGCTCCATCCCCACCGAGGTCTGCCACGTGCCGGCGCGCAGCGAGTTCTCCTCGGCCGGGAGGTTGCGGGCGATCGCGAGCAGCAAAGCCCAGGTCAGTTCGGGCGCGGCTGTGGGTGACCCGGGCGTGCCGCACACGGTGATGCCGAGTTCCGCTGCTGCGGCCACATCGATGGCGGCGTTGGCCATGCCGGTGGTCACCAGCAGCTTCAGCGCCGGGAGCCGTTCCAGCACGGTACGGGGGAACGGGGTCCGCTCACGCATCGCAATGACGATCTGGTAGTCGGCGAGCGCCGCTGCCAGGGCGTCCTCGGACTGGAAGGGCTCGCGGAAGACGGACGTTGTGACGCCTGTCGATTCCAGGGAGGACCAGTCGGCGAAGGCGTGCGCCACGTCCTGGTAGTCGTCGAGGATGGCAAGCCGTTGCTGCATGTCTGTTCCTTCGTCCGAGGGTGCGGCTTAATATCCCCGCACGTTGGGGCCCGCTGGTGTGAGCTTCATCGTATGCCAGGGCGCCATGACGTTGACTGGGGCGTGGGGGCAATGCGCCGTGATAGCAATGGAAGTGATGAAATCCTTTTTAGCCACCGCGGAATCCTCATGAGCGGACAGTTCCTGGCCAAAGTCCCCAAGGGCTGGATTCTCCTGGCCTGTATCGGACTGCTGGCGCTGAACCTGCGTGGACCTTTCGTGGCCGTTGCCCCGGTGGTTGACCTGATGCAGGCCGACCTCGGGTTTACCCCCGTGATGTTGGGCCTGCTGACGAGCATCCCGGTGCTGTGCTTCGCGCTCGCCGCGTCGCTGGCGTCACTGACCACGAGGAAGCTCGGCGCGGAGTTCGCCGTCTCCGTCACCATCCTTGGCGTCCTGGCAGGCGTGATTGTGCGCTCGGCGGGCGGCCCGGGACCGGTGGTTGTGGGCACGGTGATGATTGGCCTCGCCATCACGGTGGGCAATATCGCCGTGCCGTTGATTATCCGCCGCGACTTCTCCCCGTTGCGCCAAGGGACCGCCATGGGTGTGTACACCGCGGCTCTGAACATCGGATCATTCCTGACATCCATGGTCACGGCTCCCTTGGCCGAGCTGGCCGGTTGGCGGGTGGCCCTGGTGTCCGTGGGCATCCTGGCCGTGATTGCCATTGTTTTCTGGACCCTCGCCGTGGGCGCCCGCACCGCGTTTGTGCCCTCTCGCACCGTGGTGGCCGGCGGGCAGGAGCACCCGGCCGTCAAGGGTTCCGGCTGGATTACCGCCGGGCTCACCGCAGGCTTCGCCGGCCAGGCGTTTTCCTATTACGCGGTGACAGCGTGGCTGCCGAGCTATCTCAACGACGAGCTTGGCATGTCTGCTTCGGCGGCCGGGGCAGGCTCATCGCTGTTCCAGATCTTCGCCATTGTTGGCGGCCTGGGAGTGCCCTTCGCGGCCAAGTATTTCAGTACGACGACGACGGCAGTCACCGTGGGGTTGTTGTGGACGGTCGTGCCGGCCGGGCTGCTGCTGGCGCCGGAACTGTGGTGGCTGTGGTCCACGTTCGGCGGCATCGCGCAGGGCGGCGGGATCACGCTGATCTTCATCGCCATCATCAAGCTGGCCCGGGACCAGGTGTCCGCGGGCCGGATGTCCGCCACGGTCCAGGGGCTCGGTTACTGCTTCGGGGCGGTGGCCCCGCCGCTGGTGGGCTTCGTGCACGACGCCTCGGGTTCGTGGACCCCGGCGCTGCTGGTGATCCTGGGCTCGGTGCTGATGTTCTTCGTCTGCACAACCCTGGCCGTGCGGCTGGTGCCGAAAGGACGCTGACGCGTCCCGCCGTCGTACGTTCCCTTGTCCCCTGCATGATTTACCGACGCTCTCTCACTTAACGCAGCTTAACGACCGACGCTCTCTCACTATCTTGAGGATAGTGAGAGAGCGTCCCGGGTTTTCTTGCATTAAGTGAGAGAGCGTCCGCGGGTCACACGGGTGTTCCGTCGCCGGGCCGGCTCCCCGGATCTCGGGGTGCCTGTTGCGAAGGGCGTGCCTGCCCGGCGGACGGAAATCTATTCAGTGAGCTTGCTGCAGCCCTAGGCCGCGGCGAGCTCCTCTTTGGTTGCCTTTTCGCGGGCCTCGGTGAGGTAGCGGGCGTAGGCGGGGAGGGTCAGGAAGGACGGGAAGTCCTGGCCGAGGGTGACTTCCTCGAAGATGTCGCGGGAGTCTTCGAAGCGGTCGCCGTCGAAGCGTTCCAGGCGTGCGAACTCTTCGTCGAGCAGTTCCTCGATCCACTGGTGTGTGATGATTTCGCCGCGGTCGGTGATGGCGCTGGCGAACATCCACTGCCAGATCTGGGAGCGGGAGATTTCCGCGGTGGCGGCGTCCTCCATGAGGTTGTGGATGGCGACGGCGCCGTTCCCGCGGAGCCAGGACTCGATGTAGCGGATGCCTACCTCGATGTTGTTCCGGATGCCCTGCTCGGTGATGGTGCCTTCGGTGGCGGCCACGTTGATGAGGGCGCGGTCATCGGGGATGACGTCCTCACGGGTGCGGTCCAGCTGGTTGGGACGCTCGCCAAGGATGGCATCGAACACTTCGCGGCAGACCGGAACCAGGTCCGGGTGGGCCACCCAGGAGCCGTCGAAGCCGTCATTGGCCTCGCGGGTCTTGTCGGCACGGACCTTCTCGAACGCGTTGGTGTTGGCGGCCTCGTCCTTGCGGTTGGGAACGGCAGCGGCCATACCGCCGATGGCCATGGCGCCGCGCTTGTGGCAGGCACGGACCAGCTGTTCGGTGTAGGCACGCATGAACGGCTGGGTCATGGTCACCTGGGCGCGGTCCGGCAGGACGAACCGGGGGCCGCGGGTACGGAAGTTCTTGATCAGGGAGAAGATGTAGTCCCAGCGGCCGGCGTTCAGGCCCGACGCGTGATCACGCAGTTCGTAGAGGATCTCCTCCATTTCGAACGCCGCGGTGATGGTCTCGATCAGCACGGTGGCGCGGATGGTGCCCTGCGGAATGCCCAGCAGGTCCTGGGCGAGGATGAAGATGTCATTCCACAGCCGTGCCTCGAGGTGGTTCTCGATCTTGGGCAGGTAAAAGTACGGGCCCTTGCCCTGGGCCAGCAGGCGGTGGGCGTTGTGGAAGAAGAACAGGCCGAAGTCCACGATGCCGCCGGCCACGGGAGCGCCGTCGATGATCATGTGCTTCTCGGGCAGGTGCCAGCCGCGGGGGCGCACCACGATGGTGGGCAGTTCGTCGGCCGGGCGGAGCTTGTATTCCTTGCCCTCGGGGGAGGTGAAATCGATCCGGCGCTCCAGCGCATCGGTGAGGTTCAGCTGGCCCTTGATGACGTTCCGCCAGGTGGGGGTGGAGGAGTCTTCCATGTCAGCAAGCCAGACCTTCGCGCCGGAGTTCAGCGCGTTGATGGTCATTTTCTTATCCACCGGTCCGGTGATTTCCACGCGGCGGTCCTCCAGGCCCGGGGCCGGGGGAGCGACGCGCCACGACGGGTCGTTGCGGATGTCCTCGGTTTCGCGGAGGAACCTCGGATCCTGGCCGCCGGCGATGTCCGCCCGGCGGGTCCTGCGTGCCTGCAGCAGTTCCTGCCGGCGCTCGGCCGTGACCCGGTGCAGCTTGGCGACAAACTCCAGTGCATCCGGAGTAAGAACCTCGTCCTGCCGGCAAATGGGCTGCGCGGCCAAAGTGATCCCGTTGATGGTGAAGCTGTCAGTGAAGGTGTTCATTTCAATCTCCTGGAGCTGTGCCCAAACTGGGTAGCACTAAGTGTCGTTTTGAGCCTCCAAAACGACACTTAGTGCTACTTACTTGGGGAAAATTAGTGGAACTGGCCTTCTTCGGTGGATCCCACCAGTGCCAGGGTTGATGCGTTCGGGTTGAGCGCGGTTGCAATGTCGTCGAAGTAGCCGGTGCCGACTTCGCGCTGGTGCTTGGTCGCGGTGTAGCCGCGGGATTCGGAGGCGAATTCCTTTTCCTGGAGCTCGACGTAGGCGCTCATGCCTTCACGGGCGTAACCGTGGGCGAGATCGAACATCGAGTAGTTCAGGGCGTGGAAGCCGGCCAGGGTGATGAACTGGAACGTGAAGCCCATGGCGCCGAGTTCACGCTGGAACTTGGCGATGGTGGCGTCGTCCAGGTGCTTGCGCCAGTTGAACGACGGCGAGCAGTTGTAGGAGAGCATCTGGTCCGGGAAGTCAGCCTTGACGGCCTCGGCGAACTTGCGGGCCAGCTCCAGGTCCGGGGTGCCCGTCTCCATCCAGATGAGGTCAGAGTACGGGGCATAGGCCTTGGCGCGGGCGATGCAGGGTTCGATGCCGTTGCGGACCTTGTAGAAACCTTCCGGCGTGCGTTCGCCGGTGACGAATTCCTTGTCGCGGGGATCGACGTCGGAGGTGATCAGCGTGGCTGCCTCGGCGTCGGTGCGGGCGATGACCACCGAGGGGGTGCCGGCGACATCGGCGGCCAGGCGGGCCGCGTTCAGGGTCCGGACGTGCTGCTGGGTGGGGATCAGCACCTTGCCACCGAGGTGACCGCACTTCTTTTCCGAGGCGAGCTGGTCTTCCCAGTGCACACCTGCCGCGCCTGCCTGGATCATGGATTTCATGAGCTCGTAGGCGTTCAGCGGGCCGCCGAAGCCGGCCTCGGCGTCGGCAACGATCGGCACCATCCAGTCCTCAACGGTCTGGATGCCTTCGGAGAACTCAATCTGGTCCGCACGCAGGAGTGCGTTGTTGATGCGGCGCACCACGGTCGGAACCGAGTTGGCCGGGTACAGCGACTGGTCCGGGTAGGTGTGGCCGGAGTTGTTGGCGTCGGCGGCAACCTGCCAGCCGGAGAGGTAGATGGCGCGGAGGCCGGCCTTGACCTGCTGCACGGCCTGGTTGCCGGTGAGTGCGCCCAGGGCGTTGGTGTACCCGCCGGTCTTGTGCTCTTCGGTGAGCTGCTTCCACAGTTTCTCGGATCCGCGGCGGGCCAGCGTGTGTTCTTCGGAGACACGGCCGCGGAGCTTGACGACGTCCGAGGCCTTGTAGTCACGGGTCACACCTTCCCAGCGGGGGTTGGCGGACCACTCGAGCTCCAGGGCGGCGGCCTGCTCTTCGGGCGTCTGCTGGGTGGGCTCAAATGCTGCAGTCATCGTTGTCTCCTTGATTGAGCTCCGGGTGGTTATCTGCCGGCCGAAGCTGCTTCCTTGCAGCTCCGGCCAGCTTCCCGGTGCGGTGTTTCTTTCCGTGATTACTACTTTTCAGCACTTCACAACACTTCTCTAGGGGAAAACCATGGAAAGAAATGCATTTCTTCGCGTATGCTCAAGAAATGACGCCTGGAAGCTGGAACCGCGAAGTTGTACTGCCACCGTCGTCCGCCGCCTCCCCGGAACTGGACGTCATCAGCCTGGGCCGCCGCGTGCGGCATCTGCGCAAGCAGGCCGGGTACACACTCGATGACTTGGGCGCCGCCGTCGGGACCGCCCCCAGCCAGTTGAGCCTGATTGAAAACGGCAAGCGGGAGCCCAAACTTTCCCTGCTGCAGGGGCTGGCCGCGGCCCTGAACGTGAGCATCGACCAGTTGCTTGGCGCCGAGCCGCCGAGCCGCCGCGCGGCCCTGGAAATTGAGCTGGAACGCTACCAGCGCGGGCCCCTGTACGAGTCCCTTAATCTGCCCAAAATCCGCATCAGCTCGCGGCTTCCGGTCGATGTGTTGGAGGCGCAGGTGGGGCTGCTGCATGAGCTCGAACGCAAGCTGAACGAGCAAGTGGCGACGCCGGAGGAAGCCCGCCGCGCGAACGGTGAACTGCGTGCCATGATGCGTGAGCGCGGCAACTACTTCCCGGAGTATGAGGCCGAGGCGCAGAAGGTCCTGGGGCTGGTGGGTTACACGGCCGGGCCGCTGAGTCAGCACGTCATCGCCGACATCGCCGAGAAGCTCGGATTCACCCTCCATCACGTGAGCGACCTGCCGCATTCCACCCGTTCAGTGACGGATTTGAAGAATCACAGAATTTACCTGACGCAGAGCCAGCGGCAGGACCACGACCCCCGCTCGGTGCTATTGCAGGCGCTGGGGCACTACGTCCTGGGGCACGAGACGCCGAAAAACTACGGCGACTTCCTCGGCCAGCGGGTGGCCACGAACTACTTCGCGGCCGCGCTCCTGCTGCCCGAGCAGGCCACCGTGGACTTCCTGCAGAAGGCCAAGGCTGCCAAGGAAATCGCGGTTGAGGACATCCGTGACGCCTTTGCCGTCTCCTACGAGACCGCCGCGCACCGCTTCACCAACCTGGCCACGAAGCACCTGGGCATCACTACCCACTTCCAGAAGACCCACAAGAGCGGCATCATCTACAAGGCCTACGAGAACGACGGCGTGACGTTCCCGATGGACCACACCGGCGCCATCGAGGGCCAGCCGTCATGCAAGGCGTGGACGTCGCGGGCGGTGTTTGATGTGCCGGACAAGTTCAGCGCGTACAGCCAGTACACGGATACTCCGTCCGGCACATATTGGTGCACGGCCCGGACGGAGCGATCGGCCAGCGGCGAGTTCTCCCTGAGCATCGGGGTGCCGTACCAGCACGTGAAGTGGTTCCGCGGCCGGGAAACCACGGCGCGCGAAAAGTCCACATGCCCCGACCCGAACTGCTGCAAGCGGCCCCCGGCAGCGCTGGCCTCCGAGTGGGCCGGAAACGCCTGGCCGGCGGCTCGCGCCAACACGCACCTGCTGGCCGCGATGCCGCCCGGCGCGTTCCCCGGCGTGGACGAGACCGAGGTCTACTCGTTCCTTGCTGCGCACTCGGGGAGCTGACCGCGGGCGTCACGCAGAGCATGCTTATGGTTCAGTCCCGGGCAGCTTTCGGCTGGAAATCCCCTGAAATCCTCGGTTTGCAGGCCCTTTTGGTGGACGAAGCCCGCTGAAAGCGTGCTGTGCGTGACGCGGCAGCCAGCCAACGTGCCACCCGATTCGCCCCACCTACCCGTGGAGCTCCCGGTACGCCGCAACGGCGCCGGGGTGCAGGGGCAAACCCGCGGTGTTGATCAAGGATTCCGGACTCAGGAACTGGACCCCCAGGCTGGAACGCGGAATCAGTTCCTCGGCGTGGCCCACCAGCAATTCGACGGTCCGCTTGACGGTACGGTCATCAAGATCGCTCCGGCACAGCAGCAGGTTCGCCACGCCCACGGTCCACACGGCCGGAATGCCCGCGTAGGCGCCCGCCGGGATCAGCACCCGGTCGTAGAAGACGCCGTATTTCGCCCGCAGTGCCGGCAGCAGCGGCGACAGATCGAGGAAACCCAGCCCGACGTCGTCGTTCGCGGCGGCAATGGCCGCGGTAGGCACGCCGCCTGACCAGAACAACGCGTCGACCGTTCCGTCCCGCAGTGCCGCGAGGCCCTCGTTGAGGCCGAGGCTCAGCACCGTGACGCCGCCGGCGGTGCCCGCAGTGCTGCTCAGCCCGGCAGCCTCGAGCAGCCGCGGAGTGGTCAGCGACGTCCCCGAGCCGGGCTCGCCGACAGCCACGGTCCGGCCGGCAAGCCCGCTAATGTCCCGGATCCCGCTGTTGTGCCGGATGACGCAGTGGACGTAATTTTCATACACCTTTCCGACGGCGGAAAGTCCGACGGCGGGCGACTCACCCACCGCTGTGCTTCGGGCAGCCGAATCCGCGAGCGCGACGGCGAACGTGGCTTTGCCGGTCAGCAGATGTTCGAGGTTGTCCAGGCTGCCGCCGGTAGTCAGCGCCGTGGCCAAGCCGGCCACCCCGTGACGTTGGAGGGATGCCGCCAGCAGCTCGGCGAACTCCAGGTAGAAGCCGCCAGGCTCGCCGCCGGCCACGGTGACGGTGGCCGGGCGGTCCGTCGGCGTGCACGCACCCAGGCCCGGCAGGAGCAGCCCGGATAAACCGGCCGCGAGTCCGGCCTTGAGGACGGTTCGCCGCGGGGGATCAGGGGGAAGCGGGGGACTCGGGGGACTCGTGGGCAAGGCCAGCGCTCCGGCCAGGCGCCCCCCGAACAGGTCACCCACGCGGAGCCGCCTGCTCCGGCCCGGTCTGTTCCGGCCCGGCAAAACTTCCCGGCAGCTCCGCGGCCCACGGAAACTCGAGGCGCGCGATCAGGCCATGCGGCGAGGCCTCGGCAAGCACCAGCAGGCCACCGTTGGCGGCTGCCAGCTTGTCCACGATGGTCATGCCCAGCCCGGTGCCGCGGATGCTCCGGTGCGCCGGGGACCGCCAGAAGCGGCTGGTGGCCGCTGTCCGTTCGTCGGCGGAAAGCCCGGGGCCGTCGTCGGACACTTCGATGGCCACCGTGCCTTGGCGCTCGCGGGCAGCAACCGAGATGTGGGCGCCGGGAGCGTACTTGATGGCGTTGTTCAGAAGTTCGCCGACCATCTGGGCCAGCTCTGCGGCGCTGCACGCGATGTGCACGGCGGGGGCCGGCGGATCTGCCAGCAGGATCGATGCTCCGCCGCGCTGGGCGGCGGGGCCCGCCCGTTCGGTTTCTTCCTGCAGGACCGGGTACGGATCAAGCGGCGCTTGTGCCGCGGGCGACGGGGTTCCCAGCGGGCCCCGTGCGGAGTCCTCGGAGGCCCGGTGCTCGGCGGACGCCAGCCGCAAAACGCCGTCCAGGATCTCCTCCACACGTTCGAGCTCGGCCAGCACCCCTGCGGCGGCGTCGTGCTCCCGGGCGGTCTTCAGTTCCAGCTGCAGCAAATCGATCCTGAGCCGCAGCGCCCCCACGGGATTGCGTAGCTCGTGCGACGTGTCAGCTATCAGTTGCCGCTGCGAATCGAGGCTGTGGCTGACGGTCTGCGCCATGGTGGTGAATGAACGGCTCAGTTCCCGCAGTTCCGGCGGCCCGGCCTCCGGAAGCTGTCCGGTCCGGCCCGTTGCCTCAAGTTCCGTGACGGCGGCGTTCAGCCGATGCACGGGGCGCAGCACCCACTCGGTCACGCGGGCCGCACCAAGCAGTAGCACCGCAGCCAGGACCGCCGCTGCCACTGCGACGATGAGCCACCGCTCCCGAAGTTTCTGCCGGGCCGCGTCCAGTTTGACCTCGAGGACCGCCTCGCCCAGGACCTGGCTCGCGCTGCCGAAGGAGCGGGAGATCACCTCGGAGGAAGGCCCGAACGGCTGCAGCGGGCTGAGCGTGGTGTCGCTAAGGTTCAGGTTCGCCCTGGCCACCGCGTCCCGGACGTCCGGCCGGTCCTCGCTCAGGCCACCGGAGCGCAGGGTTCCCTGCTGGAGACGGATCAGGACTCCTTCGCCGTAGAGCTCGGAATACCGGTCCATCTCCGTTTGCAATTGAGCGGTTTCGCCGGCGGAAGCTGCGTCGAACGCCACCTGTGCCAGGCGGTTGAGGGAAGCGGCACGGTTGATCTGGAGTTCCTGGGTCAGTTCGCGGCCGGCGGACGTCAGGATGGCGTTGGAGGTGATGATGACAATGAGCAACGCCAGGACACTCAGGATGCCCAGGACGCGCAGTTTCACGCCGGGTCCGCCTCGACCCGGTAGCCGACGCCGCGGACGTTGATGATGAAGCCCGGTAACTGGAGCTTGGCCCGCAGCCCCGTCAGGTGCACGTCAAGGGACCGGGACGAGGCCACGAAGGCGTCGCCCCACAGCGCGTCCAGGATCTGTTCACGGGTGACCACCGAACCGGCGTGGCTGGCCAACAGGGCCAGCAGGTCAAACTCGGTGGCCGTCAGCGGGAGCACCTCGGAACGGAGGGCCGCCACGCGCCGCTCGAGGTCGATCTCAAGATCACCCAGCACCACACTCTGCTGCCGCGTACCGCGATAGCGGCCGGCACGCCGCGTGACGGCTTCGATGCGGGCGAGAAGTTCCACGAGCTTTACTGGCTTGACGAGGTAGTCGTCCGCTCCGGACCGCAGGCCGAGCACCACACTGCGTTCGTCGTCGCGCGCGGTGAGAATCAGGATGGGCACCGGCGTGACCTGGCGCAGTTTCCGCAGCACCTCCAGCCCGTCCATATCGGGAAGGCCGAGGTCCAGCAGGATCACTTCGAACTTCCGGTGGACCAGCAGGGCGTCTGCTCCGCGGGCAACCCGGGTGGGGTTGTGCCCCGCGGTCGCGACGGCGGCGGCGAGGGCGGACGCCATGGCGTCGTCGTCCTCGACGATGAGCAACTCCATGGCCTGGTTCCCTTATTCGCTGAGCGGGCAACGCAAACTGCCCGCTTTGGAGATTACCCCGTCGCCCGCCGAAACCTAAGGAAGTGTTAGGAAATGCCCTCCCACGTTGGATGTGCCTTGCATCACGCATAACTTGGATGAGGCCCTCGGCGTTTGAGGGGGGCCCGTCAACGTCGAGGAGGAACCATGGGCAACGTAGCCATGGACAGCACGAAAGTAAGAACAGCGCCGCAGTCCGGGGAGGTTCAACGATGAGCGCCCAGCACGCAGTCCAGAGCGAGGCAGCACAGACCCGCCGGGCCGTGAGCAACATCCTCAAGGGTTCAGCGGGCAACCTCGTGGAGTGGTACGACCTCTACGTTTACACAGTCTTCGCGGCGTACTTCCAGTCGCACTTCTTCAATTCCCAAGACGACCTGCAGGCCGGGCTCGAGGCCATGGCCGTCTTCTCGACGTCGTTCCTGATGCGTCCGGTGGGTGCCTGGTTCTTCGGCCGCTATGCCGACCGCAAGGGCCGCAAGGCGGCCCTGACGCTCAGCGTAACGATCATGTCCGCCGGTTCCTTCGCCATCGCCATCTTGCCGACGACCCAGCAGATAGGCGTCTGGGCGCTGATTCTGCTGATCCTTGTGCGGCTGGTCCAGGGCTTCTCCGTGGGCGGCGAATACGGCACCAGCGCCACCTACATGTCCGAGGCCGCCACATCCAAACGCCGCGGCTTCTTCTCAAGCTTCCAATACGTCACGCTGATCGGCGGCCAGATGCTGGCCCTGCTGGTGCTCGTCATCCTGCAGAACACCATGGACAAGGGCGCCCTGACTGAGTGGGGCTGGCGCATCCCCTTCGCGATCGGCGGCGTCGCCGCGCTCGTGGTCCTGTGGCTGCGGCGCTCGATGGAAGAAACCGTGTCCGCCGAGCAGGTCGAGGCCGCCAAGGTTCCGGCCGTGGCCGGCGTTGCCCAACCGGGCACCATGAAGTTGCTGTTCACCCAGCACTGGAAGCCGCTGCTGATCTGCATCGGCGTCACCCTCGGCGGCACCGTGGCGTTCTACACATACACCAACTTCATTCTGAAGTTCATGAACGATACCTCCGGGATCGCCAAGACCGACACCTCCGTGATCAACTTCTGGGCGCTGTTCATCTTCATGCTGCTCCAGCCGGTCTACGGGATCATCTCGGACAAGGTCGGGCGCCGGCCGCTGCTGCTTTGGTTCGGCATCACGGGTGTGTTGTTCACCTGGCCGCTGCTCTCCACGCTGTCCAACACCAAGGACCCGTTCACGGCATTCCTGCTGATGCTGGGCGGCCTGCTGATCGTCGGCGGCTACACCTCGATCAACGCCCTCGTGAAGGCCGAGCTGTTCCCGGCCTCCATCCGCGCCCTCGGCGTTGGCCTGGGCTACGCGATCGCGAACTCACTCTTCGGCGGCACCGTCCCGCTGCTTGGTGCGGCGTTCCAGAAGGCCCAGCGCGTGGACCTGTTCTTCACCTACGTTACCGTGGCCATTGCCATCTCACTGCTGGTCTACATCTTCGCCCTGAAGAACAAGAAAACCACGCACCTGGACCGCGAACAGGGCGATGCCTGGAACCGCCCGGCAAAGGACGACGACAAGGACAAGGACCTCATCAACGCCTAGCGCTGTGGGCAGCTCCGGTGGGCGTACGACGGCGGGTGGCCACCCGCCGTCGTACGCCCACCACCCGCGCCGCCCCCCGCACCCTGGACGCTCTCTCAGATAATGCGGCAAATCCCGGGGCGCTCTCTCACTTTCTTGAGGAAAGTGAGAGAGCGTCCCGGGATTTCTTGCGTTAAGTGAGAGAGCGTTTGGATGAGACCAAAATGAGTGCAAAGCGTGACCGTTCAGGCATCGTCTCGCGCCGCCGTCGCTGGTTCACTGGGAGCAGGCGGATTCCCGCCCTTGTGTGCCGGGGGAGGCGACAGTGGTGTTTCGTTTTCAGCGGGCGGTGGCGTTGGGTGCGGTGCTGGGACTGGCAGCATGTGCGGCCCCGGCCCCTGCGCCTCCGGAGCTCCTGACGGCCGACGGCGTGGAGCGGATTTCGGTGGACCGCGCCGCTTATGCCGCTGAACTGCGCTCCTTCCGGGCTTCCGCCCTGGGCCTTGGCGAGGCGCTGCTGGCGGACGGCGGCGACGGCGCCAACGGGAACGTCGTGTCCTCGCCCGGGAGCCTGCTGATTGCCCTCGCGATGCTTCGCTCCGGCGCGTCGGGCGAGACCGCGGCGGAGATGGACAGCGTCCTGGGACTCCCCGCAGAGAATCGCGACGAGGCCATGAACGCGGTCCTCAGCTCACTTGCGAAGTTCGACGGCGACCCCGGCGCAGTGGATGAGGACAACCCGCCGCGGAAACCGGTCATGCATGCCGCCAACGGGCTGTTCGTGGACAAGGGTGTGCCCACCGGCGAGTCCTTCCTGGAAACGCTGGCCCGGCACTACGGAACGGGCGTGTATCCCGTGGCCTTCAGCGATGAGGGTGCCACGAAGCCCGCCATCGATGCGTGGGTCAACAGGAACACGGGCGGCCGGATCAAGGAAGCCCCGGCAGAGTACGACCGCCGGAACACCTTCAGCCTCCTCAATTCCCTGTATTTTGCCTCCGCCTGGAGCGCGCCGTTTGACCCGAATGCCACCTCGGACCTCCCCTTCACAACAGCTGCCGGCGAGGAAATCGATGCGCCTGCCATGCACAACGAGGCGGAGATGAAGTACGCGGAAGGTGCAGGCTGGCAGGGCGTGGACCTTCCCTACGCCGACGGTTTCGTTATGCGGTTGATCCTGCCGGGGGCCGGATCCGACGCGGACGCCGGGGCCGAGTCCCGCCCCGCCTCGGCTGCCTTCGGTGCGGAAACGCTAGCGGAAATCGCGGACGCCTTCGACACTGCAGCGCTGGAGACGGTGCAGATCCAGTTGCCACGTTGGGACCACAAGTGCAGCTTTGACCTGCGGAAGGTGTTTGAGTCACTGGGGCTCCAGACGACGCTCGACACCACGGAGGATTTCAACAACATCCAGCCCAAGATGGCGATCACCCAGGCCGCGCAGGCTGCCAACATCACGGTCGCCGAAAAGGGCACCATCGCAGCCGCGGTGACCCAGATCAACGGAGCTGTCACCAGCGCTCCGCCGCAGCCTGAGCGGTCCATCAGCTTCGACCGGCCATTCCACTACCAGATCGTCCATGTGGAAACCGGCCTGCCGCTGTTTATGGGAACGGTGGCCGACCCGCGCTCGTGACCGTGGCCTCCCCGGGCTGAGCCTAACTAACTGGTCTTGCGGGAATTGCGGCTTCGCAGCAGGGCGCCGTACCCGGCAAAGAGCCGCGGCACCACGAGGTAGACAGCAACCGGAACCACCACGAGCGTTAGAACCAGGGCACGGAGCACCGTGTGCCAGCCCTCGGTCAGGGGTGCCACAAGCATCATGCCCACGGCCACCAGCGGAAAGATGGCCAGCCACGTGATGGCGGCGCGCGGACGTGGATGGAGGGTGCAGGCGGCACCGGTCCGTGAGCAGTGACCGGAGCCTGAGCAGGGGCGGCTGACGCGGGAGCAGTTGCTGTGGGGCTGAGGGTGCTGTTCGCGACATGGCCTGGAATACTGACCGCACCAAAGCACTGCTGCTGACCGCCGCCACCGAGTAGTTCAGTGACAAGGGCCTTGCGGGGGCGCGCGTGGACCGCATTGCTGCCGCGGCGGGCGTGAACAAGGAACGCATCTACCAGTACTTCGGCAAGAAGGACGAGCTGTTCGACGCCGTCCTTGCCGCTGAACTGGTGCGGGTGATGTCCGAGGTCCCCATCGAAGGTTATGGCGCGGCGTCCATCGGAGAGTACGCCGGAAGGCTTTTTGACCGTCACACGAACGACGGCGCCCTGGCCCGGCTCCTGTTCTGGGAAGGCCTGGAGCGCGGGAGGAATACCGTGGACCGGGCCACACGCGCGGACCACTGCGCCACAAAAGTGGACCAGATGCTGGCAGTTCTACCCGGAATCGACCGCACGGATGCGGCCGACCTGGTCCTCACCATCGTGACCCTCTGCGACGGCTGGACGGTGCTGCCCCAGATCGACGCACTTTTGGCGGGCTCCGCTCCGGACCGCCTGGACCGCCGTCGGGCCTTTATTGTGCGGACGGCCACGCTGGTGGCCGACGCCCTGCTGGAAGAGGCCCGGCTGGAAAAGACGCCGCTGGAAGACTCAATAAACTAGCGCGCGCCGCCCTGCCAGAGGGCGTCGAACGGCGCACCGGAGGCCACACGGTTGCGGATGCCCGCGGTGACAAAGTCCTTGGCGGACCGGGCAGCCTCCAGCGGCGTGGCGCCCTTGGCCAGCTCGGCCGTCACCGCCGCGGCGAGGGAGCAGCCGGCACCGGACACGGCCACCTCGCCCACCTTCGGAGCGCTGAGGACCTCCAGGGTCTCGCCGTCGTAGTAAACGTCGACGGCGTCCGGGCCTGCCAGCCGCACCCCGCCCTTGGCCAGGACCGCGGCGCCGCTGAGCTCGTGGATGCGGACTGCTGCGGCTTTCAGGGACTCGACGTCGATGATCGCCAGGCCGGACAGCGATTCGGCTTCGAAGTGGTTGGGTGTGACAAATGTGGCCAGCGGCAGGATCTGCGCCTTCAGGGCCTGGTCCGTGTCCAGTGCGTGGCCCGGCTCCTGGCCCTTGCAGATCAGCACCGGATCCAGCACTACATTGCGGAACCGGCCCGTTTCCAGCGCCGCGGCGACCGTGCTGATGGTGGCCGGGCTGCCCAGCATGCCGATCTTCACGGTGTCCAGGACCGGACGGCCTGGAGCTGACGGCTCTCCCGACGCCCTCTCGAAGGCGGCGCCCGACGCCGGGCCGTAGGCCGCCGCCGTGGCTTCCAACTGGTCCGCAATGACCTGCTGGTCCACCGGCACAAAGCGGTGGTTCCAGTTGTCGCTCGGATCGAAGGACACGATGCAGGTCAGGTTGGCGATGCCAAACACGCCCAGCTCCTGGAACGTCTTCAGGTCGGCCTGGGCTCCGGCGCCACCCGTGGCTTCGGATCCCGCGATGGTCAGGACGACGGCGGGAGCGGAAACGGGGGACTGGAGGGCAGCTGAAGCTAAAGTCATGGCACTATCCTGCCATCCGGCGTCGGGCCCTATTGTTCAGTGGGAGAATGTCGTGACAGTGCTAATACAGCCGGCGTCCCGCGCAACTTTCGTTGCGCGAGCCGTACGCCGAGCGAACCACTACGAATGGAATCCCCCAAGTCTTCCCCCTCAGGCCGTGACGCCCAGCCCATCGCCGACTCCGCCCGGACGGCGCCGAGATTCGCATCAATCGGTTCGCCGTACTTCGGTATCATGCTGGCGTTTATGGCCGTGGTGCTGATCCTGTCCAACATCGGGGCGTCCAAGGGCGTCGCGATCGGTCCGATCATCACGGACGGCGGGTTTTTCCTGTTCCCGCTCGCCTACATCCTGGGCGACGTCATCAGCGAGGTCTACGGTTTCAAGGTGGCGCGCAAGGCCATTTTCACCACCTTCGCACTGTCCGTCTTCGCCTCTGTTTGCTACTGGGTGATCATCGCCCTGCCCGGCTTCGATGACGAGTTCGGCACGTCCAAGCAGGCCGCCCTTGAGGGGGCCCTTGGTCCGGTGCCGCAGATTGTGCTCGCCTCGCTGTTGGCATTCCTGGCCGGCCAGACCATTAACTCGTGGATCCTGGTGAAGATGAAGGCCCGCTCCGGGGAGAAGTCACTCTGGGCGCGGCTGATGGGTTCCTCAGGCGCGGGCGAGTTCGTGGACACCCTGATTTTCTGCAGCATCGCCGCCTCCGTCATCGGCATCACGGACTTCGGCACGTTCCTGAACTACGTGGTGGTGGGCTTTGTTTACAAGACACTCGTGGAGTTCCTGTTTGTGCCGGTGACGTCCCTCGTGATCGGCTGGATCAAGAAGCGCGAACCGAGCTACGGGGTCTGAGCGGCCATCCCCGGGCCGCCATTTCGACGGTTCCCTGCGCAGACGATGTTCGCAGCCATCGAGTGCGCAGGGAACCATCGAAACGGCGTGGAGGACGACGGCGGGACGCAGGGAAGGCGGGCGGGCAGCGAGCCGTGACACGCGCTAGCGGTAGTACTGCGCCAGGGTCTCGGCCTTGAACTCGAAGAAAGTCCCGGCTTCGATGGCCAGCCGGGCGTCGTCCACCATCTTCACCACAAAGCGTTCGTTGTGGATGGAGATCAGGGTGGCGGAGAGCATTTCCTTGGCCTTGAACAGGTGGTGGATGTAGGCCCGCGAGTAGTTGGCGCAGGCGTAGCAGTCGCAGCCCTCCTGGAGCGGGCCGAAGTCGCGTTTGTACTTGGCACCGGAGAGGTTGAAGCGGCCGGCTGGCGTATAGAACGCGGAGTTGCGGGCCACTCGGGTGGGGGACACACAGTCGAAGGTGTCCGCGCCGTTCTCGATGGCCGTGAAGATGTCGTCCGGCTCGGAGATGCCCAGCAGGTGCCGCGGCTTGTCCTCCGGCAGTTCCTCGTTGCACCAGCGCACAATCGTGCCCAGGTTTTCCTTCTCCAGCGCCCCGCCGATGCCGTAGCCGTCGAAGTCCATGGCGCCAAGGTCCCGGCAGGCCTTCCGGCGCAGGTCCTCGTACTGCGCACCCTGGATCACGCCGAAAAGTGCCTGGTACGGCTTCCCCACACGGGACGTGGTCAGCCGGAAATGCTCCTCCAGGCATCGCAGGGCCCACAATCGCGTGCGCTCCAGCGATTCCTCCTGGTAGCCGCGGGAGTTCTGCAGCGTGGTCAGCTCATCGAACGCGAACATGATGTCCGCGCCGATCTGGTGCTGGACCTGCATGGAAATTTCGGGGGAGAAACGGTGGCGGTCGCCGTTGAGATGCGATTTGAACCAGACGCCGTCGTCGTCAATATGCGCCAGGCGTTCCTTGCCCGGAGCCACGGCGTCGTCCGGTCCGGAGGTGTCCACCGACTTCATGTCGATGACCTTCTTGAACCCGGACCCCAGGCTCATCACCTGGAACCCGCCGGAGTCCGTGAACGTGGGCCCGGACCAGTTCATGAACGCGCCCAGCCCGCCGGCCTCGTCCAGGATGTCCGCGCCCGGCTGGAGGTACAGGTGGTAGGCGTTGGCAAGGAGCGCCTGTGCACCGAGGTCCGCCATGGATTCCGGCAGGACGGACTTAACCGTCGCCTTGGTCCCGACGGCGATGAACGCCGGGGTGCGGATTTCGCCATGGGGCGTGGTGACGGTCCCCGTGCGGCCCAGGAATTTTCCGCCGTTGGCAGCTGCCTGCCCAGCCGACGGCGCACAGCTGTCAGCCAGGCGGGTGCCAACGGTGAAGGAGAACTGCGACTGGTCGGCTGCAGCGGCCGAGCCGGCCGCCGCTGCTACGGGATCAGCTGGGACTGCCGATACGGAGACGGATGGCGCGGGGGCGGGGTTGGCTGGCACGGTTCCAGTGTGCCAGCAAGCGCCGCCGATCCCTCAGCCTGCCGCTTCCGATGTGGGGTAGTTCTCAGCCCGCCAACTGTCCCAGAGCGAATGGATGGACTCCATTTTGTGGGCACCCAGATCGAAGGTCGAGGCGATCACCATGGCGCCGCCGTGGGGCCTTACGCCTTCAATGACGGGCTGGTCCGCCACGATCAGCAAGCCGTCGCCGTGCTCCGCGTAGCTGTGGACGGTAAGCCCTACCTGATGGTTGCTGCGGAACCAGACCTTGCCGGTGATTTCCTCCCCTGTGGACAGCGTCAGCCCATACGTCTCACCCGCCGCAGGCACGTCCGACAAGCCCAGCTTTTCGATGGCGGAAGCCGGCTCGCCGGGAAATTCGAAGAACATCGTATGCCGCTTGCCGTGCGGGTGGTGTTCCAGCGCGAAGCGGAGTTGCTGCAGGAACGTCAGCCAGCCTTGCGTGATGTCCTCGTCCCAGGCCGCCCACTCAGAGTTGTGGTCCAGGGCTGCCCGCGTGACACTGACCAGCGTCCCGGCGGACACCGGTTTCAGGTCGAAGACGTCGCCGCCATTGGTGGTTAGGCTGGTGTGGTCCGGGGCTTCAACCACGTTGCTGCTGAAGTAGATCCCGTCAATCTCATCGGCCAGTTCGTCAGCCTCCCAGCCGTGCCACTGGGCAACTTTGGCCGGTTCACGCAGCATGGTCCAGACCTGCGGCGCATCAGCATTTATCACCACGCTCAGATTGTTCGTCATAGCCCGAATCTACAACGCGGGCGCAGCCCCGGGTAGGGGGCAATTCCCCCACCCCGACGGCTTAGGCCCGGACGGCCTCGAGTTCGTTGCTGATCCGGCGCTGGAGTTCGCCCACGCCGATCGTCTCAGACCCGCCGTGTGCGCGCAGGAACAGCAGGGATTCGAGGCGCAGCAGCCGCCACTCCCGCTCGGCCTCGTGGTTGGAGTTGTCGATCGAGCGGAAGATCTCTTTGTCGTACAGGTTGGGTTCGTTCAGCGAACGCTGGCGCACCTTGGCGTTCATCCGCGCCTTGAACGGGTCCGTTTCCTGGGTTTCCGGCAAACGCAGCAGCTTTTCATAGACTTCGGCGCGCTCCTCCTGCCGGTCCTGGCGGCAGATGAAGCTGGACAACGCCAGCGACGCCTCCACGGACGCCCACCGGCCCGGGTTGCCGTCGAACGGGAGGACGTTGAGCAGGTCCGCCACGGTGAGCGCCCCGTCCGGATCCTTGAGCGTGATGAACAGCTCGTGGGCCAGGTCGCTGAGGTCCTTGAGGCAGCTGCCGGACTTGAAGTTGATGCCCTTGGCCAGCTTGTCCGCCAGCAGCAGCACGCCAACGGCGTCCGGGTGGGCTTCCGCGGCAGCCTCCACCACCGCTTCGGGTGTGCCCTGCGGCGCCGGAATCCGCGCCAGTTCTTCCGCGGACGGGCCGCTCATCGCGGGCGGGATGGCCGGCGGGGGAGGTACGACGACGGCGGGAGCCGCCGGGGCTGCCCCCGCTTCGCCGGTGTGCTGGGGCTGTTCGGCAGGGTGTTGCGCCGCGACCGTAAGCTGCGTGACGGCGTCGGGCGTCGTGTCCTGAACGGGGGTGCCCCGAACGGTGGTGTCCGGAACCGTGATGACCCTGACTGTTGTGTCCAGGATCTTTACGGTGGAGCCGGCCGCGATGCGGAGGGTGCCGCCGCCGGTGAGGTTTGCCAGGACCACCGCAGGGGTCCCGAAATCGTCCGGTTCAAACTCCACGTGCTGGATTTCGGCGGTGCGTTCACCGTCGGGGAGGAGGAGCTGATCGCCGGTGGTCAGAGATCCAGCCTGCTGTTCGCTGTAGTGCCTGGCGGCTGGGTTTTCGGTCATGGGAGTCCTTAAGTTCTCTTGCGGTCCGCCCTACAGTCTACAAAGCGGGGCGCCGGAAGTCGGGGACGCCGGGGAACCCGCGGGCGTCAGTGACCCACGCCCGCAAAGGCCAGCGCCTGGCGGACCAGGGCGCCGCGGCCGCCGCTGAATTCGAGCTGGACGTCGGGGCTTAGCACTTCCGCCGGGGTCATCCAGGTCAGTTCCAGGGCATCCTGGCGGGGTTCGCATTCGCCGGTCACGGGGATGACATACGCCAACGATACGGCGTGTTGGCGGTCGTCGGTGAAGCCGGTCTGGGACGGGGCCGGGAAGTATTCGGCCACCGTGAAGGGGACCGGGCTGATGGGGAGCTGCGGAAAGGCGAGCGGCCCCAGGTCCTTTTCCATATGGCGCAGGAGTGCGGCGCGGATTGTCTCGCGGTAGATCACGCGGCCCGAAACCAGCGACCGGATCATGTTCCCGTCCTCGTCGGCCTGGAGCAGCGTACCGACCTCGTTCACAAAACCCAGCGGATCCAGCCTCACCGGCACGGCCTCCACATAGATCATGGGGAGCCTCCCGCGGGCCTCAAAGAGGTCTTCTTCGGAGAGCCAGCCGGGATTGGGGTCAGGAGTGCGAACGTTCATGGTTAAGTTTTACCCCATTGGGCGGCCTCGGACCGCTGAGGGGTGAGCTATCAGCGTAAAGCGGCGCCCAAAGCGCCGGAATCTCACCCCTCGGCGGGCTTATCCGCAGAGACAGCCCCGGGCACCCCGGTCCGGATTGGAGCGGATCACGGCGCGGCGAGGCGCTGCGAGATCCAGAGCGTGGGCGGGACATGCGGGGCGGTTGTGGCTGCGGCTGTGTCGGCGGTACCTGCGCTGCCCGCGGCGTCGGGGTTGGCCACGTGCAGGGTCCGGCCGAAGGCTTCCTCGGTTTCGCTGACGTCCAGCCCGGCGGCGGTGAGCCGGTCCCGCAAGGCGCCCAGATCGCCGTCGTACTCAAATCCCAGGCCGGACCGCGGCGGCCCGGATGCCGGCCGCACCATCAGCACCCCGCCGTTCTTGGCGGTAAAGTCGGCGGTTTCGTCGGCGTCCGGGACGGGGCGGAACCTGGCGCCGATGTCCTGCAGCGTCACGGCGGCGGCGCCGGGATCCTCCGTAAACCAGACCCCGACGACGGTCAGCGCCGGATCAGCGTCAGCCGCGTTCGTCTCCCGGGCGCCTTTGTCCGCCAGGAAGCTGAAGCCGTCCCGGCCGGTGATGCGGCACGACTCGCCGTGATCGGCGGCGATGAGCTCGGCGACCGTGTTCCCGGATTCCTCCGCGGCCAGGGCGGTGCGCCGCCCGAATTCCGCCAGATCGCCCACCTCCACGCCCAAGGCAGTGGTGCCGTCGTCCGTGCCGCCGGCGTCGGCCACGTGCAGGGCCAGCCGGCCGGAACCGGCGTCGAACTCCCGCCATGGGCCGTCATCGACGGTCTTGGCCAGGCCCAGGGCAGCCAGGAGCTGTTCCCAACTGTCCGGCCGGGAGGTGAAATGGACGGGTCTGACACGCAGCATGGGTTCCTCCTCGAAACCAGGACAGGTCGGCTACCGCCATCATGCCACTTCCAGCAGAAGGCGGGCAGAATAGGGCCATGGCCATTGAACTCGAGGAACTGCTGGTAGCGGACGCGGCGGAGTGGCGGCTGTGGCTGGAACAGCACCACGCCACCAGCCCCGGCGTCTGGCTGGTGCTGCATAAGAAGGGCGGCAACGCCACTGAACTGGACTACGCAGCAGCGTTGCAGGAGGCACTGTGCTTTGGCTGGATCGACGGTCAGGGCAAAAGGCGCGACGACGACAGTTCCTTCCAGCGGATGACCCGCCGCGGCCCGAAGAGCGTCTGGTCGGCGCGGAATGTGGACCGCATCGGGAAGCTCGAGGCTGACGGCCGGATGACTGCGGCCGGCCGCGCCGCGGTCGACGCCGCCAAGGCGGACGGGCGCTGGGAAGCGGCCTATGTGGGGCAGGCGACGGCGGAAGTTCCGCCGGATCTGGCCGCCGCCATCGCTGCCGTCCCCGCTGCCCAGGCCATGTTCGACGTCCTTACCTCGGTGAACCGGTATGCCCTGATTTACCGGACGAATTCCGTGAAGCAGGCGTCCACGCGGGAACGGAAAATCGCCGGCTTTGTGGAGATGCTGGCCCGGGGCGAGGCGCCGTATCCGCAGAAGAAGAAGCCGGCCGGAGGTTAGTAGCGGCGGATTTCGACGGGCTCAATCACCGGTGCGCGACGGGCTCAATCACAAGCGGGGTCGAGCGGGAAGGCGACGGCTTCGCCCACCACGCGCAGGCAGAGTTCCATTCCCGGCCGGGCAATGGAGGCGTTCCAGTGCCGGATGGTGATGACTTCGCCGCCGCCGGGGTAGCGGTGGTCGGCGCGGTCGGCCAGTTCGGGTGGCACAGAGAGTTTGAGGCGCACGGTGGTTTCCGGGCCGAAGTAGTCGGTGTCCACCACCACGCCGCGGATGGGGCCATCCTCGGCAATGCGGATCTGCTCAGGACGCAGCATCAGCTGCACGCGGCCCTGGGCCGGCGGGCGGCGGACAGGGATTCCGCCCAGCGAGCAGGTGGCCAGCGAGCCTTCCATCCAGGCGTCCAGGATGACGGCGTCGCCCAGGAATTCCGCGGTGGCGCGGTCGGCGGGGCGGGTATAAACCACAAACGGGTTGCCGATCTGGGCCAGCTTGCCGCCGCGCATCACGGCCACCTGGTCCGCGAAGGACAGGGCCTCGGCCTGGTCGTGGGTGACCAGGACGGTGGTGACGCCGGCTTTGTTGAGGACCTTGGCCACGGCCCGCCGGGTTGCCACGCGCAGGCCGGCGTCCAGGGCTGAAAAGGGCTCGTCCAGCAGCATCAGTTCGGGTTCGCGGGCTAGTGCACGGGCCAGGGCCACACGCTGCTGTTGCCCGCCGGAGAGCTGGTGCGGCCGCCGCTTGGCCATGGAGGCGTCCAGGGAGACCATGTCCAGCAGCTCGCTGATGCGGCCCGCGGCCCCGCGGCGGCCACCCGCGAGCTTGGCCGTGTCCAGGCCGAACGCGATGTTCTGGCCCACCGTCAGGTGCGGGAAAAGCGCCCCGTCCTGAGCCACGTACCCCACCTGGCGCTTATGCGCAGGCAACCACACGCCGTCGCCCGCCACCTTGCTGCCGTTGAGCGAGATGCTGCCGGTGGCGGGGTGTTCAAAGCCGGCGATCAGCCGCAGGAGGGTGGTCTTTCCCGAGCCGGAGGGTCCCACGATGGCAGTGGTCCCGCCCTTGGCCACGGATAGGTTGACGCCTTTGAGGACGGCCTGGGAACCGAAGTTCTTGGTGACGTCGGTGATTTGCAGATGGCTGTTGGTGGTGGGTGCCACCGACGGCGCGATCCGCGGTTCCGGAAGCCTGGCGGGGGATTGTTCGGTCACTGTCCGGCCACTTTCTTGGACTGCTGGAAGAGAAGGTAGGTCATGGGTGCCGAGAGCAGGATCATCAGCAGGGCATACGGGGCTGCGCCGGCGTAGTCGATTTCGCTGCTCTTGCTCCAGAACGCGCTGGCCAGGGTTCTGGTCCCGTTGGGGGAGAGCAGCAGCGTGGCGGTCAGTTCGGTCACGACGGCGAGGAACACCAGCGCTGCGCCGCCGGCGGCCGCGGGAGCCGTGAGGCGCAACGTGATCTTCAGGAAGGCATTGAACGGAGACCTGCCCAGGGCGCGGGCCGCTTCGTCCAGTTCCTTGGGGGCCTGTGCCAGCCCGGCGCGGATGTTCACCAACGCGCGCGGAATGAACAGCAGCACGTATGCGGCCACCAGCAGCCCGGTGGTCTGGTAGATGTCCGGGGCAACGTTGATGGCCACGGTGACGAAGGCCAGACCCACTACGATGCCGGGCATGGAACTGGTGACGTAGTTGGAGAGCTCCAGGGACTTGCTGAACCACCCTGGATGCCGGACGGCCAGGTACGCCATGGGGAAGGCGACAACAGTCGCGGCCACTGCGCCGGCAAGGCCCAGCCCCAGGGTCTGCAGCAGTGCGGGGACAAACTCGTCCACATCCCAGATCTCGGCGCCGCCGGCCACGATCCAGCGGATCACAAACCACAGCGGCAGGCCGAACGCCAGGCCAGTGAGCGCCATCAGTCCCAGCTGGGCGGGAACCTGGTAGCGGTGCAGGGGGAGCCGCAGGGGCTTGGACTGGGCGCCGGAGCCGATCCGCGCGTAGCGGGCCGTGCCGCGGCTGCGGACCTCCAGCACCAGGAGGATCAGGCAGAAGAACACCAGGACGCTGGCCAGCATATTTCCCGCCGTGCCGTTGAACGTGGAAGCGTACTGCTGCATGATCGCCGTCGTAAACGTCTCAAAGCGGATCATCGCGAAGGCGCCGTACTCGGCCAGCAGGTGCAGGCCCACCAGCAGGCCACCGCCGGTGACGGCGATGCGCAGCTGGGGCAGCACCACGCGGAAGAAGACCTGCCACGGGCCCAGGCCCAGGGATGCCGCCGACTGCTCGATGGCCGGATCCAGCCGGCTGAGCGTGGCCGCGGCCGGAATGTAGACCAGCGGGAAGTAGGACAGAGTGGCGATCAGCGCGCCTGACCAGACGCCTTCCAGGGAAGGGATGGCGGACACCCAGGCGTAGCTGTTCACAAACGCGGGAATGGCCAGCGGCGCCGCCAGGAGCACGGCCCACCACTTGTGGCCCTGCAGCTTGGTGCGTTCCACCAGCCACGCGCCGCCCACGCCCGCCACCAGAGTTGCGGGCACCACGATGAGCATCAGCAGGAGGGTGTTGACCAGCAGTTCGCCCACCCGGGGGCGGAAGATCAGCTCAATGCTGGCATCCCAGCCAGTGATCGCCGTCATGTAGATGACATAGCCCAGCGGGATGAGGGCGAACAGGGCCAGCAGTGTGGCCAGGAGCGCAACCGCCAATGGCGGGCGAGGGCTGTTGCCCTTGCCCGCCATCGCCGCTTTGGCGGTTAGTTCTGGGGTTGAAACCAAAAGCTAGAGCAGACCGGCCTTGGTCATCAGCTCCGTGACCTTCTTGGAGTTCAGCTTGGAGGAGTCAACCGTCGGTGCCTGCAGTTCGGCCAGCGGAACCAACTTGTCGTTGGATGCCACGCCGGCGCCCACGGTGTACTCGAAGTCCTTGCCCGTCTGCAGCTGCTCCTGGCCCTTCTTGCCCGTGATGAAGGCGAGGAACGCGTCGGCAGCAGCCTTGTTCTTGGAGGACTTCAGCACGCCACCGCCGGATACGGAGACAAATGCGCCCGGATCCTGGTTCTTGAAGTAGTGGCTGGCCACGTTCTTGGAGTTCTCGCCGGTCTTGGCCTGGTCACCGAAGTAGTAGTAGTGGTAAATAACGCCACCTTCGATTTCACCGGCGTTGACAGCCTTCATGACCGCACCGTTGCCCTGGTAGCCCTTGAAGTTTTCCTTCATGGCCGTGAGCCACTTCTCGGTTTCGGCCTCGCCCTTGAGTTCAAGGTAGGCGGATACGATCGCCTGGAAGTCGGCGCCGGACGGCGATGCGCCCCAGCGGCCCTTCCACTCCGGACCGGCCAGGTCAGAGAGGGACTTGGGCAGCTTATCTTCGGTGAGCTTTTCCTTGTTGTACACGAACACGGTGGAGCGGGCTGCGACGCCGGTCCACTTGTTGGTGGACGGGCGGTACTCGGCCGGAACCTGCTTCTTGACCTCGTCGGTGAGATCGGCGAACAGGCCTGCGTTTTCCACCTGGGTCATGGCGGGGGAGTTCTCGGTGATGAAGATGTCAGCCGGGGACTTGTCGCCCTCCTGGATGATCTGGTTGGACATCTCGGTGTCCTTGCCCTGGCGCAGGGTCACCTTGACGCCGGTCTCCTTGGTGAACTCTTCCACCCAGGCCTTGGTCATGGATTCGTGCTGTGCGTTGTAGACCGTGATCTCGCCGGACACCTTGGCGTCTGCAGAGGCGGAACCGGTGGCTGCCGGGGTGGTGCCGCCGCAGGCGGTCAGTCCCAAGGCTGCGGTGGCGGCGAGTGCGATGCCGGCCAGAGCGCTGTTGCGGATCTTCATTGAGTGCTACTTTCTGGGGAAAAGTGTGTGGACCGACGGTCCTGGTGAGCTGGGGATAAAGGGGTGGCTCACCCGAGAAACTGTAGGTTAGCCAAACCTAAGACACCAAGCGGCATAGCCCTTAAGTGATCAGGATCACATGCATTACGGAACTGTTGCGTGCCCTAATTCATTCACGGCTTTTGTGGATGGCCGCTGCGGCCTCCAGCGCCATCCAGGCCTGCAGCTGGGTGGAAAGTTCGACGGCGGCACCTGGCGGATAGGTTGTGTCCGCCGGTTGTGCCGCGTGGATGGAGAACAGGACGTTCCCAGCCGTGGCTGATGCCGCTCCGCGGCCGGCCGGCCGGCGGCCCGCCCAGAAGGCTTCGGCAGTAGCTGTCACGAGCTCCTGCGCGGTGTTCCGGGCGGACTCCGGGAGCCGGGCATCGACGGCCGCGAGTGCCAGGTATCGGCAGAGAATCCCGGTGAAGAGTCCGCCGTCGCCCGTTCCATCGCAGCGGAGGATGCGCTGCCCCGGTACGGTGAGCCGCTTTGCGACCGCGGCCACCAGTGCCGCGGCCCTGGCGAGGTTGGCGTCGCCGCCGAGCTCCAGCAAGGCTCCCAGTACGGGGCCTTGGTTGTAGGTGTAGAGGTTGTTCTCCACTAGCACTTCGCCAGCCGGGCTGAGCCGCGCCCCGTCAACATAGAGGCCCCGGGCCTGATCAAACAGCACGGCATTGAGCCAGTCCACCAACCGCTGCGCCTTGGCCTCCTGGCCTGTCCGGGCGTAGTAGAGCGCTACGGGGGCGGTGGCCGGAGTGTTCTTGAAGTCGCGCTTTTTGCTCCAGAAGGTCCCGCCGCCGAGGTCGTCGGTGGAGGCGGAATCGAACTGCAGGGTCAGCGTCTTGCGGACCCTGGCGTTCCGGCGGCGACCGGGCTGCCGCGTCTCCTCGGCCAGGCTTTGCAGACGGTGCGTCGCCAGCGCCAGCCAGGCCATGTCGTCGTAGTAGTTGTTGACGAAGGTGAAGGCGTTGCGCAGCCGGATGCCCGTGACCAGCCTGGACGCGAGCCTGCCGGCACTGGGGTGGTGCGCGCCGTTGAACCTTGCCGCGGGGGTGGCTCCGTTGCCCAGTTCGCGGCGCCCGGCATCCACCAGGCAGTCCACGTAGTGCGCCTGCCACCAGTAGTGCCAGGGGTGGAGGAGGTTCTTCAGGTGTTTTGACGGCCATTGCACGGCGGCCAGGTGGGTTCCCGGCAGGAACAGCAGCCGCCGGCCGAAGAGTCCGGTGACGGAGCGGGCCGCCACGTTGGCCCGGTCCTGCCAGTGGGCAGGTTCGGCATCCGGCATGGTCATCCGTTCAGCCTAGTGGGTGCGGCCCACAGGATTTTCAGTTAACATGCACTAACTAATGTTCCGCGCCGGTCTTATGGTGTTGGGGCCGCATCAAGGAGGATGTATGGACGTCTTGGGTACTGTCGCGCTGATTACGGGTGGGGCTTCCGGGCTGGGCGCTGCCACAGCGAAGCGCCTGTTCGACGCCGGCGCCTCGGTGGTGCTGATCGACCTGCCGTCCTCTGCCGGTGCAGCCTACGCCGCCGAGCTCAACGCCTCAGCGCTGAACGTGGCAGCGCTGAACGCCGCCGGCGGTTCGGGGGCACAAGCGGCCTTTGTCCCCGCGGACGTCACCAATGAGGCTGAGGTGCAGGCCGCCGTCGACACTGCCGTGGCGCTGGGACCCCTGCGCATTGTTGTCAACTGCGCCGGCGTCGCCACGCCGGGCAAGGTCCTGGGCCGGGACGGCGTCCTTCCGCTGGACACGTTCAACCGCGTCATCCAGGTCAACCTCATCGGGACGTTCAACGTGCTGCGCCTGGCCGCCGCGGCCATGGTATCCACCGAACCGATCAGTACTGAGCTCGGCGGCCCCGAGCGCGGCGTCATCATCAACACCGCCTCCGTGGCAGCTTTCGACGGGCAGATCGGCCAGCCCGCCTACGCCGCTTCCAAGGGCGCAGTCGCCGCCATGACGCTGCCGCTGGCCCGTGAGCTGGCCCGCTCCCTGTTGCGGGTGGTGACCATCGCCCCGGGCATCTTTGAAACACCCATGATGGCAACGCTCCCGCAGGACACGCAGGATTCGCTGGGCCGGCAGGTCCCGCATCCGTCGCGCCTTGGCCGGCCCGCCGAATACGCGAGTCTGGTGGCCCACATCGTGGAAAATGCGATGATCAACGGCGAAACCATCCGGCTCGACGGTGCCATCCGAATGGGGCCGAAATGAGCCTGCCGGGCACGTCCGAGCCCTCCACCACCGAGCCCTCCACCACTGAACGGGCGATCGACGAGCTGCCCACCGCCGATTTTTTCGCGTTCGAGTCACTCCTCAGCTCGAAGGAGCGGGCCAAGCTGGCCGAGCTGCGGGAGTTTCTGGCCACGGAGATCGCCCCCTACGCGTCGGACTGGTGGAACAAGGCGGAGTTCCCGGCGCACATCCTGCCCAAGCTCGCCGCGCTGGAGCTGAGCACACCGGCGCAGCGCGGCTACAGCAACCTGTTCGCCGGACTGGTCATCGCAGAGATGACGCGCGTCGATACCTCGATCGCAACATTTTTCCTGGTCCACCACGACCTTTTTGTGGAATCGCTCTACGGTTTCGGTTCGGCCGGCCAGAAAGAGCGGCTGCTTGCGGACGCCTCAAGCCTGCGTATCACGGGCGCCTTCGCGCTCACCGAACCCGACCACGGTTCGGACGTTGCCGGCGGGATGGAAACGAGTGCCCGGCGCATCTCCAGTGCAACGGGAGAGCCCGACGACGACGGCGACGCGTGGGTGCTCAACGGCGCCAAGCGCTGGATCGGGAACGGGACGTTCTGCGACTACATGCTCGTGTGGGCCAAGGACGAGGCCGTGGCTGCCAACGGGCAGGGCGCGGTCCGAGGGTTCATCGTTGATGCTTCCTTGCCGGGCGTGAGCCGGAGCCGGATCGAGAACAAGATTGCGCTCCGGACCGTGCAGAACGCGGACATTGTGCTTAAGGATGTCCAGGTCGCCGAGGCCGACCGATTCGCCGGCATCAGCAGTTTCGAGGACACCAACCAGCTCCTGCGTGGCTCGCGGATCATGGTGGGATGGCAGGCGGTGGGGCAGCAGCTGGCGGCGTTCGACGTCGCCCGGCAGTACGCCGTCGAACGCCACCAGTTCGGCCGGCCGCTGGCGAAATTCCAGCTCATCCAGCAGCAGCTGGTCACCATGCTGGGCAACGCCGTAGCCAGCATGGCCATGATGGCGCGTATTGCCCAGCTGCAGGACGACGGCGTGGCGGACATGCCGCAGGTGGCCCTCGCCAAGTCCTACACCAGCGCCCGGATGCGCGAGACAGTGGCGCTGGGCCGGTCCCTCCTGGGCGGCAACGGCATCGTGACCGACTACCGGATGGCCAAAATCTTCGCCGACGCCGAGGCCATCTACACCTACGAGGGCTCGTTCGAAATCAACACGCTCATTGTGGGCCGGGCGGTCACCGGCGTCTCAGCGATCGTCTGACCCACCATTTAGCGCGAAAGGACATTTGAGGCCCCGTTCCGCTGGGCTTAAGTGTCCTTTCGCGCTCAATCAGCGAGGAGAGGCTGCTTTTCGCCGGCTTCGATCTTCGCGTCGAGGCTGTTGTTCTTCACGGGCATGGGGCAGGTGCCAAACGGGGTGAAGGCGCTGGGGTAGTTGATGGCGCGGTTGAAGTCCAGGACCACCGTGGCCTTCCCGGCCGCGTCAATGCGTGGCCGGGGCGTGGAGACTTTCCGCCACTCATCCGTTGATTCACCGTTGGTCCCGTCATGGAACGTGATGGTCAGTGCGCCCAGTTTTTCCTCCTCGGCGTGCAGACGGTACTGGTGCTCGACGCCCGGCAGCCGGAAAACCACCTCGCCCACTGAATAATGGACGCCGTCCACCAGCGGATTGGCCGTTCCGACCGGGACGGCCACCGGTTCCGGATACGCCTCGTAGGCGGCCTCAATCACGAGGTCCGGGTTGTAGTCGAACGTGGGAACGCCGTCGAACTCCGTCAGCACCGGCGAGCCGGAATCGCGGGTCCGGATGGCGTACCGGTCTGCGCGCATGGCGAGTTCCACCACTACCTGCTGCCCGTCCGCGCCGCCGAACTGCACCCACATCAGGGATTCCTCGTTGGCGAGGGAGGCGGTGATGGTCCCGTCAATGGGCTCGCCCGTTTCCACCAGCGTCAGGCCGTCGTGCGCCACAGCGGTGAGTGTCGCCGTCGTGCCGTCCGTTGACCAGAGGCCGGGGGCGACGTCGATGGCGGCGGGCCGGGATTCCAGCCACTGGAAGGAGGTGAGCGTCAGCCAGCCGTGGCGGGTGGCGAGGGCCTTGTTCCGGTTCGTGCGGAAACGCTGCCAGCGTTCCAGCTGCGCGGTTGCGGTGGTGTCCATGGTTCCTCCAAAAGGGGTTCTGATTCCCCGGCTACGACGTCAGGGTTTACAACCCGGCGCGGACGCTGTCCATTCCACCACGGACCGCCGCGGAGCACCACGGACCTCGCGCCGCGTTGCTGCCGCGGCCCTTGTCTTGCAGGCGGCGGAGAGTAACGTCGAAAGCGCGGAGCTTCGTTTCCGGACTCCCACGGCTGACCTTGGAGGAACCATGAAAATCGCGGTCCTGGGCACGGGTTTCGCAGGCCGGACCCTCGCGGGCGCGCTGTCCGCGCTGGGACACGACGTGGTGGTGGGTACTCGCGACCCGGGGGAGACTCTCGCCCGCAGCGCGCCGGACGCCATGGGCACGCCGCCCTTCAGCGAATGGCACGCAGCGCACCAGCACATAGCCCTGGAAACGTTCGCGGAGGCCGCAGCCGCGGCGGAACTGATAGTCAATGCAACGAACGGAGCGGGCGCCCTCAGTGCCCTCAGTGCCGCGCGTTCGGCCAACCTGTCGGGGAAAGTGGTGGTGGACGTTTCCAACCCGCTCGACTTCTCCCAGGGCATGCCGCCGGTGCTTAACCCGGTCAACACGGACAGCAACGCCGAACGGATCCAGCACGCGTTTCCGGAGGCGCGGGTGGTCAAAACCCTGAACACGATGAACGCAGGGCTGAAGGTTGACCCCGGACGGCTGGGCGGCGGGGACCACTCGGTGTTTGTCTCCGGCGACGACGCCGGTGCCAAGAACACCGTGACGGCGCTCCGCCAGGAGCTGGGCCACCGCGATATTATTGACCTCGGAGACATCACCACCGCCCGGGGAGCGGAGATGATGCTCCCGGTGTGGCTGCGACTGTGATCGGTGCTGGGGACCCCGGATTTCAATTTCAAGATCGTCCGCTGAAGTCCGGCGCGGCAGGGGCGGCGACCGGCGCAATATCTGAGACGGATTCCGCCTTCGCCATCCCGTGCAGGTAGCATCGATAGCTAGTAACGTGGCTCACAGTATCCAGCGCAGTGTACGAGCCAAGTCCGAACCCTCGAAAGACAGTTTCCATGGCTAACACTGCAATGAACTCCTCAACCGACCTCGCCTCTGAACTGAGGGCCGACGTCCGGCGCGTCTCCACACTGCTGGGTGAATCCCTGGTCCGCCAGCACGGCCCCGAACTCCTCAATCTGGTGGAGCAGGTCCGCCTCCTCACCAAGGAGTCCAAGGAAGCCGCCCGCGGCGGTGCCGATGCCACCGGCCCATGGAGCGCGCACGACGTCGTTGAACAGGTCCGAGAACTGCTCGGCTCCCTGCCGATCGAGCAGGCCACCGACCTGGTCCGTGCATTCGCGTTCTACTTCCACCTGGCCAACGCGGCCGAGCAGGTCCACCGGGTCCGCGGCCTGCGGACACGGAAGGAAAAGGACGGGTGGCTGGCCAAGGCCGTCACCGAAATCGCCGCCCAAGCGGGGCCCGAAGTCCTGCAGGAAGTGGTCAACGGGCTGGACGTCCGCCCCATCTTCACCGCCCACCCCACCGAGGCTTCGCGCCGTTCCGTGCTGGACAAGATCCGCAAGCTCTCTGATGTCCTGGCCGAGCCCACGAAGGAAGGCACCTCCGCGCGCCGCCGGCAGGACCGCCAGCTTTCCGAAGTCATCGACCAGATGTGGCAGACCGACGAACTGCGCCAGGTACGCCCCACCCCGGTGGACGAGGCCCGCAACGCGATCTACTACCTCGGCGGCATCCTGACCGATGCCATGCCCGAGATGCTTTCGGACTTCTCGGAACTGCTCGGTGAGCACGGCGTCAGCCTTTCGTCCCAGGACGCACCCATCCGGTTTGGGTCCTGGATCGGCGGCGACCGGGACGGCAACCCCAACGTCACGGCTGCGGTCACCCGGGAAATCCTGCAGATCCAGAACCAGCACGCCGTCCGCATCAGCATCGCGATGATGGATGAGCTGATCTCCATCCTGTCCAACTCCACCGCCTTGTCCGGCGCGGACCAGACCCTGCTGGACTCCATCGACGCGGACCTGAAGAAGCTGCCGGGCCTGGACCGGCGCGTCCTGGAGCTCAACGCCCAGGAGCCCTACCGCCTCAAGCTCACCTGCATCAAAGCCAAGCTCATCAACACGGGCAAGCGGGTGGCCGCGGACTCCACGCACGAGCACGGCCGTGACTACAGCTCCACCGAGGAACTCCTCAACGACCTCGAGCTGCTGGAGCTGTCCCTCCGCAACCACTCGGCGTCGCTCGCTGCCGACGGCGCGCTGGCCCGTGTCCGCCGCGCCGTCGCGTCCTTCGGCCTGCACCTGGCCACCCTGGACATCCGCGAGCACGCGGACCACCACCACGACGCCGTTGGCCAGCTGATGGACCGGCTGGGCGGCCCCGGCATCCGCTATGCCGAACTGAGCCGTGAGGAACGCTTCGAGGTGCTCGGCTCGGAGCTCGCCTCACGCCGGCCGCTGTCCGGCCACCCGATTAAGCTCGACGGCGTCGCTGACGGCACGTACGACGTCTTCCGTGAGATCCGCCGCGCCCTGCGCACGTACGGTCCGGACGTCATCGAGACCTACATCATTTCCATGACCCGCGGCGCGGACGACGTCCTGGCCGCGGCCGTGCTGGCCCGCGAGGCAGGCCTGATCAACCTGTTCGGCGACGCCCCCTACGCCAAGATCGGGTTCGCGCCGCTTCTGGAGACCGTGGAGGAGCTGCGTGCCTCGGCGGAGATCGTGGACCAGCTGCTGTCCGTTCCGTCCTACCGCGACCTGGTCCGGCTGCGCGGCGACGTCCAGGAAATCATGCTGGGCTACTCGGACTCAAACAAGGAATCCGGCGTGATGACCAGCCAGTGGGAGATCCACAAGACCCAGCGCAACCTGCGCGACGTTGCGGCCAAGCACGGCGTCCGTGTCCGGTTGTTCCACGGCCGCGGCGGTTCCGTGGGCCGCGGCGGCGGACCCACCTACGACGCCATCATGGCCCAGCCCAACGGCGTGCTGGAAGGCGAGATCAAGTTCACCGAACAGGGCGAGGTCATCTCGGACAAATACTCGCTGCCGGAGCTGGCCCGGGAAAACCTGGAGCTGTCCCTCGCGGCAGTGCTCCAGGGCTCGGCCCTGCACCGGGATCCGCGCACGTCGGACGACCAGCGCGAACGGTACGGGCACGTTATGGAAATCATCTCCGACGGCGCCTTCGACCGGTACCGGAACCTGATCGACCATCCTGACCTGCCAGCGTACTTCCTGGCGTCCACTCCGGTGGAGCAGCTGGGCTCGCTGAACATCGGCTCACGCCCGTCCAAACGCCCGGATTCCGGGGCGGGGCTTGGCGGCCTGCGTGCCATCCCCTGGGTGTTCGGCTGGACCCAGTCCCGGCAGATCGTCCCGGGCTGGTTCGGTGTGGGCTCGGGCCTGAAGGCTGCCCGCGAGGCCGGAAACTCCCCGCAGCTCGTGGAGATGATGGAGAACTGGCACTTCTTCCGGTCCGTTGTCTCCAACGTGGAGATGACGCTGGCCAAGACGGACATGGACATCGCCGGGTACTACGTGGCCACCCTGGTTCCCGAGGACCTGCACCACATTTTCCGCGCCATCCGTGAAGAGTACGAACTCACGGTCACCGAGATCCAGAACCTGACCGGCGAGAACGTGCTCCTGGACGCGCAGCCGACGCTCAAGCGGTCGCTGGAGATCCGGGACCAGTACCTGGACCCCATCAGCTACCTGCAGGTGGAGTTGCTCCGCCGCGTGCGGGCTGCCCAGAACGCCGAAGGCGGGAGCATCAGCGGCGCCGAGATCGACGAACGGCTCCAGCGGGCCATGCTGATCACCGTCAACGGGGTGGCGGCCGGCCTGCGCAACACCGGGTAGGACCCATGTTGCACAGCCAGCGGCCCGCTGACCTCGCCGAACGGATCGCTCTTACGGTTCGGGGCAGTGAACATTCGGGTTGTAGGTTGCCAGGACGCCGTCCGGATTACCTTGCCACAGGTATGCATGGAGGTCGTAGTGGATTGGCATGCCGGGAGCGTGCCCGAGCATTGGTCCGTCGAATGCCTTGCCGAACATGCTCGGCCGGTCTGTGTCGGTCGCCAGGTCCTGGTCGGCGTCGACCTTAAACCACTCCGCTGCGACCAGTCTGAGCTGGCCCGTTTTGTTCGCTGCATACGTCAGTGCGTCCGGGACCAATGGATTCATCTGACCGAACTGACTGAAGTTGACGTAGTGAAAGCCCATGCCTGGAACGCACTCACCCACGGGCTGGTAGCCCGCGGCAATGGCCGCACTAACGTCGTGATATTGGGTTGTGGCCTGTCGCACTTCGGCCAGGTCACTCCGGCTGCCGGCGGAGGCGACGCCGATCCCTAACATTGATGCCAACATGCCTGCCGATACCGCCGCAATCACTCGCATTGTGGTCCGTCTCATGTTCGGTCTTCTTTCTTGATGATTGTCAGGTGTGACTATGAGACCGAGGCCACAGTCTAGTCCTGTCCCGCGCGGAAAACCATGGTGGTGCGGTTCCTGACGGACCTCGGCAGCTGCTTGAGGTTATTTGCCTGACGCTGGCGCCGTCCAGCTGTCCCACCACAGGGAAGGGACCAGGAACACGCCGTATTAGGGTTGAGGCATGCCTTCGTTCCAGACCCGCCTGAAAATCACCGGACTGAAGCCTGGCAACCCGCCGGAAGCCGTGATGGCCGCAGCGGTCGAGGCGTTGGAGACCCGTCACCATGTGGAATCCAACCAGATCGAACTTGCCGCCGGCGTCCCCCAACTGAACCTCCGCTTCCTCGTGGAGGCGACCAAATACAGCGGTGAGAACCAGCAGGCGCGCGAATCGGCAGCGATGATGCGCGACGCCGTCGAACGCGTTGCACTCACCGGCTCACTGACGGTGCTCCGCCGTAACCGCGGCCGCTGGGCGCCCGTTTAGCTCAGCCGTCCCAGCTCACTCGCCGGGGGCGGGCTCGTCCACGGGTGAGCGGGTGCCGCGCCGGCGGGTGACAATGACGCCGACGGCGGCCCCGATCACCAGGCCCAGCAACACGCCGATTAGCGAACTCGCCCAGAACGGCAGGTTGGTTGCCGATCCCGTGAAGTAGCCCAGGCCCACCAGCCAACTGGCCCAGAGGACCGCGCCGAGGCCGGCGCACAGGCTGAACCCCGGGGCCGAAACGTCGGCGATGCCCGAAGCCGCCGACGTCGCCAGCCGCCCGCCCGGGATGAAACGGGCGCCGATGATGGTTCCGTAGGTGGAGGAGCGGCCGGCCTTGGCGATGGCCGCGTGGATGCCCGTATGGACCTTGCGGCCCCAGCGCCAGCGGTCCAGGACATGGCTGAGCCGGCGTTTAAAGAGCTGGAACACCACCATGTCGCCGACCCAGGAGGCCACCGCGGACAGTGCCCCCACCAGGAAGACGTTGGCCCGGCCGTCGGCCGAGAGGGCGCCGCCGGTAATCACCACCATCTCTGAGGGGATGGGCGGGAAGATGGCATCGCCGAGGACCACGGGGATGATCCAGAAGTAAATCGCCGCCCCCCAGCTGTCGGCGTTGCCAAAGTCCATGGCCACAAAGTACCGCACATTTGCGCGGCAGCACGGCCTGAGCCGGCCAGCGGCACGGACTTGCCGGGCGTTGGGTTCAGCGAGTGCCTCAGTACCCGGTGCCGATGTTCCGACGGCGTGGACGTGGGGCTCCGCCAGGAACTTCCCTGGGGACGTGGCTGAGGTGCCGGGCCGCGAGGAAATACCAGTACGGCCAGGCGACCCACGCTGTGGCGCCAAAGGCTATTCCCGCCCCGCCGATGCCCCAGCGGATCCAGGCCGGCGCCTGTTCCACCGCGGTCAGCGCCGCCAGGGGCAACGCCACCAACAAGGCGCCGCCAATGAACTGTCCCAGCTTCGCGAGATCCCGGGGATAGCTGCCCCTCTTGAGCAGTGCCCGGTGGGCCAGCAGGAACCAGCCGGCCTGGACCATCATTGCCCCCACCGAGATGCCAGTGGACACCGTGAAATCGAGCTTCTTCGCGACCAGGAGGAACGAGCTTGCTGATCCTGCGCCACTGGCCGCGATCACCAGCCATTTGGCGGCCTCGGAGCCGGGTGTGCGGCGCAGGCGCCGGTGAACCTGGACGATCACCGGGATGATCACCAACTGGAAGACGCCGCCGGTGGCATCGTTGATGGTGCCGAAGACGTAGGGTCCGTTCTTTGGCACTTCGATGGCGTACATGGCGCCCAGTGATGCCACGCCTACTACGCCCAGGCCGGCGGCCGCGTAGGCGAACTTGGCCGCCGTGCGGTCTCCGGGGATTTCGATGAGGGTATCCATGATGATTCCTCGCTCAGTGCAGATGCTCGCTCAGTGCGGATGGAACGCAGAGACAAGCTCGCTCAGCTGGCTTGAGGGAAGGACGCCGAGTTCGCCCTCCAGGCGGCTGGCAAACATCGTGTAGGCGCGGACTGCGGCGGCTCGGTTCCCGGCGGCCAGATGGGCCTGGACCAGCAGCAGATGCGCGGATTCCCTCAGTGGTTCGATGCTTGCCGCGGACAACGCCGCGATAACAGCTTTGCCGGGTTCACCGGCCGCCAGATGTTGCCGGGCCATGAGCTCCAGCGCGCTGAGGCGCAACTGCCGCAGCCGCTCCTGTTCAAATATCACCCAGTCGTCGTACCAGCCGGGCAGCAGGTCAGCCCGGCTCAGGTCGTCGAGATAGCCGTCAGGAATCCGGGCTTCAGGCTGGGACTGCAGGGTGGCGACGTGGCGCTGCAGCGCCGTGACATCGACCCTGACCGCTTCGTGAAGCTCCAGCGTGTCCGCGCCCGTCAGGAGAAGGTGCGGGAACGCGTGGGAGATGCACCAGACGGTGGTGCGCAGGTTCCCGGCAGCCTGCGTTTCGCTGCTTTTTGGCCACAGCAGGCCAGCCAGGAAACTCCGGTGCCTGCAGCCCAGGAGTCCCACACACGCGATGAGCCGCTGTTCCCGGCTGGCCACCGTCACGGTATTGGTGCCGCGGCGCAACCGCCAGGCCCCCAGCAGGCTTAGATGCCAATCCTGTGCGAGAGCCACCGTCATGCCTATCCCCTTCAAGCGACCGGACAACACGCGATACCCCAGATAACCATCGTGGCACTGGGGCGCATCATGTCAAGGCAATTTAGTAACAGGGGTTTTTGAGGTTTATATACCGGCAATAAGTCCACATACTGGTCAATCAGTATGGCGCCGGTTGTCATTCAATAAGGGCTTGCCGGAATCGACTCAGCCGATAAGGAATCTACGGTTATGCGCTGGCAGTGGTTTCTGATGCCTTCAGCACATCGAGCCAACGCTGCACAGCCAAAATGACTTCTTCTGCATCGCCGGCCGTCTCCACAATTTCCTGGTCCTGGCCCGGATGGCTGGAGATCAGGCGTGCCCGTACACGATGGTTCTGGGCAGGCTCCGCCCACGCGCGGATGACCATGGTGCCTTCAATGTCCGCCATGAATCGGCGCCTGCTTTCCTTGTCTGCAATTTACGTCGTCCAGGAACATTACTGTCCAGTATGACCATCTTAGGCAAAGATTATTCGGCGCCCAAGTCATAACTGTCACCACATTAGTCTTATGCGACAACGGAAAAATAACAGCCCAGTAACGAAGCCACAACGGGGCTACGCGTTGACTGATCGCGGGACGTCGAAAGGGGGTGATTGACATGATGAAGGAACTTACCGTTCACGAACTGGAAAGCCAGAAAGTGGAGCTGTTGCCTTCGCGGGAGACCCTGTTTCTGGACACGAATTGGGCGGGTGTTTACGCAAGCAACTCGTCTGTGGCTCTGAACGCTGCGTCGTTCTTTGCGGTAGCACACAGCACTGCGCTTCAGAACATCGCCGTAGTCCAGGGTTAAGTCCGTCTATCATCCGATATCTGGACCCTGGGATTGCCCGGGGGAGAGAGGTGAGGTGCTATGACGGCATCAACCGCGCTATTACCGGTGGATCTCGACGCCGAGGTTGCAGAACTGCTTCCAATGAGGGAAACGCTGTTCTTCAACATCAACGTTGCTCCCGTGATCGCCGTGAACCTTTCGATCGCCATCAATGCGGCCTCGATCGGTTCAATCGCGAACTCGGCCGCCTGGCAGGAAGTGATCGTCCTGCAGCAGTAGGTCCGCAGGATCAACAGGAAACCCGGAGGGCATGCTTCAGCGTCGGAGCATGCCCGCCGTTCTTAGTGGCTCAACCTAGGTGGGGACCGTGACCACAGCACCCGAAGCTGACTTTGTCCGGCATTGGTCGCCGTCACCCGGGCTTGTTTTCCTGGGACCGGTTGAGGGGTCTGGTCTCAAGGACCGCAGCTACCTGCTGCAGCGCGGAGACGGGCAGATTGTCCAGCTGTCGGAGCTTCTCCAGCTGGTCATGGCCACCGTCTCGCCGGAGAAATCCGCTGATGAGCTGGCGCGCGATGTCAGCGACGCCTACGGCCGCGAACTCGGTGTGAGCGGACTCCTCCACCTCATCGACACCAGGCTGGCGCCGATGGGCCTCGTTCACGACGCCGATGCGAACTTAGCCGAGGCCGGGCCGCCGCCGCGGGCAAACCCGTTGCTGGCCCTGCGGCTGAGGGGAACGCTGCTGCCGGAAAAGGCAGTCAACACGCTAGCCCTGATCCTGGCCCCGCTGTATTGGAGTCCGGTGGTGGCCACCGTCCTGGTCGGGCTGGCCGCCGTCGACATCCTGGTGCTGGCCAGGGGCGACTTCCTGGCTTCCCTGGCGCAGGTACTTCTCACGCCGGCGCTGCTCCTTGGCATCTTCGCGATGCTGACGGCGGGAGCCGTGATCCACGAACTGGGGCATGCCACCGCGTGCCGGTACGGCGGCGCCAGGCCGGGAGTGATCGGCGTCGGCGTCTATCTGGTCTTCCCGGCATTCTTCACCAACGTCACCGACTCCTACCGATTGGGCCGGGCGGGCAGGATCCGCACCGACCTTGGCGGGCTGTACTTCAACTGCCTGTGCCTGATCGGCCTGGGCGGCGCCTACCTGCTGACAGGGCAGGGCTTTTTCCTGCTGGCGGCGGCACTGATGCATTTCGAGATGATCCAGCAGCTGGTGCCGACGCTGCGCTTCGACGGCTACTTCGTCCTGGCCGACATCGCCGGTGTCCCCGACTTGTTCAACCGAATCCGCCCGGTTCTGCTCAGCCTCATTCCCGGACGCGCGGTGGATCCGCGGGTTGCCGAGCTCCGGACGTTCGCGCGCCGCATCGTCACCATCTGGGTAGTCACGGTGGTGCCGCTCCTGTGCCTGGCGCTGGGCTGGATGTTGCTGAACCTCCCCATGATCATCGAGCAGACCGCTAACGCCATCCGGCAGCACGCGGGGCTCGCCAGCGAGGCCATCGCCGCCGGCGACCCGGCGGCCGCTGCGCTCTCCATCCTGTCCATCCTGATGCTGTCGCTGCCGGTGATCGGCCTGGCCATTCTGCTGTACCGGTTGCTGTCGGTCCTCCTCGACCTGCTTGGCCGCCTCGGCAGGCGCCTGTGGCGAATGGCGGCGGAGCCGGAGTCCGTCGTGCCACGGCACCTCCGGGCAGTGAAGCCGCAGACAGTGAAGCCATTACAGATGGGGCAGCCGTTACAGATAGGGAAGCCACTACAGAAAGGAAGGTCCGCCATGGCTATCGCAGTCCCTCCCGCGGCCATGCCCGACGAGGTCCCCCCGGCGCCATTGCGTGCTCCCGCCCATTTTCAAGCCCGCGCGGCCCTCCCGGCCGCAGCCATTCCCGACGACGTTCCCACCCTCCAGGATTTCCTCGCCGACAGGCCCACCCAGCCCGCCCCGCCGCTCGCCGAATTGGGCTGGCAGGGCGCTGTCCGGCGGCTCAGCCGCAATTCCCTGAGCCTCGGTCCCGGCAGGCGGGAACTCGCCCACCTGGACGCCGTCGAAGAGGTTCAGCGGCGCCTGGACGGCCCCCGGACCGTCGTCGTGGTTAACCCCAAGGGCGGCGCCCACAAGACCACGGCAACCCTGCTTCTGGCCGCGACGCTGGGCATCCAGCGCGGCGGGTACACGCTTGCCTGGGACAACAATGAAACGCGCGGAACCATGGGGTGGCGGGCGCCTCTGGCCGGGCACGCCGGCACTGCCGTTGACCTGATGCGGGAAGTGGACCGCTTCGAAGACCCTGTCCTTGGCCGGATCGGGGACCTGGACCGCTATGTGCGCTACCAGGGATCCTCGCAGTTTGATGTGCTGGCCTCGGACGAGGACGCGGCCGGGGCCGCCACCATCGGCAGCCGTGAATTCGACCGGCTGCACTCGGCGCTGCGCCGCTTCTACCGGATCATCATGGTGGACACCGGCAACAACATGCGGTCCTCGAACTGGGAAGCCGCTGTGGCGGCGGCGGACGAGTTGGTCATCGTTTCCACGGTCCGCGAAGACACGGTGGCCAGTGCGGTCTGGCTCGTGGACGGGCTGCGTGAACGCGGCTACCAGGACAAAGTCAGCAACGCCGTAACCCTGCTGGCCGCGCCGTCACTGCACACCGATCTGCAGCTTCATGACAGGACCCGGACCCACTTCGAGACGCTGACAAGGGAAGTCCTCGACGTTCCCCATGACAAGTCCCTCGTCTCCGGCGGGCCGCTCAACTACCAGGCGCTGATGCCGGCCACCCGCGAGGCCTGGTTGCGTGCCTCGGCTGCGGTGATGCGGGGCCTATGAGCCGCACCCCGTAGGTGGGAAACTGGCGGCATGCGGATCATCATCCTCCAAGGCGATATCACCACACGCACGGTTGACGCGATCGTGAACGCGGCCAACTCCAGTTTGCTGGGCGGTGGCGGTGTGGACGGGGCCATCCACCGGGCCGCCGGGCCGGAACTGCTGGCCGCCTGCCGCGAACTGCGCGAAACGGACCTGCCGCACGGGCTGGCGCCCGGAGCGGCCGTCGCCACTCCTGGATTCCGTCTGCCGGCACGCTGGGTAATCCACACTGTTGGGCCCAACCGGCACGTGGGGCAGACCAACCCGGCGCTACTGGTTTCGTGCTTCAGCGAAAGCCTGCGGCTGGCGGACTCGCTGGGTGCGGCTTCCATCGCAGTCCCGGCGGTGGGCGGGGGAGTGTACGGCTGGCACGGGCGCCAGGTGGCGGAGGCCGCGTACGACGCCGTCACAGGGTTTGGTGCCTCACTTCCGGCCAGCGCGCTCGAGTTGGCGGAGTTTGTGCTGTTCAGCCCCGAGATGGAGCAGGCCTTCAAGACGGTGTTCGATCAGCGCGGTGTTTGAGTAGCCTTGCTGAGGTGGAGCCCGCTGCGGTACTCCACGGGCTTTTTGCTGATGGGGTCGACAAAGCGGATGCCGCGGGCCAGAAGCTGCAGCGGCTTGGAGTAGTCGTCCGGGGCCTTGTCGAGCAGATCGGGGTAAAACGCGTCATTCACGATTCCCAGCCCCAGCGAGGCCATGTGGACCCTGAGCTGGTGCGTTTTTCCGGAGTGCGGCTCCAGTCGGTACCGCGCCAGGCGGGCGGAGTGGGTTTCGGCGAGGTTGGTGCCAGCCGCAGGGGTGCCAGGCGCGCGTGTGCCAGCGGCACCTGCTGAAGTGCCGCCGTCGAACGTTTCAAGCCGTTCGATCCGGGTCTCCGCGTTCGGCTCGCCGTCGATCACTTCGGCCAGCAGGTAGCTGCGCGACTTGGTCATCCGGTTCCGGACCACCACGGGGAAGTCGACGGCGGGGTGTCCGGCGGCGGGCTCCGCGGCGGAGACGCACTCGTATTCCTTCTGCACCTGCCGCTTCTCGAAGAGCACCTGGTAATTTCCGCGGGTTTCGGGGTTGGTGGACAGCAGCAGCACGCCGGCGGTCATCCGGTCCAGGCGGTGCATGGGGATCAGGTCCGGCAGGTTGAGCTGGTTCCGGAGCCGGACCAGGGCCGATTCCTGGATGTAGGTACCGCCGGGGGTGGTGGGCAGGAAGTGCGGCTTGTCCACCACGAGGAGGTGGTCGTCCTGGTGCAGGATGCTGATTTCCACCGGGATGCGGGTCTCCGGCGGCAATGAGCGGTAGTACCAGATGAAGGTGTGGTCCTCGAGCCTGGTGGCCCGGTCCAGGGCGACGCCGCCCTCGCCCACGATCTCGCCGGCGTCGAACCTGTCCTCGATGCCCTGCGGATCGATGTGGCCCCACCGGTGCATCATGTAGTCCATCGCGGTGGTCCACGGCCCCTCGTCCGGCAGGCGCAGGCGGGTGGCGTTGACGCCTTCGCGCACGGGGAGGGGGGATTGCATCACCGGTCCATTCTACTTTGCCGGGTCCCTTGGCCCCGCCCCGAGCCCGCCCCAGCCCGCGCCCGTTTAGACGGTTCCCTGCGCACTCGATGGTTGGACCCATCGATCGGGCAGGGAACCATCGAATCGGAGTGTTCCCGGCGACCCTGACAACCGACGGTAAAAAAGTTCTTGACAATAAAAGTTGTCGGTTGGCAAGATGGACGCATGTTGGACATCGAAGTGATCGAGGACCCGGCCGCGGCGGAAGCGTCGTTGGACCCGATCCGGACGCGCATCCTCCAGGAACTCGCGGAGCCGGGGTCGGCCACGCAGCTTGCCGCCAAGGTGGGCCTGCCGCGGCAGAAGGTCAACTACCACCTCAAGGCCCTCGAGCGGCACGGACTCGTGGAACTCGTGGAGGAGCGGCGCAAGGGGAACGTCACCGAGCGCGTCCTCCAGGCGACGGCAGCCTCCTACCTGATTTCCCCGGTGGCCCTCGCGTCGGTGGCACCGGATCCGCACCGGTTCTCGGACAGGTTTTCGGCCTTCTGGCTGCTGGCGCTCGCCGGGCGGATGGTCCAGGAGGTGGGTAAGTTGATCGCCGGCGCGGCCGCGGCCAGGCAGAAACTGGCAACGTTCGCCATCGACGGCGAGATCACCTTCCGGACGGCCGCGGACCGGGCAGCGTTTGCCGAGGAACTCGGTGTCGCCGTGACCCGCCTGGTGGAGAAGTATCACGACGGCGGCGCGGTCGCCGGCCCGGGCGGCGCCCCGGCAGGCGGCTCGCCCCCAAGTGGCACTTCGGCGGGGGGCGGACGAAAGCACCGGCTCGTCGTCGCTCTTCACCCCGTTCTCAAAACCCCCATCAAACCCCTCTCAGCGAAGGAGCAGGACAATGACTGACAACCGTGAATTTGAGATCGTGTACGACACCGAACTGCCCGGCACGCCCGAGCGTGTCTGGGAAGCCGTGACAAGTGGAACGCCGGCGTGGATGTTCCCCACGGACCAGTGGCCGGACGTCAAGACCGTGCAGGAGCATCCCACGCATCTCGTCTCCCGGATGGACGGCCCGGATGGCTGGTTCAACCAGCTGGAGCACGTGCTGGAACCGCTCGACGGCGGCCGCGCCCGGCTGCACTATGTCCACAGCGGGATCTTCGCCGACCAATGGGACGAGCAGTACGACGGCGCCAGCAAGCACACGGCGTTCTACCTGCACACGCTGGGCCAGTACCTGCAGTACTTCGACGGCAAGCCGGCGGTATTTACGGACATCCAGTCTCCGACAGCGTCGCAGACCCCGGACGGTTTCGACCGCCTGAAGAAAGCTATGGGCGTGGATTCTGCGGCGCGGGGTTCCGCCGTTGAGCTGGAGCTCGACGGCGTGGGGCGGCTGTCCGGGGAAGTGGACTTCTCCAACGAGAACTTCCTGGGCCTGCGGACGTCGGATGCGATGTACCGGTTCTTCGGCCGCAACGCCTTCGGTGCTCCGGTGGGTATGACTGTGCACGACTTCAGCGGCAGTGGTGACTCTTCAGCGACCACCGAGGCCTGGAGCGGCTTCCTCGAAAAGGTCTACGCGTAGGTTGGCCTGAGGCCGGCGCACGGTTATCGACTCGCACATTATCTGGCGCACCGGGAAATCCACCTGCGTCAGATAATTTGCGCGTCGCGGGCGGATCGGCGCGTCGGGAAAGTCCGGTCGCGTCAGGCGGCCCAGCCGCGGGCGACCGCGTCGAGGGAGGCGCTGTAGGCCGCGGCCCAGTCTGCGTCCGGCGGGCCCACCTGGGCCAGTTCCAGGCTTACAAGGCCGTGGACCTGCCCCCAGATTGCGACGGCGACCATTTCCGCCGGTGCCTGCAGCACGGTGCCGGCAGACTGGGCGGAGGCCACTGCTTCCATTAGGGGCTCCATGGCATCGGCGGCAGCATCGGGGCTGGGCTGGCAATCGACGTAGGCGGCCAGTGCGCCGCCGAACATCAGCCGGTAGAGTGCCCGATGCTCCAGCGCCCAGGTCCGGTAGGCCGCGCCGAGTCCCCGAAGCCCGCCCGGGGCCGCGGCCACCTGTGAGTCGCGGAAGGACCGGAACCCGTCGTCCACGACGGCCGTCAGGAGCTGGGATTTTCCGCCGAACAGCGAGTAGACGGCCGTGGTGGACGTGCCGGCGGCCGCTGCCACATCCCGCAGATTGACGCGTGCGGGACCGTCGTGGTCCATCAGGTCAGCCGTGACGGCCAGAAGGCCCTGCCTGAGGGAATCGTTATGCACTACGGGTCTTGCCATGGAGTCCATTGTTTCATAACCTTGTTTCGTAACGGTGTTATGAAACAAGGTTATGAAACCGCGAACCGAAGGAGTTCCCATGGCGCAGAGGGTATTTCCGGGCCGGTACACCGCTGACCCGGGCCGCGAATCGGTGACGGTCTTCCTGATTGGCATGCGGGCGAACCGATGGTGGAAGGTCGGGACCGTCGGCAAGGTGGCTGCCGCCATGCCGCGGATGCTCCAGCACCTGGCCGCCGACCCCGCGGCAGGAATGCTCGGCTGTGAGCAGTGGTTCGGGCGCACCACCATCCTGCTCAGCTACTGGGAGAGCCCCGAGCACCTGCGGAAGTTCGCCGCGGACCGGGAGTCCCCGCACCTGGAACCGTGGCGACGATTCATGAAGGAACTTTCCGGGACCGGCGACGTCGGCGTCTGGCATGAGACGTACCAGGTGCCGGCCGGCGGGATCGAGGTTGTCTACAACGGGATGCCGGAGTTTGGGCTGGCCAAGGCGACGGCGCACGTCCCGGTCGGGGCCGGGACCAATACGGCCAAGCAGCGGATGGGCCGGGCCGCAGGCCGCGGTGCCAGCGGCAGCTGATCCCGAAAGCCCACGCGCGTCACGCGATAGCCAGGACCGGCGCGTTCTTCAGGGACCGGCGGAGCTGCGGGGCGGCATCGAGCCGATCCTGGGCTGAGCGCAGGGCCAGGACGGCGGTCTCCAGCTGGTCCGGCGGCAGGGTGAAAGGTACCCGGAGGTAGCGTTCGAACGCGCCGCCGATGCCAAACCGCGGCCCGGCGGCCAGCCGGATACCAAAGTCCGGAGCGATCATCGTCAGCGCCGTGCTGACCGGTGCTGGCAGCCTGCACCAGACGGACAGTCCGCCGGCCGGGCGTACCGTTTCCCAGTCCGGCAAGTGTCCGGCAAGGAGCTCCAGAAGTGCGGTGCGGTTGTCCCGGAGGGCGCTAAGCCGGGCGGGCAGCGGCTCGTCGAGGGCGCGGACCAGGTGGGCGGCCGCCAACTGTTCCATAAGCGGTCCGCCCAGATCCAGGGACGTCCGTGCCGCCGCAAAGCGCTGGATCATGGCTTCGGAGGCGCGGATCCAGCCTGTCCGAAGTCCGGCCCAGTGGGATTTGCTGAGCGAGCCGATGGTGACCACGGCGGGACTGAAGGCTGCCACCGGGCTGGTTTCGACGCCGTCGAGGTTCAGCTCGCGGAGGGTCTCGTCCACCACCAGGACTGTCCCCGCCGCCGCGGCCGCCCGGACCAGTTGGCGGCGCTGGACATCGGGCATCAGCTGCCCGGTTGGGTTGTGGAAGTCCGGCACAACGTACGCCATCCTGGGACGCTGCTGTGTCATGGCGGCCTGCAGGGCGTGCATGTCCCACGCCAAGGCGGGCGCACCGCCGTCGGCCTTTTTGGTGCTGGCGCCCTGGGCTGTGGTGAACGCCACCGGAATGGCCCGGCAGCCGGCCGTGCGGATCGCATCCAGGGCATTTGGGTAGCTGGGGTGTTCCACCAGCACCCTGTCCTGCCGGCCCGCCAAGGCGCGGATGATGATGTTCAGGGCGTGCTGCGCGCCCGAGGTCACCAGGATCTGTTCGGCAGTGGTCGGCACGCCGGCCGCCGTATAACGTGCCGCCACCGCCTCGCGCAGGGGGAGCAGGCCCATGGCGTCGTAGCCGAATCCCGGCAGCAGGGCGGGAAGCTCGGTGAGGGCTGCCGCGAACGCGCGATGTACCACCTCGCCGCTGGCGGGCAGCGATGCGTAGGCGAGGTCGATCAGACCCTCCGGTGCCGCGAGCCCGGGAGACGTTGTTCCGGGCGTCCGCCCCGCGGTTGTAAGGCCCGGGTCCGTGAGCACCGTGGTACCCAACGCCGTCAGGCGCGGAATCCGGGTCCGGCCCCTGCTGCCCTGCCCGCTGCTGAGGAAACCCTGCTCCCGGAGGTGGCCGTAGGCGGCTGTCACGGTGGTGCGGCTGACGCCCAGCGCCTCAGACAGTGCCCGCTCGCTGGGCAGGGCCGTGTCCAGGGCAATCCGGCCGTCCAGGACCAGGAGGCGGACGACGTCGGCCAGCTCGCGGTAGGCGGGCGCGACGCCGAGGTTCCACTCGCCCAGGAGACGGGCCAGCGCGGACGGGTTCAGCGAAGGGGACATGGGGCCAGTATCTCAGACTGGCTATGTAATTCAATGCCAGTTGTCTGGCAGGGTTGTCGTTATGTTGACCCGCAGACTCCTCCAGCTCTTTACCGGCCTCGCCATGTACGGCATCTCCCTGGCCATGTTCATCCGTGCCGGACTTGGACTGGATCCATGGGATGTGTTCCATCAGGGGGTGGCCGGCAGGACGGGGCTGAGCATCGGCGTGGTGGTCATCATTGTGAGTTTCCTGGTGCTGCTGCTCTGGATCCCTCTCCGGCAGTGGCCAGGGTTCGGCACGCTCTGCAACGCCGTGCTGGTGGGCGTTTTCGCGGACATCGGCCTGGCCTTGATCCCCGCGTTCTCGCATCTGGGCGGCCAGATCGGCATGCTCGCAGGCGCCGTGCTGCTGAACGGCATCGCGTCCGCCTGCTACATCGGCGCACGGTTCGGTCCGGGGGCCAGGGATGGCCTGATGACCGGGCTGGCACGGCGCACCGGCTGGTCCGTGCGGGTCTCGCGCACCCTGATCGAAGTGGTGGTGCTGGGGGTCGGCTGGCTGCTGGGCGGTTCCGTGGGCGTGGGCACGGTGGTCTACGCCCTCGCCATCGGGCCGCTGGTCCAGCTGTTGCTTCCGCGGTTTATGGTGCCCGCAGCTCTGCCAGCCGAACCTGCAGTCCTCGAACAGGATGCCGGCGAGTTCGATGCCGCCGAGTTGGACGCTGGCGAGCCGGTCGCCGTCGAACGCGTGGCCAGGACTCCCTAGGACCGCCTCGAACGGCCTGGGACTGCTTGGGATTGCCTAGGACCGCTCAGGACACGACGCTCAGGGCAGCATCGGCTGGCACTGCGGGCAGAAGTAGATGTCCCGTTCTTCCTCGCCGTTGGGTTTGCCCAGCACACCGCGGCGGATGGGGGTCCGGCATTTCAGGCAGGGCTGGTGTTCGCGCCGGTACACCCAGTAGCCCGGGCGGCCCGCCATCCGTCCCACGGGCATGCCTCGCGGGTTGAGGACGGTCACCCGGCGTGCCGGGCCCAGGTTGGCTTCCAACAGCTGCTTGGCATCGGTCATCATGATCCGGACGTTGTGGACAGCTGAGACCGGAGTCGCCGGGTGCACCCCGGACAGGAAGCAGGCCTCGCAGCGGTAGATGTTGCCGATGCCCGCCAGGTTGCGCTGGTCCAGCAGGGCGACGCCGATGGGTACATCGGGTGCCGCGCGGATCCGCTGCTCTGCTTCGGCCGGGTCCCAGTCCGGACCCAGCAGGTCCGGGCCCAGGTGGCCCACGATGGTGTCCTCGTCCGCGGTACGGACCACTTCCACGATGCCCAGGGAGAATCCGACGGCGTCCGCTGCCGCCGTGCGCAGGACGCACCGGGCGGTGAATCCAGGCTTCCGCCAGCGCCCTCCCGGCGGATAGACCTGCCAGGTGCCTTCCATCTTCAGGTGCGAATGGATGGTGAGCTTCCGCTCCTCCGGTCCATTCCCGTCCGGTCCCAGCACGCGCATCAGCAGGTGCTTGCCGCGCGGGACCACCTCCGCCACGGTCCAGCCGGCCAGGTTGAGCGTTGCGAACCTCGGCACGCGGAAGTCCGACGCAACGAGCGTCTGCCCCGCCAAGGCCTTGTGCAGTTCGGCGGCGGCCCGCCAGACGGAATCACCTTCAGGCACGGATTCTCAGACCTTTGGGCGTGGAGTATGCCCCGGCGGCGGCCAGCGCCGCTGCCACCGGCGTGTCCAGGATGCCGTGGCCGTTGACCTTTTCCATGATGAGCTTGTCCACGGCTCCCCGGGTGACCACACCTACTAAAGCCGCGCCGGCGGCGGACAGCACGGCTGCGTCCTCGCTGAAGGCCAGCAGCGTTTTGCCGCCGCGCTCCACATAGAGGACCAGGGCGCCGTCTACCATGACCACCAGCGCCCCGGCTTTCCGCCCAGGCCGGTGGCCCGTTCCGGCCTCCACGTCGAGGGCAGGCCAGGACAAAGCAGCCCCATAGGGGTTAGCAGGATCCGTGGCCGCAAGGGCCAGTGCCATTGGCTCGGGCTTTGCCAGCTGAGTGTCCTCGGAATAGGAGCGCAGCCGGTCCACGGTTGCGGGGACAGCGAACTGGGCGGCCCCGAGGTGCTCGATGAAGTACCCACGACGGCAGCGTCCGGCCTCCTCCAGCCGGGCCAGCACCTTGTACATCAGGCCGAACCCGCCCAGGATCTGCTCCGCCATGACCGATCCCCGGGTCACCACGCCATACCGGTCCAGCAACAGTTCAGCCGTGGCCCGGGCGTGGATGGTGGCGTCCAGCTCGGGCGAGGGCAGGGCAGACCAACGACCCGCGGCCAGCGGGGGTGTTGCCGCAGTGCCCGACAATGAGCCGTACCGTCCGCCGCCCAGCGCAGGTGAGCCCAGCCCGGGCGATCCCAGAAGGCCGGTACCGTGCGAGCGGCCGAGCCTGCTCAGCCTGGGGGCACGGGCGCGGGGCGAGCGGGCCACTTGGCGGTGCGCCGTGTGGCCGCCGGCGATGAGGGCGCGGACCGGGGCGAAGGTATCTCCGGTTATGCGGCCCGCCCACGCCAGATCCCACAGCGCGGACACCACTTCCTGGTCGCTGAGCACCGCGTCCATGCCACCGGCCACGTCCTTCAGCTGGCGGAAGAAATAACCGCCGCCGTTGTTCCTCAAGTGGTCAAGCAGGCGTTGCTGCGCGTCTCCGGGTTCATATTCGACGGCGGGATTCAGCGTCAGTTCGGCGGAATCGGCCAGGTGGAGGCTGACCCAGCCGTCGTTTCCAGGCAGCGCTCCCGCCCCGGACCAGAGGACCTCACCGGCGGCCATGAGCTCGTCCAACATGGCGGGCTGGTAGTTCGAAACCCTGCTGGCCAGGACCAGCGGCTCCCACGCCGAAGCAGGTACCGGCACGCCGGACAGCTGGTCGATCGCGGTGACAATTCCGTCCAGCCCCCGCAAGGACGGCTGCCCGCGCCCGGCTCCCGGCGTACGGACATGCTGCCAGGCCGGCAGGAAACGCCCATAGGCGGCGGCGTCCACCGGTTCCACTTCGGCGCGCAGGGCTGCGAGCGAACGACGCCGGAGCTTGCGGAGCACTTCGGCGTCGCACCATTCGCTGGTGGTGGGCGCGGGCAGGTGCGTCTGCATGGATCCTTCCGGGAGCGGTTGAGCCGTTTGGACATCCTCAACTGGTGTGTCGTCCGATGGCCCATAGTTGGCCGCCTGTTCCGGCGGGGCGGCGTGCGGCCGGAACTCGCCTTCTACCACGCGACCGTCCGCGGCGAGCCGTTTCAATGCGGTGTTGACCACGGCGACGCCAAGCCCCAACCGGGCCGCGGCTTCCGTCGACGTGAAGGGTCCGTGCGTGCGGGCGTACCGGGAAACCAAGTCGCCCAAGGGGTCTGCCACCGGTTCGATGAAGGCAAGGGGAACGCCCATGGGCAGCGGAACGCCGATGGCATCACGGAGCCGGGCGGCATCCTCGACGGCAGCGTAGCGCTCGGCACCGCCGATGTTGACTCTTATGGCCCGGTTGGCCCGCAGCAGTGTGGTCAGGTGCGTCGTGGCCAGAGGAGTGTCGGCATGCGGGGTTTCGACAGGCTCAACCCCCGGCGATGGCTCAACCCCCGGATCGGCTTCCGGGGTTTCGACAGGCGGAGCCTCCAGGCGGGCGGCGACCTCTTCCGGCGTCAGCGGACCCAGCAACCTGAGAAGATCGGCGACGCCTTCCATGCCGCGGGCCCGGCGGTCCGGCGCAAGGCGCTGGAGTTCAAGCTCGGTGGCCTCGATGACTTTCGCGTCGAGCAGTTCACGGAGCTCAACGCGGCCGAGCAGCTCGTTCAGGAGCGTCGAGTCCAGGGCCAGGGCCGCGGCCCGGCGCTCGGCCAGGGGCGAGTCGCCTTCATACAGGAACTGGGCCACGTACCCGAACAGCAGGGACTTGGCGAACGGTGAGGGCTGCTGTGTGGTGGTCTGCACGATCCTGAGTTCGCGTCGTTCCACCGAGGCCGCAATGTCCTTCAGGGCCGGGAGGTCGTACACGTCCTGGAGGCATTCGCGGACGGTCTCCAGCACGATGGGGAACGTGGGGTATTTCCGAGCGACGTCGAGCAGCTGCGCCGACCGCTGGCGCTGTTGCCAGAGCGGCTGCCGCTTGCCGGGGGTTTGCCGCGGAAGGAGCAGGGCACGCGCCGCACACTCCCGGAAGCGGGAGGCAAACAGCGCACTGCCGCCCACCTCTGCGGTGACAATTTGCTCCAGTTCTTCGGGGTCAAACAGGAACAGCTCGGCGCCGGGCGGCTCGTCCTCCATCATGGGGACCCGCAGCACGATGCCGTCGTCCGCCGCCATGGCAGAGCCGTCCAGGCCGTACCGCTGGTGGAGGCGCTGCCCGACGGCGAGTGCCCAGGGAGCGTGCACCGGCATCCCGAAGGGGCTGTGCAGGATCACCCGCCAATCGCCCAGTTCGTCATGGAAGCGTTCCACCACCAGCGTGGTGTCGCAGGGGACCACCTCGGTGGCCAGCTTCTGTTCACTGAGGTACTGGATCAGGTTGTTTGCGGCGAATTCATCCAGGCCGCTGGCCTTGCAGCGTGCGGTGGCAGGGCCGACGTCGGACGCGGACAGCTCACGCACGAAGGCGCCCAGGGCACGGCCCAGGTCAACGGGCCGCCCCAGTGAGTCCCCCTTCCAGAAGGGAAGTTTGCCCGGCTGGCCGAAGGCGGGGGAGACCAAGACGCGGTCATGAGTGATGTCCTCGATCTTCCAGCTGGTGGCGCCCAACGCAAAGATGTCACCCACCCGGGACTCGTAGACCATCTCCTCGTCCAGCTCACCGACGCGGCGGCCGCCCTTGGCAGGGGACGCGGCGGGTTTGCCATCAGCGCCCGGTGCACCGGAGCCTTCCACCTCGGTGCCGATGATGTACACACCGAAGAGGCCGCGGTCCGGGATGGTGCCGCCGGATGTGACGGCAAGCCGTTGGGCCCCGGGCCTGCCTTCGATGGTGCCGGCGTTCCGGTCCCAGATAATCCGGGGACGCAATTCGGCGAATTCATCGGACGGATATCGGCCGGCCAGCAGGTCAAGGGTTGCTTCGTAGGCGGACCGGGGGAGGGACGCGAACGGGGCGGACCGCCGGACAGTGGCGAACCATTCCTCCACATCGATGCTGCCCAGGGCGGTGGCCGCGACGGTCTGCTGGGCCAGGATGTCCAACGGATTGGCCGGGACAAAGAGCCGCTCGATCTTCCCTTCGAGCATCCGCTCCACGGTGATGGCCGTGTGCACCAGGTCTGCCCGGTGCTTGGGAAACAGCACTCCCTGCGAAATTTCCCCTACCTGGTGCCCGGCGCGGCCCACGCGTTGGAGTCCGCTGGCCACCGACGGCGGTGATTCCACCTGCACCACGAGGTCCACAGCGCCCATGTCGATGCCGAGTTCCAAGGACGAAGTGGCCACGACGCAGCGCAGCCGGCCGGACTTGAGATCATCCTCAATGAGTGCCCGTTGGTCCTTGGAAACGGAACCGTGGTGGGCTCGGGCCAGCAAAGGATCGGCTCCCGCCGTGCTGCCGGCCTGCGCCATCATGTGGGCCGGCGTCGCGGTGGACGCAGGAGTGGAGGCAGGACTGAAAGCAGGACTGAATGCCCCGTCGCCGGACGGAAAACCTGGATCTGCGGCACCAGCATCAGGCGAGTCCCAGCCGCCGCCGACCGCGATCAGTTGCCGTTCGGCGTAGATCTCGTTGAGCCGCGCCGTGAGCCGTTCAGCCAGGCGACGGGAGTTGGCGAAGACGATGGTGGACTGGTTGGCCAGCACCAGGTCAACGATCTTTTCCTCCACATGGGGCCAGATCGAGGCCTGGGGCTGCAGCCCGGATGCCGGACCGGAGTCGAAGGCGCCCGCGGCGCCCGGGAGGTCGGACATGTCCTCCACGGGGACGGATACGGTGAGGTCCCAGTTTTTCCGTGACGGCGGGGCCACGATTTCCACCGGCGCAGCACCGGCCAGGAACTGGGCCACCAACTCGCGCGGCTCCACCGTGGCGGAGAGGCCGATCCGCTGGGCGGGCTTGGACAGCAGCGCATCCAGCCGTTCCAGGGAGACCGCCAGGTGCGCGCCACGCTTGGTTCCAGCCACGGCGTGGACCTCGTCAACGATGATTGTGTCCACCTCGGTGAGGGTCTCGCGCGCCCTGGAGGTGAGCATCAGGAACAGCGATTCCGGCGTGGTGATGAGGATGTCCGGCGGGTTGCTGAGCAGCGCGCGACGGTCCGCCGTCGTGGTGTCACCGGACCGGACCCCCACGGTGATCAGGGGCGCTGGAAGTCCCAGCCGCTTGGCAGTCTGGGTGATCCCGATCAGCGGCGAGCGGAGGTTGCGTTCCACGTCCACACCGAGGGCTTTCAGCGGCGAGATGTACAGGACGCGGGTCTTGCGTTTGGGCGGGCGGGGGCGTCGTCCTTTGGCCTGCCCTTTCACCGGCCCTTTGACCGATACAGCATCCACGCCCGGCAATTCAGGGTCACCCAGTTCCGGAGCAGGGGAAGGGGCCTCAACGAGCAAACGATCCAGGGCCCAGAGGAACGCCGCGAGCGTCTTTCCTGAACCGGTGGGTGCCACCACCAGTGCGTGCGAGCCGGACGAGATGGCGTTCCAGGCGCCGGTCTGGGCAGGGGTGGGCTCCGCAAACGCGCCAAGGAACCAGTCCCGCGTGGGCCGGCTGAAACGGCCCATGGGTTCCTCTTTGCGCCCGGCCGGGCGGGCTGCGTGGCCCGCTTCCGCTGGCTGATCCTCCTGCATTCCTCCATCATGCCCTACCCCACCGACAGTATTGCCGGCAGCGTTGGAGGCGTGGATCAACGCTGCTCAAGCCTCGGAAGATCCTTGGTGGCGGGTCCTTCGAGGAGCTTGCCGTCCGGGCTGAAGCGCGAGCCGTGCAGCGGGCAGTCCCAGGTCAGTTCGCTGTCGTTCCAGTGCACGATCCCGCCCAGATGCGTGCAGACGGCGGAGACCCTGCAGGTGGTGCCGTCCACAGTGGAGACCGCCGTGGGCCGGGCGCCGTCGCGATATACCCGCCCGCCGTCGTCGGCCGGTACGGGACCTCCGGCAGTTGCCTCCGGAACCGCGGTTTCGGCAGGCTCAACCACCGGCCTGCCACTCACCGACTTGCCAACCGCCAGCTTCCCCCAGTCGGTGGCCAGCCGCGCAGCCACGCCCGCGTTGACGGCGACGGCGGTCAGCGCCCCGCCCGGAGACGTCACGCGGTGATGGATCGTGTTGGCCCAGCGGAGGCTGCCGCCGAGGATGTCCGCGGAGATGCCAAGGGCGGCGGCCACCGCGTTGGTCATGCCCCACTTGTTGTAACCGGTGCCGAAGAAGATGTGGCCCCGGCCCCGTGGCAGTTTGCCAAAGAAGGGCATGAGGTTGGTGGCCTGGTAGTCCTGGGCCGACCACGTGTGGGTGGTTACCGCACCCGGGAAGTGTCCGGTAGCCCAGTCGAGCAGTCCCGACAGATGGGACTTTTCCGATTCAGTCCGCCCCACCTGATGCCCGTGCCCGCCCACAAGCAGGAACTGACGGCCGTCAGCCTCATAATCCCGCAAGGAGTGGGTGGGTTCCTCGGCGGAGAGGTACATTCCGGGCGGCGCGGTGACCCCGGCAGGCAGCTCCAGGGCCGCGGCGTAGGAGCGTAGGGGTTTGAGTTTGGTGAAGTAGAGTCCGCGGTCGAGGACGGGGATTCCGGTGGCGAGAACGACGTTGTTGGCGGTGACGGTGCCCTGGTCTGTGTGGACAATTAGTGGTCCGCTCCCGGAGACATTCCGCAGCCGGGTCCTGCCTACTACGCTCCCGCCGCGGGCACGGACGTCCCTGAGCAAGGCATCCAGGACGTCCATAGGGTTGATCTGGGCCTGATCGGTCAGCAGGAGGGCGCCTTGGATGGGGAAGGGGAGGCGTGCATCGCGCACGTACTCCACGTCCAGGCCGGCGGTGGTCGCGGCGCCGAGGTCCTCAAGCAGGCGCTCGGTCCCTTGGGCAGTGGTGGCGTAGGTGTAGGCATCCCGGCGCTGATACGGCACGTGGTGTTCGTCGAGGTAGCGGAGCAGCCACGACTGCCCTTCCCGGTTGGCCTCAACGTAGGCCCCAACCTGCTTCTGCGCGTACTGTCTGGCCAGGGCAGACAGGACGGTCCCCTGCAGCAGGCTGACTTTCGCCGTTGTGTTTCCGGTGGTCACGGCCCCGGGAAATCTGGCCTCCAGGACCTGGACGCGCTGCCCCGACCTGGCCAGCAACAGTGCGGTTACCAGCCCCGTCAGACCGGCCCCCGCCACCACGGTGTCGTAGCGGCTCCCTGCCTCGAACGGGTCAGAGCTGAATGATTGCCCGCGGTCCAACCAGAGCGACGTCATGGAAGCTAAGTGTACTTATCAGCGTCTGTCAGGCCCAGAGCCCAGAGCGATGCGGATCATCTGTTGACGCCCGATGTGATGCACGCTACAGTTGACCGAAGTTATACGAATAACCCACAAAACCAACTGGCCCGAGGAGGTGCCCATCATGGCTGGATCACGGCCAAAGTCAGGACCGACAATGCACGACGTCGCTGCTGCTGCCGGTGTTTCACAGGCCACCGTGTCATTGGTGCTGAATTCGGCCTCCGGGTCGCGTTTCTCCGAGGATACGCGTAAGCGTGTTCGGGACGCCGTGAACCGGCTCGGCTACCGCACGAACGCCCACGCTAAAGTTCTTCGCGAGGGCGTGGCCGGCATGATCGGTTTCATCGGCGATTCCGTGGCCACCACTCCTTTTGCGGGCGCCATCATCGAAGGCGCGCAGCAGCGGGCATGGGAGGACGGGCTCCTCCTGCTCTCGGTAAACACCGGTGGTGACAGGCAGCTCGAGGCCGCTTCCTTGGACACCATGCTCTCTTATAAGGTTGCCGGCGTGGTCTACGCCGCCATGTATCACCGCCGGCTGGAAGTTCCGGAGGCCCTGGCGGGCGTCAGGTCCGTAGTGCTGAATTCGCAAGACAGGGTCGGTCGGGTCCCGAGTGTCGCCCCGGACGAGGTCAAAGGCGGGTATGCGGCCACGAGTCGACTGCTCGAGGCAGGCCACACCAGGGTGGGGATGATCAATATCGAAACCCTGGAAAGCGGTCTTCCTGCCGCCGTCGGCCGCTACGAGGGCTACTGCGCGGCACTTGAGGAAGCGGGGCTGGACGTTGATCCGTCGCTGGTCCGTTTCGGTCAAGGCGGTGAGGAACATGGCTACAAGTACGCGATGGAGCTGCTGACCTCCAGCAACCCGCCCACCGCGATTTTCTGCGCGAATGACCGTGGCGCCTGGGGCGCCTACCAGGCCGTCTCGGACCTGCGGCTCTCAATCCCCGGGGACGTCTCGATCGTGGGGTTCGATAATCAGGCGACTCTGGCGCCGTTTCTTCGCCCCGGACTGACCACTTTTGAATTGCCGTTCGTCGCCATGGGCCGGCGCGCGGTTGACCTGATCCTCCAGGACGCGGAACCCGATGGCCGGGTCGAGCTCATGGACTGCCCTCTGATCGAACGGAACTCAGTGACCCACCCTAAGGAGATGCCATGAGCCGCACCATCCCGGCCCGACGCGGGCGTCCGGTTGCGGCGCCGTTGCCGCAACGAAAAAATTCTCTTTCGCTCCGCCTGAAGAGGATTTCCCGTGCCTGGCAGTTATACGTATTACTAACCCCGGCGATCATCTACATCCTGGTCTTCAAATACTGGCCGATGTACGGCGTGCAGATCGCGTTCAAGAACTACAACCCGGTGGACGGGTTCACTGACAGCCCCTGGGTGGGCCTGACCCACTTCATCAGGTTCGTGAACTCCTACCAGTTCGGGCAAGTGGTCGGTAACACCTTGTGGATCGCCGTCCTGGGCCTGCTGCTTGCCTTCCCCATTCCGATCATCCTGGCTTTGCTGGTCAACCAGCTCCAGAGCGAGAAGTTCAAGAAGTTCACCCAGACGGTGCTGTATTCGCCCGCGTTCATCTCCACCGTGGTGGTGGTGGGCATCATGTTCGTGGTCCTCTCCCCACGGTCGGGGCTGGTGAACAACGCCATCCAACTGGGCGGCGGTGAGCCAATCTTCTTTATGGGTTCGGCGGAGTGGTTCCGACCCATCTACGTGATCTCTGATGTTTGGCAGAACGCCGGCTTCTCGATGATCGTGTACCTGGCGGCGCTGGCGGCCATCGACCCGGCGCTTCATGACGCGGCCAAGGTGGACGGTGCCTCCAAGCTGCAGCGTATCCGGCACATCGACCTCCCTGGCATCATGCCGGTGGTGACCATCCTGTTCATTCTGGCCATCGGCAACCTGCTCAACGTCGGCTTCGAGAAGGCACTGCTGATGCAGACGCCCCTGAATATCTCGACCTCGGAGGTCATCCAGACCTACGTCTATCATGCGGGCCTGCAGCAGGCGCAGTTCAGCTATTCGGCCGCCATCGGCCTGTTCAACTCCCTCCTCAACCTGGCGCTGTTGCTCGTCTTCAACACGATTGCGCGGCGGGCCAACCAAGCGACCCTGTGGTGATGCCGAAATGTCTCTGACAACCAACCCCCGCACAACCGACACCCCGAGCCGGACCATCAACCAGGGCCGCCCCCAGCGGACCCTGCGCGACAAATACGGCGACCGCGCCTTCAGTATCGCCGCCACAGCTGTCCTGATGCTGTCCATCCTGGCCGTGGTGTACCCGCTGTACTTCATCGTGATCGCCTCCATCAGCGACCCGAATGCCGTCTACGAAGGTAAGGTCTGGCTGTTTCCTTCCGGTATGACTACCGAAGGCTACGAACGGATCTTCGCCGATAGCCGGATCTGGAATGGCCTGGGCAATACCGTCATCTATACCGTGCTCGGTACCGCCGTCAGCGTCAGCACCATCCTGTGCGGCGCCTACGCCCTGTCCCGCAAGGACATGCCGGGCCGGAAGATCCTGATGCTCCTGTTCGTCATCACGATGTTCTTCGACGGCGGCCTCATCACCAAGTATCTGGTGGTCCGCGACCTGGGCATGCTGGACACCGTCTGGGCAGTGGTCCTTCCCGGCGCGGTCGGCGTCTGGAATCTCATCATCGCCAGGTCCTTCTTCGAGCACACCATTCCGAACGAGCTACGCGAAGCCGCCCAGATGGACGGGGCAACCGACTTCAAATTCTTCTTCAAAATGGTGCTCCCACTGTCCAAACCGCTGATCATGCTCATGATCATGATCCACGTCGTGGCCCAGTGGAACTCGTTCTTCGACGCACTGATCTTCCTCAACGACGACTCCAAATACCCGCTGCAGCTCGTCCTGCGCAACATCCTCATCCAGTCAGACGTCTCCTCCACCGGAACCACCGGCGGGGACATCGAATCCTATGCCGCCGCGCAACGGATCGCAGAGCTCACCAAATACGCCATGATCGTCGTCTCGAGCCTGCCACTCATGATTGCCCTGCCATTCATGCAGAAGCACTTCACCAAGGGCGCCATGATCGGCGCCGTCAAATAGCACCTCCCCGCATCGACCGCCCTGGCAACCGCCGTCGGACGGCAGCACACCCACCGCAAGAACCCACCTCAGAATAGGAATGACCATGTCACTCAGCCGTAAATACGCCGCCCTCGGCGCCGTCCTGGCCGGAACATTGATGTTCACCGCCTGCTCCGGCGGAGGCTCCGGCACCACGGAGATCAAAGACGCCTCCGCCGAGTTCGGCTTCCAGCAAACAGGCTTCCCGATCGTCAGCAAGCAACTCGACCTGACATTCTCCGGCACCAAGACCGCCCTGGCGCCGGACTACAACACCATGACCGTGGTGCAGGAATGGGAAAAAACCACCAATATCCACATCAACTGGGAAAACCTGCCCGAAACGGTCTTCCAGGAAAAAAAGAACCTCATCCTCGCCAGCGGGGACCTGCCCGACGCCTTCTTCAACACCGGCCTGACCGACGCCGAAATCGCCACCTACTCCGCCAGCGGCACCCTCATCCCACTCGAGGGCCTGATCGAAAAGAACGCACCCAACCTCTCCAAGCTGCTCTCCGAACGGCCGGACATCAAGGCAGCCATCACCTCCTCGGACGGGCACATCTATTCCCTTCCATCGGTGGAAGAACTCGGCCTGGTCCAGTTCCCCAATGAACTGATCATCAACACTTCCTGGCTGCAAAAGCTCAACATCCCGATGCCGAAGACCATCGACGAGTTCCACGACGCCCTGCTGGCCTTCAAGACCCAGGACGCGTCCGGGACCGGCAGGACCCTCCCGCTGAGCTTCAGGCCCGGCGGTTGGACCGGCGACATCGTTGACCTCATCGCGGCCCTTGGCGGAGTGCCGGACAACATGGACCACCGCATCGTCAAGGACGATAAAGTCATCTTCACCGCCACGCAGGACGGCTACAAGAAGGCCATCCAGACCCTGCACGAGTGGTACAAGGAAGGGTTGATCGACCCCGAATCCTTCTCCCAGGACGACAAGGCCTACCTGGCCAAGGGCAAGTCCGCCACGGAAAACCTCGGCTCCTTTGTCTGGTGGGAAATCCCCGAAATGGTCGGCGCTGACCGCGCCAACAACTACTCCATCGTCCCCGTGCTTGAAGGCGTGGACGGCAAACGGATCGCCAGCCAGTCCAACAACCAGGAAATCGCCCGCGGCGCCTTCGCCATCACCCGGACCAACAAATACCCGGCCGCGACCATGCGCTGGGCCGACAACCTCTACGACCCCATCCAGTCCGCCCAAGCGAACTGGGGACCCGTCGGTGAAACCCTCCAGAAGGACGCCAGCGGCCTCCTGACCCAGATCCCCGCCCCGGCCGGAACCAGCGAAGGCGAACGACGCCAAAAGGTCGCCCCGGGCGGCCCGAAGGCGAACACCGCAGAGAACTTCACAACCGTCGTCGCTCCCGAACCGCGTGCCGCTGAACGCCAGAAGGTCGTCAACGAATTTTACAAGCCCTTCGCCGGCAACGACGGCTACCCCCCGGTGGCCCTCTCCAACGAAGAACTGCAGCAGATCAGCACCATCCAGACGGACACCACCTCGCTGGTCAAGCAGAACGTCGCCAAGTGGATCGTCTCCGGCGGCATCGAGCAGGAATGGGACGGCTACGTCACCCAGCTCAAAAACGTCGGCATCGACAAAATGATCGAGGTCTACCAGCAGGCCTACGACCGCTACAAAAAGAACTCCTAGCTCCGAGAAGCCGGGTGGGCCGGCGCAAACCGGCCCACCCCACGTTCAGGGAACCCTGCGGACAAGGGTTCTCCGCAGACCTGCACAGAAACGAGACCTCACCTTCATGACTGCCGCGACCGCCACCACGGCCGACACCTTCCGCCCGGCCCTGCACTACGCCGCCCGGAACACGTGGCTCAATGACCCCAACGGCCTCATCCACCACGACGGCGTCTTCCACCTCTACTACCAGACCAACCCGCTGGATAACGTCTGGGGCAACATGTCCTGGGGACACGCCACCTCCCCGGACCTGACCACCTGGACCGAACACCCCGTCGCCATCTCCTGTGACGAGGAAGAAGACATCTTCTCCGGCAGCATCGTCTTCGACCGGGACAACACCAGCGGATTCGGGACCGACTCGGCTCCGCCCCTGGTCGCCGTCTACACCAGCGCCTTCAAACCCGGCTCCGCGCACGAAGGCCTCCAGGCCCAGTCCCTCGCCTACAGCCGCGACGGCGGCCACACCTGGACCAAACACACCGCCAACCCCGTACTGAACCGCGGATCCGCCGAGTTCCGCGACCCGAAGGTCATAAGGTACGACGGCGGTGCCGGCAGTTACTGGGTCATGGTCGCCGTGGAAGCCAAGGACTTCCAAGTGGTGCTCTACAAGTCCGAGGACCTGAAGAGCTGGGAGATGCTGAGCACCTTCGGCCCGGCTAACGCCACCGGAGGCGTCTGGGAATGCCCTGATCTCTTCCCCCTCCCCGTCGACGGCGACCCAGAGAACGTTCAGTGGGTCCTCACCGTGAACCTCAACCCCGGCGGACCCAACAACGGCTCCGCCGGACAGTACTTTGTAGGTGACTTCGACGGGACCACGTTCACCTCGGCCACCACCGTGACCGAAGGACTCCAGGACCCGGACCGGTTGGGCGAGTACCAGTGGCTGGACTGGGGACGGGACTACTACGCCGCAGTCTCCTTCAGTGATGCCCCCGACAGCCGCCGCCTCATGATCGCCTGGATGAACAACTGGGAATACGCGAATCAGATCCCCACCTCGCCCTGGCGCAGCCCCATGACGCTGGCCCGCGAAGTATCCCTCCGCACCATTGACGGAAATGCGCGACTGATTCAAGAGGCCACCGGAGATTTCGCCTCGATTTCCGACCCTGCCCGGGCGTTCAGGCTTGCGCATATGGAAATCGCCGACGGTACACACATCCTTGATGGTGCAGCGGGCAGCGTCCAGCGCATCGATGTCACCCTGAGGCCCGGAAGCGCCACGGAATTCGGGCTTGTGGTCCGCGGCAACGGCGGCCAGGGAACCCGCATCGGCATCAGACCCGTTGAAGGCACCCTCGTCGTTGACCGGCGCGATTCCGGGCAGACAGGTTTCCACGAAACTTTCGCCTCCATCGACTCCGCCGCTATCCGGGCTATCGACGGTGACTACAAGCTCACCATCTTTGTGGACCGCTGCTCCGTTGAGGTCTTCGCCCAGGACGGCCAGGTCACCATGACCGAGCTGATCTTCCCGGCACCCACCAGTACCGACCTCGCGCTCTATTCCATCGGTGGCACAGCCACCGTAAACAACCTGAACGTCACGCAGTTCTTCGCCTGACTGAAGAATTCGCGGTCACGGCACACCAGCATCCCGGCAGAGGCCTCCCGGGTCGCTGGCACGATTGGCGCCGGGGACTCGTATATGGCAGCCCTGATCCTGGGACTCCTCGCCTGCGGGACCCGATGGCTTGGCACCCGCTGTTCTTGAGCAAGTAGGACGCACAGCTGCGATGGCGGCCGCCATCACGGTGCGGCGGCCCGGCGCAAATCCGCCGACACTCGAGGAACTCCGGACCCATCTGCAGCCGGCGAATTAACCTGGCAGCGGACCGAATCCTTCCCACATTTTCAGGCAGGCTGGAAGGCTCCGACGCTCAGGAGGGCGATGTTCGCATTAGTGCACGCGCTGGTGGGCTGGGGCAGGAACAACGACGCTGTGTCTTCGGGCGGGTAGATGCGGTAACCGGCCGCGTCCGTCAGCGTGCAGTCGCTGTAGTTCGCGGCCTGGGTGTAGCGGAGGACAGTGGTTCCGGTCTGGCCGGGCGCCAGCAGGACGTCCGCGACGGGGGTGGATTCGTCGCGGGTTGCCGCCGCACCAATCGGTGCACCGTCGGCGTTGGCGGTCAGTGACACCCCCGGGTAGCCCTTGAGCAGGCAGGGCGCCGTTCCCGTATTCGTGAGGTTCAGCTTCATGTAGACGCTGCCCGCCGCGCCGCCGCCGGACGCATCGGTAGCCGCCGACAGTGTGGCCGCTTTGCAGAGCGCGGGACCGGCCTGGGTGTTGGTCGCCGACGGCGACGCGGACGCGCCCGGAGATGACGGAGTGCTGGACGGGCTGGCGGAGTTCGTCACCGGCGTCGTCGTCCCCTGCGCCTGCGGCTGGCTCTGTCCGCAGGCGGTGAGCATCAGCGCCGCCGCCGCGACCGCCGTCGTAATAACAAACCCTTGTGCAATGCGCTGAGACGTCATGGCACCACCTTTGTTGCTGCTGCGACGGGAGTCAACGATGCCACGGGCAGGCAGGACGATTTGATGCCCGGATCGTGATCATCCGGACATCAAATCCCGCGATGTTACGTGGCGGATTCCTGCCGGCGCTTCGAGCCGCTGCGCGCGAAGGCCACCCCGCCCAGGGCGAGGCCGCCGAGGCCGGCGGCAAGCCCAGCCCAGCTGCGGGCGTCCGCGCCGCTGTCAGTCACGGCGGCTGCCTGTTCGGTGGCCGGGGTTTCGGTGGTGTGCGCCGCGGAAGCAGCGCCGTGGCCGTCCGCGCTGGCCGGCTCGGTGATGGTGATGGACGGTGCCGGGGCCTTCAGGGAGTGCGGGTCCTGCCCGTCCTTGGCGATCTCCGACCAGTCGGTCTGTCCCGTTTCGCACGACTGCAGCGTGGGGAAGTAGAGCGTGGAGCCTGCCGCGTCGGGCAGCTTGACCGACAGCACCAGGGCATCGCGCAGTTCATGGGCCAGCGGAGTTTTGGCCGTGTACACAATCTGGCTGGTGCGTTTGGTGATGGAGGAGCCGTCGGCCAGTTTCTTGGGCTCGGCGAGCTGTTCGGTCACCTTTTCCACGGTCCAGTTGGGGTTCACCGTGGGCTGGGCGTCGTTGAGTTCGGCCGGCAGGGTGATGGCCACTTTCGTGGTGCCGGACTCCTCGCAGCCGTGCGGGATGCCGAAGGTCAGGAGGGCGTACGAGTTGGCGTCGGTCTTGTCCGGCTTGACGCCGACGTGGGCGGACGCGCCTGCTGCTGCGGTCAGGATCAGGACGGCTGCGCCGCCGGTGGCTGCCACTGCGGTGAGGGTGCGGCGAAGGAATGTGGTGGTCATGGGGTTGCCTTTCGGACGCACGCCGGATGGGGGCGTGCGGAAGTACGGGATGGGGCCCGCGGCCTGCGGAAGTGCGGTGCGGGCGTAGTCAGGAAAGTACGACGGCGGAAGGCGGGCCGCGTCGGCTGTGTTGCCTGAGGTTCCGCCAGGGGCGGAGGGGGAGAACCGCCGGTGGGGCAGTCACCGCACGCGGTGTGCCGGCGTCGGGTGTTACTGCTTCGGGGAGCCGGACGAGGGGCCTCAGCCACGCGGCCAGAGCCCACAGCGCGGCTTCACCCTTGGCAAGCAGGAGGGCGCACGCGCCGGTGGCGAGTGCGTGGGTCAGGAGCATCAGGATGCCCGCTGATCCGGCATCGTGGACGTGTCCGGTGGCAGCGATGACGGGCGCGGCGGCGCCGGCGAGGTGGGCGTTATGGAGCCCGGAGGCGGCAGCGCTTACAGCGGTACCCGACGAACTGAAGACCGTGAAGGCTTCGTGCAGGATGAACTGTCCCGCGCCGAGGACAGTGAGCATGGCTGGAAAATTGAGTCGCAGCCTCGTGGCCGTGGTGGCTGCCAGGACTGTCAGTGCGAGCACGGCCAGCAGGATGCCTGGGGCGGGAAGGTCGCCGCCGCCGGCGACGTGGGCGCCTGCGGCAAGTGTCAGGATTCCCGTGGACAGGGAGGCGGCGCGAAGGAAATGGAAGGGTGGCCGGGCGTGGTTGGTGCGCACGGATCCTCCTTATTGCGGTCGCCGGTGACGGGCTTCAGTCGCGTTCTTCCAGTGTTCTTCGGCGACGTTCAGATTCTAGCGGCCTTTGGGCGGGCCACCGGTGTGTGACGGGCGGTGCAGCGCGATCACGTTCGATGGAGATTCTGTCGTTTCGGATGGCTCGTCTGCCAAGTTGAAGAAACCCATGGCCAGGTCGAGGCACTGGATGGCCACCGGGGGAACGCGGTAATCGGTCGCCGCCTCCACCAATCCGAGTTCGGCGAGAAGGGTCAGCTTCTGCTGTGCCTGCAGGGCCGCGAGCGACGCGTAGACCTCTTCGAGGCCCGTTTCTTCGAGTTTCGTGTCTTCAAGGTCTACGTCCTGAAGCAAGGCGCCCTCAAGGTCCGGCGACGCCATCCGTTCGAGTTCCGCCACGGGCATCGGTTCATCGGTGGTGCCATAGGTGAGGACGGCCAGCAGTGTCCCGGCTACCGCTTCCTGGTCCCACACCTGGTCCTCGTCGGTGAGCACTCCGACCAAAAGGACCACCGACAGCATCCGGCGGATGTCCAGCCGTTCCTCGATCCTCGTGCTGTTCCAGGCGGCCACTTCCGGGCCGGGAATGGCTTTGGTGGATCCGAGCGTGATCAGGTTTGCCCCCACCAGAGCTGACCAGATGTCTCGGAGCACAGGCACGTCGTGCATGGTTCCAACTTCCAGCAACGTTTTGGGCCGGCTCTCGGCAGTTTCCAGATCGAAAAGTGGGAGGGTCCGACTCGCGGCCCGCTTTCCACAGGCATGTACTCCTACGGCTGCGGCTGCCGGCTCGATGTCCTTAAGCCGCAGGGCACCCGTGCTGGTGATTTCCTTGCCGGTTCCGATCCAGTCCAGCAGGGAGGTGGCATGCTGGATCAGCGGCATGGCATTGAACGCAGCCTCCTGGTGGTCGTCGCTGAGGTCAGGTACCTGGATAACCGGCAATTGCGGGACAGCTGCGGTGATACCGTTTCCCAGCGCAGCATGGAGTTCCTCGTAGGCGGCGTCCGTGCCGCTCCAGCGGCCGGTCGCCTTCAGGAAATGGATGTAGGAGTGCAGTGCGAAGTAGATGTTGTCGAAGACCTCATCCATTTCATCGGGGTCCAACGACACCGCAATTGCTCCGGCCGCCTGCTCCACGCCGTCACTGTCGATTGCGGTGGCCGAACTCGAACCGTTGATGGTGTGCTGCGCCGTGAGGAAGAGCTTGACCAGTTCGAGGCACTCGAACGCATCGGCAGGGTCAGGGGCTTCAGCCGCGTTCCATTGAATGAAATCGACAGCCATCGAGTCAATTGCCCGATGGTTCAGGACCAGCTGCAACGGCATCTTGGGCGCCGACGGAACAGCCTTCAGGTGCCGCCGGTCCTTGTTCTTGCTCTTCGATTTGCCGGTCTTTTTGGTCAAGGAGTGCCTCCGGTGTCAACGGGCGATCGTCCCACATTCGATGGCTGGGATAACCGCGGATGTATCGAGCTTACAAAGCCGGACTGCCGGCGAGCAGTTCCGCCAGGACATCAGCGGCGGAGTCATGCCGGATCAGCGGTGTGGCCTGCCCCGCCCACAGTGACATAAGCTCCGTGTTTCCCAGGGCGGCTGCCTGTGGGCGGAAGCGGCCGGTGAGCCAGTTCTGGACGGGGAACGGGGCTATTCCGGCTTCCGAGAGTCCACCCGCCGCCAGTTTGGCCTCTGACAGTTTGGCCGCTGACAGTTCGGCGATGATGCGGTTGGGGATCCCGCGGGCAAGCCGTCCGCTGAGTGCCCTTGTCAGCACTGTTTCCCGCGCGGCCGGGCTGTGGAGGATGGCCCGGTATTCAGGCACAGCCGCGGATTCGCGGGTGGCCAGGAACGCCGAGCCCACCTGGACCGCGTCGGCGCCGAGGGCTCGTGCAGCAGCGTAGCCGCGGCGGTCTGCAATGCCGCCGGCAGCGATGACTGGAATGTCGACGGCGTCAACCACCTGCGGAACCAATGCAAAGGTTCCGATCAGGGACTCCTCCGCGGGCTTCAGGAACGAGACGCGGTGCCCGCCGGACTCCATGCCGCTGGCGACTACAGCATCCACGCCACCGGTTTCCAGGGCGATGGCTTCCGCGACGGTCGTGGCGGTGCCCACCAGGACTATTCCACGCCGGTGAGCCTCCTCCACCAGTTCCGGCGCGGGCACACCGAAGACAAAGCTGACGACGGCGGGACCCGCCTCCAGGCTTGCCTCCACCTGTTCTTCGTAATTGGGCAGGTAGCGGTCCGGCATGTGCGGAAGCGGCAGGCCCAGTTCGTCAAAGTACGGCTTCAGGGTTTCGAGGTAGTGGTCGAAGTCCGCTTGGGGGAGTGAGGTGGCTTCGTCGCCGGTGGGAATCCAGAGGTTGAGGGCGAACGGTTTCGCCGTTGCCTTCCTGAGCTCAGCTGCGGTGTTCCGAATGGCGTCGGCACCGTAACCGTAGAGGCCGTAGGAACCCAGCCCGCCGCCTTCGCTCACGGCTGCTGTCAGCTCCACGGAAGACACTCCGCCGAACGGACCCAGCACCACCGGAACGTCCGTGCCGAACAGTTCGGTGATGCGGTTTGGCCGGGCGGAGGTGCGGTTCTCGGGCGTCATGCGGGCAGCTCCTGGCAGGTCGGCGTTGGCTTCAGGACCCAGTCTCGCAGGGCTGGCGGCCGCTGCCCAATCTGTGCACGCGAAGTCAGTCTGTTTCGGGGCCTGAGCAGTAATGGCAGTCGTCGGGGCAGGTTTCGGTCACGGCTGGCTCCAAGGGATTTCGAGGCCTTCGCAGACCTGGAAGAGTCTGCGTCCGCCCATTGGCGCGATTCGTCATCGAAGTCACGGTTGGTCCTTAAAGATCGGGTGCCGGACAGGTATGCCGGTCCAATACATCCAACCCCAAGGGCACTGTCTGCTCAATGGAGGATGTGACCACGGTTGCCGCACCCGTTTGTGCAGGCATCCAGTAGGGCCATGTACCGCGACATGGGGGCGAGGCTAGACTGCTGGCGTAAGTCGCCAACCACCTCAGGGAGCACATGATGAACTACTCAGGAACTGGCAACGAAAAAGCCACCCCGGCCAGCGAACTCAACAGGACCCACGTGGGTCAGACCGTCAGTTTTGAGCCAGACGAATTCACGCTGGTGTTCGGAAAAATCTCGGCCATTGCGCGCAAGGAAGGCGGCGTGACCATCGCCCTGCAGGGCGTCGAAGGAAGTGGCGGCCTGCAGTCCAGCTACAGCCTCCCGGGCAGTCAGCACGTCTACCTGCAGCCGGACATGCTCACCAACACCGAGTCCACCATTAAGGACCTCTTCGGCAAGGTCCAGGAGAACCTGCGCGGCGGGCACAAGGGGGACGACAGGACGGACAAGCTCTAACAGAGGAGCGGTCCCTCGGGTACAACAAAGGCCCTTGCCTTCTAAGACGGGGAGGGCCCGAATTGGGCCGGGCGTAGGGTGGAAGCTAGACGGAAGGAGCACTTCATGAAGAAAATCCTCATGGTACTGACCAGCGTTTCCGAGATCGGCGATACCGGAGAGAAGACCGGGTACAACGTGGCCGAGGCCGCACATCCCTGGAAGGTCTTCAAGGATTCCGGGCATTTCGTCGACTTCGCTTCCATCCAGGGCGGCCAGCCCCCGCGCGACGAGGTGGACTCAAAAGATCCCATCCAGGTCGCCTTCACGGAGGACGAGACCACGCGCGCCGGTCTCTACAACACTGCCCGCGTCGACGTCGTTGATCCCGACCAGTACGACGCCGTCTTCCTCGTGGGAGGCCACGGCACCATGTGGGACTTCCCGGACAGCGAAGGCCTGCAGAACCTTGTAGCCAGCGTCTACAACGCCGGCGGTGTGGTGGGCGCTGTCTGTCACGGGCCGGCCGGACTGCTGAAGGTCGAGTTGGCCAACGGCTTTCGGCTGGTCGAGGGCAGGAAGGTCGCTGCCTTCACCAACGACGAGGAGGTTGCCGCAGGGAAGGACAAGGTCATCCCGTTCTTTTTGGCAGACCGGCTTGAGGAGCAGGGTGCCACCCATGTCTCCGCTGGTGTCTTTGAGGAAATGGTCGTGGTCGACGACCGGCTGGTGACCGGCCAGAACCCGGCCTCAGCCGCCGGCGTGGCCAAGGAGATGGAGAAGCTCCTGGCAGAGGTCATCCACCAGGAAAAAGCCGAGGAGCAGCACGTGGCGGAGGCGCTGCGCGCCGAAAAGGACGCAGAGAAGAGCGCCAAGAAGGCGGCTGCGGCTGGGACTGAGCACTAACGCCTGCAGGGGCACTGAAACTGGCGGCCGCCAGCAGCCGTACGTGCGCCGGCGACCATACTGTCCAACGCATCGCCGACCTGCTTCAGGTTCGGCGCTGCACGATGTACGGCCACCTCAACAAATCAAGGGGCCAAGTTTGCGGGAAAACAAAACCCCCGCTTCCCTTTGTTTATGAAGGGAAGCAGGGGCCTTGCCAATTGGCGGTGACGGTGGGATTTGAACCCACGTTGGCTTTGACACCAAACAACATTTCGAGTGTTGCACCTTCGGCCGCTCGGACACGTCACCAACCTGAATAGGTTACCGGAGCATACCGCCCATCCACAAAACGGCAGGCATTCAGCCCCCGGATGGTGCAAAGGGACATCTATGCCCACGCCAGCGTCCGAGGACACGATGGGCCCTGCAGGATTCTGCTCGGCTCGTCGAATGGACGCATGCTGGGGGCATGTAGCTTCTGAGTTATGCACATAGCGATTCAGCCTCGCCGTTATTGTCAGACCCTCGCGGGATGATTTGAGTATGGATAGCAGAGCAGCTGTAGCGACGGCGGAGGCCCTTTCGGCATCCTTCGCTGAGCTGGCTGTGGTGCTCCGGGACGGGACTGATTCCGGCTGTTCCGGGGAGGCTGATCCTATGCGTCGGCGGGCAGATGAATTCCTGGACGGGCTGGCCGAGATCTCACGGCTGGACGCGAAAAGTGCCGCACTGAAGGCCTGGCTGGCTGCCGGTTACTCCGCCGCTGCCGAGGCTCTGGCGGGCCCTGCAACGTCGCCCGAGGACCATACCGGGCAGGAGATGGCCGTCGTCGCGGAGGTCGCCTGCGTGCTGACGGTCAGTGAACGGGCTGCCGGCGCCCTGCTCGCCGAAGCCCACGCCCTGACCACGGCCCTGCCGCTGACATTCTCCGCGCTGCAGGCAGGGACGATTTCGTGGCAGCACGCCCGGATCATGGTCGACGAAACCGTGAACCTGGACCCTGCCGGCGCCCAAGCCCTCGAAGCGCATTTCCTGGACCCAGACGCACCGAACCCGGCGAGGAGTGGCCCGGCCGGTGAGCTCATCCCCGGGCGGTTTCGGCACCAGGCCCGGACCTGGCGGGAACGCCACCACCCGGTCAGCATCGAAAAACGCCACGCACGCAGCACCGCCGATCGGCGCCTGGAGTATGCCCCGGACCGCGACGGCATGGCCTGGCTCTCCGCCTACCTCCCCGCCGATCAGGCTGCCGGAATCTGGAACCGCACCACCACCGCAGCCCGCGCCCTCCAAGGACCTCATGAGTGCCGGACCCTCACGCAGCTCCGCGCTGACAGCGTCGCCGCCTGGCTCCTCGGTGCCACAGATAATGCGGCCGGGGATGCAAATGGGAATGACCGTGTTCCGTCACCGCGGGCACAGGTCCTCGTTACCGTCCCGGTGTTCTCGCTCCTAGGCCTCACGGATGAACCGGCCATGCTCGACGGGTACGGGCCTATTCCGCCGTCCGTGGCCCGCCAGCTGGTCGCCGACGGCGCCGAATCCTTCCACCGCGTCCTCATCGACCCCCGCGACGGAGCACCCCTGGAGATCGGCAGAACCAGCTACCGCGTGACCAAAGCCCAGCGCCAATGGCTGCGGTTGCGCGACGGAAAGTGCCCGTTCCCCGGCTGCAGCAACCACTCCCTCGACAACGAAGCAGACCACCTCCTCGCCTGGGCCCGGGGAGGATCCACCGGGATCAACAATCTCGGCCAACCGTGCCACAAACACCACAGACTCCGCCACACCACAGCTTGGAAACCCACCACCGCCACCAAGAACGAACCACCCGGCTGGATATCACCCACCGGACGCCACTACAAAAGCGAACACCCAGACTGGGAACCACCGGAGTGGCCAAAACATCTACCCGGCAATGAACTGCCCGACTGTGGGCTGCCATCGGACGACATCGTCCCAGACGACGCGCTGCCGGACGGGCCCGTGCCCGAAGACCCCTACCCGAGCTGGGACTTCACTGCTCACAGCACTGTCTGGCCGCCAGCGCCAAGCGACGCCAGCGCCAAGTGACGGCAGGGCCAACGTGGGCAGGGTTAGGGCACTGGCAGGGCCAAGACGGGCAGAACTGGGCTTCTCTCCCATCGGGCTCTCCTCTCATCAACGGCGCGAACGGACAGTTAGGGCCCGGATTTCAAGGGCCGCAAGTGTTCGTTCGCGCCGGGTGGGTGTCGCGGAGAGCCCTCACGGACTAGATTCATGAGCAAGATGACCAAGTCACGCAGAGAAGCGCAGGCGACCGCATACTGGACCACGGGCCCGGAACACGGCGAGCTCCGCAGCGAGGCCCTGCCCGCTCCCGGGCCCGGCGAAGTTTTGGTCCGCACGCTGTACTCAGGCATCAGCAAAGGCACGGAAATTGTGGTGCACAAAGGCTCCGTCCCGCCCCGCGTGGCTGCGGAAATGCGCGCCCCGCACCAGGAGGGTACCTTCCCGTCGCCCGTGAAGTTCGGATATCTCTCAGTGGGCGTTGTGGAGGAGGGGCCCGAAGGTTGGGCGGGCCAGAAGGTCTTCTGCCTCAATCCCCATCAGGACCGCTATGTCATTTCCGCCGACGCCCTCACCAGGATTCCCGACGGCGTCCCCGCCCGCCGCGCCGTCCTGACCGGCACCGTTGAAACGGCCATTAACGCCCTCTGGGAAGCCGGACCGAGGCTGGGGGACCGGGTCGCCGTCGTCGGCGCGGGTCTGGTGGGAGGCATGGTGGCGACACTGCTGCGGACTTTCCCGCTGGCCCGCCTCCAGCTCGTGGACCTGGACCCGGAACGTAAGCACTTGGCGGACAGGCTCGGCGTGGAATTCGCCCGCCCGGATGATGCCAAACCCGACTGCGACATCGTGTTCCACTGCTCCGCTTCCCCGGAAGGCCTCGAACGCAGCCTGCAGCTGGCCGGCGATGAGGGGGAGATCATCGAGATGTCCTGGTACGCCAACCGCAAGGTCACGCTGCCGCTGGGTGAAGACTTTCACGCACGCAGGCTCTCCATCCGGGCCAGCCAGGTGGGCGTGGTTGCCCGGGCACGGCGACACCGCCGGACCACGGCCGAGCGCCTGGAATTGGCTGTTGGGCTCCTCACGGACCCCGTCTTCGATGCCTTCCTGACCGGCGCCTCTCCGTTCACGGACCTGCCGGCCGTAGTGCAGAACCTCGCGGACGGCACGCTCGAAGCCCTGTGCCACGTGATCGAATACCCCAACGCAGACAGCCCCGCGGAAGCCAACCCCAAAGACAGGAAGTAGCCCGTGTTCAGCCTGACCGTCCGACGTCATTTCATGATCGCCCACAGCCTCCCGCGGGACGTATTTGGCCCGGCCCAGGCCCTCCACGGGGCGACGTTCGTGGCGGAGGTGACGTTCCGCCGTCGTGCGCTGAACCAGGACGCGATCGTCCTGGACATCGGGGCCGCCGGCGGCATCATCGAGGACGTGCTGTCCGGCCTCAACTACAAAAACCTGGACGAACACCCGGACTTCGAAGGGAAGCTCAGCACCACCGAGGCGCTCGCGGAATACATCGCCCACGCCGTCGCAGCCAAGCTCACGGATGACGACGACGGCCGCGAGCTCGCCGGGATCGACGTCACCCTGCGCGAAAATCCGGACGCCTGGGCCACCTACACCCACTACCTGTCCGCCTGATCCCATGCTGATCAGGTTCCTGGTCCCCGCCAACATCCGCCACAACTCCGGCGGCAACGTCTACAACGCGCGGCTCACCCAAGGCCTGAGATCCTTGGGGGTTGCCGTGGAGATACTGGCGGTGGAAGGTTCGTGGCCTGACGCCAGCGCTGGACAACGACGGCGGCTGGGCGGCCTGCTGGGCGCCTGGGACCCAAGGGTGGACTCACCGCAGGCGAACATCACCCCAGAAACGGTCACCTTCGTGGACGGGCTGATTGCGTGCGGTGCGCCTAGCGAACTGGAGTACGCCGCGGCCGCCGGACAACACACGTGGGTCCTGCAGCACATGCCGTCGCCCAGCCACCCCGACGGCGAAGGGCGGGCACTGCGGGCGGCCGCCGGAGTGATCTGCACCAGTTCGTCCGCAGCGGCCTCGGCGGCAGAAAAGCACGGGCTTCCCGCCAGCCCGGTTGCCTTGCCCGGGACGGATCCTGCACCGGTGGCGCCTGGTTCGGCCCCGCCCCACATCATCGCGGTGGCAGCGCTGCTGCCCAACAAGGACCAGCTGCTGACCGTGGCCGCGCTGGCCAGGCTCCAGGACCTCGCTTGGACAGCGTCCCTCGTGGGAACGGACGACGCCGATCCCGCCTACGCGGCGGAGGTCCGGGCAGCCATTGCCTCCTCTGGAATGGAGGACAGGGTGCGCATGACCGGCCAGCTCGCCGGTACCGCCCTGGCGGACGAGTGGAGCCGGACGGACCTGAGCCTTCTTGTGTCCCGGGCCGAAGCCTTTGGGCTTGTGGTGACGGAATCGCTGGCCCACGGGATTCCCGTCATCGTGCGGGAGGGAACCGGCGCCGTGGACGCGTTGGGACTCGCCCGAAGACTCGCCGGCAGGCTCGCGGGAAGACCGGACGGCGAGCGTGGCGGTGAACGTGATGCCGGGACATATGCGGTGCCAGGTGCCGCCGTCGGACTCGCCGGACCCGAAGGCGACGCACCTCGTGGCAACGGAGCTGAAGACCACCACGCGGACGTGCTCGCTGCCGTGATCCGGCAGTGGCTGGTGGACGGATCCCTCCGAGCCGGCTGGCGTGCCGCTGCCCTGGCGGCACGGGAACAGCTGCCCGGCTGGGACTCCACTGCCCGGAACGTCCTGGAAATCCTCGGCGTGCCTGCTAAAAAGCCTGCTGCCAAAACGCCTGCTGAAGAAACCCCAGCCGAGGGGATGCCTACCGCTGCGCGTACGGCCGGTGGACAATAAGCCATGACCACGCTCCCGACCTCCGCCGCCGTATTGACCCCACAAGCCGTGATCCCACAAGCCGTGATCCCACAAGCCGGGACCCCACAAGCCCTGAGCCAAGATGCCCCGGATCCGCAGGTGCTCACTCCGGAGCTCCTCAGGGCATGGGCCTGGCATAAGCAGGGCCTCGACGGCTCCCTGCAGGGCGCGGATGCCGCCGACGTGTTTAGCAGAGCGGGCTGGGCCCGTTCCGTCGGCGGCGCCAACCCGTACCTCACGCTCTTTGCCCGCGCCGGCACTAGCCGCGCGCAGGCGGATGCCGACGTCCTGTCGCTGAACATCCATGAGTTGCCCACCGCCCGCGGCTGCACCTATGTGCTGGGACAGGGTGACTTTGCGTGGGGCCTCCAGATCGGCCGGGACGCCGCCGTGGCGCCGTTCCGTGTGCTGGCAAGAATGGGCGTCGAGCGCGGCGAGATCACGCTGCTGGAGGAGGAGATCCTCCACGCCCTCGCCGAGGCCGGCAACCCGCTGGACCCCAAACAGCTCAAGGATCTCCTGGGCGATTCGGTCCGGAACCTCGGCGAGGAGGGCAAAAAGAAGGGCGCCGCCACCACGTTGCCCACGGCCTTGGGCCTCCTCCAGGCGGACGGCCGGATACGGCGCGTGCCCGCCAACGGCCGGCTGGATCAGCAGCGCTACGCCTACACACTGTGGGGTTTGCCGCCCACCGCCATGGACGACGACGCCGCCCGCAGCCTCCTGCTGCAGCGCTATCTCGGCTGGACTGGCGGTGCCACGGTCAAGCAGTCGCAATGGTTCACCGGGTTCACCCTGGCCCACACGAAGGCAGCGTTGGCCGCCACTGGGGCAGTGGAGGTTCCCACCGCCAACGGTGAGGTGCTGTGGATGATGCCCGACGACGTCGGGCGGCTTGCGTCGTTCGAGGCGCCGGCGGAGGAACAGATTCAGCTGCTGGCCGGCACGGATTCGTTGGTCCTGCTCCGCAGGAACTCGGGGGAGCTGTTTGCCGAGGAGGACAAGGGAAAGCAGGTCCTGGGGTCCACGTTGGCGTTGCAGGCTGACCTGCCGGACCATCCCATCTTCGACCGCGGCCGGATCATCGGGCTGTGGCAATACGATCCCAGGAAATCACGGATTGTCTATTGGCTCTTTGACGGGGCCACACCCGCAGTATCCCGGCGCATCGCCGAGGTAGAGGCCTGGATCCGGGACGAACTGGGGGACTTCCGCTCGTTCAGCCTGGACTCGCCGGCCTCGCGCCAGGACAGGATCGACGCCCTGGATGCCGCAGGCTGAGAGTCGTGCAGGCAGGTGAGAGCGCTACAGCAGGCCCGAGACAAATTGCAGCCCCCTACGACCCGTTACAGCCGGCTGCGGTGCGCTGCGAAGAAGTCCCTGAGAACCGCACCGCACTCCTCTTCCCTGACCCCGCCGTACACCTCAACCCAGTGGTTGAGCCGGCGGTCGCGGAGGATATCGAATACCGAGCCCGCCGCTCCGGCTTTCTCATCCCAGGCACCGAAGACCACTCGGGGAATCCTGGCCAGGACCACCGCGCCGGCGCACATGGCGCACGGCTCCAGAGTGACCACCAGCGTGCAGTCCGCCAGCCGCCAGCCGTCCCCGGCGCCGCCGTCGAGCTTGGACAAGGCACGCAACCTGTCCGCCGCCTGGCGGATGGCCATCACCTCGGCGTGGGCGGTGGGGTCTCCCAGGTCTTCCCGCTGGTTTCGTCCAGACCCCAGGACGGCGCCGTCGGGCCCTATCACGACGGCGCCGATGGGCACATCCTCGGTGTCCAGCGCGCGCTGGGCTTCGTTCAGGGCAAGACCCATCCATTCGAGGTGGATCTTTTCTGCGGCGACCATGGCTCAATGATAGTTTCGAAGGATATCCAGCCTGCAAAGCATGGACGCCGGGAGGCATAGTGGACACATTCAGGGACCGTCTGGGCCAATGGTTCAAACCATATGCCGCGCTGTGGCTCACCATGATGGTGGGCGGCGCCTTGGTGGTCACCATGGCGCTCCTGGGTGCCGAGGTCTACAACAACGTGGTGGATGAAGAGGGACTGGCCGCCCTGGACCTGCCCGCGCTGGAGCTGTCCCAGGGCCTTCGGAACCCCGCACTGGATGCCGGGGTGACGGCTTTCACCAACATCGGCGGGGGCATCGGCATGCCCATCCTGGCCAGCATCCTGACAGCCTGGCTCACGTTCCTAAGCCGGACCTGGCGGCCCATCGTCCTGGTGGGCGGCGCCGCGGCCGTCTCCACGCTGGCCACCACGGTGGGCAAGCGGCTGGTGGGCCGCACCCGCCCGGACCACGCCGAAGCTGTCCCTCCGTACGAGACTTCGCCGTCCTTCCCGAGCGGCCACACCCTGAATACGACGGTGGTGATCGGTGTCCTGGTGTACGTCATGTGCCTCCAGTTCGAAATGCTGTGGGCGCGCATCACAGCCATCACCGCCGGGGTGATCTTCATCATCGCGATGGGCCTGAGCCGGGTGTTCCTGGGCCACCACTGGCTGACCGATGTGATGGCCGGCTGGTTCCTGGGCCTTGCCTGGGTGGGCATCGTGATCCTGGCGCACCGGCTGTTCCATGTGCTGCGGAAACGCGAGCACGCGGGCCCGGCACCCACGTTCGAACACCCCGCCCTGCGGGAGGATCCGTCGAGCTGATTCCCGGCCGGAGGCCCTCCGCGCGGGTGATAGTTTTGACGCATGCGCACTCTCGTTGTGGACCACCCGCTGGTCGCCCATAAGCTCACCGTCCTGCGGGACAAGAACACTCCGTCACCGGTCTTCCGGCAGTTGACGGAAGAGCTGGTGACCCTCCTGGCCTACGAAGCCACCCGTGAGGTCCGCACCCAGCCGGTCACCATCGAGACGCCGGTCAGCACCACTGTGGGCACCGCTTTCACCAAGCCCACGCCTCTGGTGGTCCCCATCCTGCGCGCCGGGCTCGGCATGCTTGAGGGCATGACCAAGCTGGTCCCCACTGCTGAAGTGGGTTTCCTGGGCATGGCCCGCGACGAAGAAACCCTGGACATCATCACCTACGCGGAGCGGCTCCCGGAAGACCTGACGGACCGGCAGATCTTTGTGCTGGATCCGATGCTTGCCACAGGCGGAACCCTGCGCGAAGCCATCAAGTTCCTGTTCAAGCGCGGCGCCTCCGACGTCACGTGCATTTGCCTCCTGGCCGCGCCGGAAGGCCTGGCCAAGCTCGAAGAGGAACTTGCCGAGGCCAACGTGACCATCGTGCTGGCCTCCATTGACGAACGGCTCGACGAGAAGTCCTACATCGTTCCCGGGCTCGGCGACGCCGGCGACCGCCTGTACGGCATCGCCGGCTAATTCGGGGCTGCTTCGGATTTCAGGTCTTCCGCTTTTCTGCCGCCGCCGTTAGCCTGTGGCGCATGGACTGGAAGCTTGAACTCGTTTTTGTGCCCGTATCCGACGTGGACCGCGCCAAGGATTTCTACGTCAGCAAAGTTGGATTCAACCCGGATTTCGACGAGTGACCCATGGATGGCATCCGCTTCGTCCAGCTGACCCCGCCGGGATCCGCCTGCTCCATTTGTATTGGCGAGGGCCTCAATGTCGCCCCTCCGGGTACGGCCCCAAGCCTGCAGATGGTGGTCAGCGACATCCAGGCTGCCCACGACCACCTCAAGGGCAACGGTGTGGAGGTCAGCGACATAGACATCCAGGGCTGGGGGCACTTCGTCTACTTCGCGGATCCCGACGGAAACAAGTGGGCGGTGCAGTACATCCCGGGCCGTGACGCCTAAGCCGGTGACGCCTGGGGCAAAATAGGCAGCATGAACATCCCCACACCTGCCGCCACACGAACACTGACCTGCCGGGCCGTCCTTTTCGATATGGACGGCACGCTGGTGGACTCCACGGCAGTAGTGGAGGAGGTCTGGGGAGAATTCGCGGCCCGGTACGGCCTGGACGTCGCCGAAATCCTGCGCACTTCGCACGGCGTCCAGGCTGCCGATACCGTACGCCGGTTCGCGCCGGGGGGAGCGGACGTCGCGGCCCTCACCGAGGAACTGGGTGCGATGGAACGGGTGCGGACGGCCGGTATCGTCGCGTTGCCGGGGGCTGCCGACCTGCTTCGCAGCCTCCCGGCTCAGGCAGTGGCGCTGGTGACTTCAGCGGACAGGACCCTGGCGGACATCCGCATGGACGCTGCCGGGCTGGACATGCCGGCCACGGCCGTGACGGCGGACCTGGTCACACGGGGCAAGCCGCACCCGGAGGGCTATCTGATGGCCGCCGGGCTGCTGGGCGTGGAACCGGAGGACGCCGTGGTGTTCGAGGATGCGCCCGCCGGAATCGCGGCAGGCGTTGCTGCGGGTATCCGGACGGTGGCCGTGGGTCCGAATGCGGGCGAATTGCCGGCAGGCGTGCTGCATATCGCGGATTACCGCGCCGTAACCGCCTCCGTGGAAACGGACGCCGCGGGACGGCAACTCATTTCTTTCCGGCTTTGACGCCGGCGGATCACCTTCGTAATCCGCCGGCGCAGCTCAGCGCCGCGGCTGCCGGCGAGGCTCAGTCGGCCTAGTACCAGTTGTGCGACAGGTGGAAGTTCAGCGCGCCGCACGGTGACTGGTAGCGCTCCTGGATGTAGTTCAGGCCCCAGTTGATCTGCGTGCGGTAGTTGGTGACGTAGTCCGCGCCGGCGCTCGCCATCTTCTCAGCGGGCAATGACTGGACGATGCCGTACGCGCCGCTGCTGGCGTTGGTGGCCGTGGTGGTCCATTCGGATTCCTTGGTCCACAGCGTCTGCAGGCACTGCATCTGGTCAGCGGACCAGCCGTACGTCGCCAGCTGGCCAGCAGCGTAGGCCTGCGCTCCTGCGGGGTCGTTGACGGCCACAACGGGCGTGGGTGCAGGTTCCGGAGCCGGGGCCGGAGCGGGCTCCGGGGCCGGGGCAGGTGCCGGTTCGGCGGCCTGGGGCGCGACGTTGATCTCGGCCGGCGCAGCTTCCGGGGAGGCCGGGGGCTGGATCTCGGCTGCCTCGAAGCTCAGCTTCGACTGGGCGCTGGCTTCTTCGGCGGCCTGGTCCGCGCTGGCCGCAAGCGACGCAGACTCGGAAGCGTGTGCTGCGGCGCTGACGCCGACCAGCAGGGCGCATGCCGTCGCGAACACCGCGACGCGCTGGCCCACGGAGGGAATCCGGGCCGCCTTGGACAGTGGGGACATAGCTGCACCGAAGCGGGACTGCTTGCGGTGGCTGTCGGACTTTGTGTCGCCCTGCGGGCGCGTTTGTACCTTGAATTCAGACATGATGGATCGCCTCTCACACCTGCGGAGTTAGCTGTCGGGTTCGGATGAGGGCATCCGGCCACACGGCACAATCACGTGTTGGCTTAACCCCAAAGGGCACTTGGTGCCCGGGACGGTGGGTCCCCCGCCTCTGCCTCTGAAAACGGAATCCGGGAAGCGGCAGAGCTTGGCGTCATCCGGATATGCGGCCCAACGGGAACCACACGTCATCGACGCTACAGGAGCTGGACGCTTAAGTCACATTTTGGTAACAGGAATCACGACGACGGTGTGTCGCCTTGCTGGGCCCGGGCGTCAGTGGGTCGCGCGAGCGCGCCGGTAGGGAAGAGTAACGCGACCTCGGTCCGTCCGGCCCGCGATGTCACCTCCACGCTACCGCCGTGGGCCTCCATGATCGACTGGACAATGGACAGGCCCAAGCCACTAGTGCCTTCGGAGGCCCCGGCGCCCGAGGCCGGCGCTGTACCCTTGCGCGCCGCGTCTGCGCGGGCAAACCGGGAGAAAACGTGGTCAACGAGTTCCGCAGGGATGCCCCCGCCGTCGTCCGTTACCGTCACCGCTGCGTCGCCATTGGCAGACTTCGTGACAGCGGTGACCACGGTGGTCCCCGGCGGCGTGTGCTTGCGCGCATTGGATAGCAGGTTGACAAGCACCTGACGCAGTTGGGACGCATCACCCGTGACGGCGAGCGGCTGGTCAGGCAGTTCAAGGCGCCAGTGGTGGTCCGGGGCGATGACCTTCTCGTCACTGACGGTTTCGATCACGAGTTGTGTGAGGTCAACTTCGCTGAGCTTCAGGGGCTGGCCCTCATCGAGCCGGGCGAGCAGGAGCAGATCCTCCACCAGGGTGGTCATGCGTTCGGACTGGCTTTGGACCCGGGCCAGGGATTTCCGGCCGTCCGGCGTGAAGCTCTCGGTCATCCGCATCAGCTCCGTGTACCCGCGGATGGCAGTCAGCGGCGTGCGCAGCTCATGGGAAGCATCGGCTACGAACTGCCGCACCTTGGTCTCGCTCCGCTGCCGCGCCTCGAGTGCGCTGGCGACGTTGTCCAGCATGAGATTGAGGGCGTGCCCTACGCTGCCCACTTCGGTTCCGGGATTGGAGTTCGACGGCGGGACGCGCACCGCGAGTGCCACCTCGCCCGCGTCCAGCGGCAGCCTGGCCACACGGGTTGCAACCTCGGAAAGCTGCTCCAGCGGCTTCATGGTGCGCCGGATCAGCACAGTTCCTGCCAGTCCGATCAGCGCCAGGCCGCCCAGGGAAACGAACACAAAAGTCCAGACCAGCGATGCCAAAGTACTCTCCTTGGCAGCGAGCGGAAGGCCCGTGACAAGGACATCGCCGTAGCCGGTTTCCACGGCCACAATCCGGTAATCCCCGTTGGACAGCGAGCGGTTCACGGGAAGGCCGTTCCGCGTCAGCGCCAGCAGGGTCTGCTTGTCTTCGGCGTCGAGGGCCAGACGCGTGGTGTCCGAGTCCAGGAAACCGCCACTGGGGATCTGGCCGTCCAGGATCCGCGCATTCAGCGTTCCGACACTCTGCCCGCGGGAGTCAAGCGGGTCCGGCCTGCCGTTGAATCCGCCCAGGGGCGGGCGGCCCGGATCGTTCGACCGTTTGGCGGCCTGGCTCAGCTGTTCATCCAGCTGCCCGGTGAGAAAGGAATCCATGGAGGCGTAACTGAACAGCCCCACGGCGCCGCAGATGGCCACCAGCAGGGCCATGGCCAACAGGATCAGGCGCGTGCGCAGATGCCAGGTGTCCGGTTTCAGCCAGCTCCGGGCTGGCGCTGGGGTTGCTCGCGGCGAGGACATCGAGCTGCTACTCAGCCGGCTTGATGACGTAGCCGGCGCCCCGCACGGTATGGATCATGGGCGGGTGCACTGCATCCACTTTCTTGCGCAGGTAGGAGATGTAGAGCTCCACAATGTTGGCCTGGCCGCCGAAGTCGTAGTTCCAGACGCGGTCCAGGATCTGGGCTTTGCTGATGACGCGTTTGGGGTTCTCCATGAGGTACCGGAGCAGCTCGAACTGGGTGGCGGTGAGCTGGAGGGCGTCGCCCGCACGGGTCACTTCGCGGGTGTCGATGTTGAGGACAAGATCGCCCACCGCAAGTTCGGCAGTGTCCATCGCGGCAACGCCGGAGCGCTGGACAAGGCGGTGCAGCCGCAGCAGGACCTCTTCCATGCTGAACGGCTTGGTCACGTAGTCGTCCCCGCCGGCCGCCAGGCCCACGATCCTGTCCTGGACAGCGTCCTTGGCAGTCAGGAAAAGCGCAGGTACCTCGGGCGCGAAGGCACGGATCCTGCCCAGCAACTCAACGCCGTCGAACCCTGGCAGCATCACGTCCAGCACCAGGACGTCCGGGCGGAACTCCTTGGCAAGCTTGACGGCCTCCGGGCCATCCGAAGCCACGGCAACATGCCAGCCGACCATGCGCAGCCCCATGCTCATGAGCTCGGAAAGGCTGGGCTCGTCGTCAACCACCAAGGCTCGGATGGGGGAGCCGTCCGGGTGGGTCAGTTGCGGAAGGTTGTTGGTCATGGAGTGCGAAGTGGCCATGGGACAACTCTCCGATCAATCGGTTAGCCCGCGCTATGGGGTTCCTGTGCGCACGCTGTGAATCCCAGCCTAGCGAGCTGGATGGGCGATCTGGGTGGCCGGGCGGGACGCCGACCATCCGCAGGCGGCCGCCTTCTCCGCTGGACAGGCGGCAAAACCCAGCAGGGAATCTCGGCAAGTCATTGGCCGGTGAATTTCAAGGTCTTGGTATGGCGAAAGGGCGAACATTGTTCGCCGGAGAGGGCCATTTGCGCACCCTTGGCGGACAACAACTCCTATTTTGCCGCCAAATCAGAATGGTGATCTGTAACACAAATCTGCATTTTGTCTCAGTATGCGGAACGTTGCACCCATTGTTACTTGCAAGTTCTCATTGTTACGTTGCACACTTTCAATTGTGAACAAGAACTCAACAGCACCTGCAGCCGCAGAATATTGGCCCAGCACATCCGCTGCTGCCGACATGCGCTGTTGTCGAATGCACGCCTGATCTTCAGACCCCGCGAAGTTCTTAGGCATTCGCCCCCAGCCCAGCGTAGGGCGCCATCCCCAGATTTCATTGCGGGGACAACCAGCATTCGAGCCGCGATGACGGCCATTCACATTGAGGTAAGCATTCATGTCAGTTGCATCTGGATACGTCCACATCTCCGTCCGTAACGCAGGCAAGGCCGGCCAGGCTTCCGGCCTCCGCCAGGGGTTCGGTGCCCGACCGGCATTCGCCCCGGCTGCCCCCGGAGCCAGCTTTCCTGCTCCCGGCTACGCACCCCAGGGCTACAACCCCAGTTCCTACGGACAGCTCCGCGCGGTCCAGCCTGCCGAAGCCGCGCCGCTGACCGCGCCCACTCCGGTTATCGCGGGACCCAACGCTGTCCGCCCGGTCGCCAATGACACCGTGGCCCGCGGATTTGTCCTCTACATGGGCATCAACGAGGAGACCGCAGCGGCTGCCGGAACCTCCATTGCCAAGCTTGCCCAGGAAATCCGCGCTTACGCACAGTCACTCGTGACTGGTGCTGAAAGCTACGCGGCCGTGGCCGTGGCCCCGGCCGGCACCCCCGGTTCCGCGCTCGACGTCGTCCGTTCCACCTTTGGTGACCCCACCGTGAACGCGCAGAAGCGCACCGAGACTGCCCGGCTGCAGCAGCCTCAGGACCCGCGCCCGTCCGGCGTCCTGATCGACCTCGCCCGCCGCGAAGTCCACCTTGACGGCGAATCCCTGAACCTGACCTTCAAGGAATTCGAACTCCTGAACTACCTGGTGGAAAACGGCACCCGCACGGTTGGCCGCGATGAACTGCTTGAGGGCCTGTGGCGCAACGCCGAGGAAGTCCCCAACGAACGCACCATCGACGTCCACATCCGCCGTCTCCGCTCCAAGCTGGGCCGCCTCGCCAACACCGTCCGTACCGTCCGCGGCCAGGGCTACCGCTTCTACGAGCACCCCGAAGTTATTGTCTGGGCCGCTCCGGAATACTCGATCTAGCCCTTCAGCGACGCACCAAAGCGGCATTTCGCCGTGCCTTAGACACCTCCTTCGTTCCTCCCCACCGCCTCCCTCGCCTCGCAAGCTCGGCCAGGGAACCCTGGCGGCGTGGGCCCCGGCGATGCGGCACTACGCGAAATGCCGCTTTCGTGCGTCCGTGCTCGCGAGTGTTGGCCTCCGCGGCTATGGTTCGACGGCGGTGCGGCCCAGCCGGGGTGTCACGGGGAGCATGCTTTTGGCGTCCTGACCGCGGCTCTGGCCCGTCATTCCGCGGGCCGGGACTGTTGGTGCGGCCAACAGTCCGCTGGGCGTGACGGGCGGCGCCGTGGGTCTTGCGGGTCTAGGCTTGGGGGATGAGCGACCACCACATCAAACGCTTGGTGATCATGCGGCACGCCAAGTCCGACTGGCCCGGCGGTGTGGCGGATCATGAGCGCCCGCTTGAGGAACGGGGGCACCGCGAGGCGCCTCTTGCCGGCAAGTGGCTGGTCAAACACGGCATCCTCCCGGACTTCATCCTGTGTTCCAGTGCGCTCCGCACCCGCCAGACCTGCACCTGGGTGTGCTCAGAACTGGGGGACAAGGCCCCGACGCCGAAACTTGAGGACGGCCTCTACGCCGCCTCTGCGCTGCGGATGCTCGCCGTGGTCAACCACGTGCCTGACACCGTCACCACGCTGATGCTCATCTCGCATATGCCTGGCGTCCAGGACCTCGCCATGCACCTGGCCTCACGGGACTCAAACCACGACGCCTACATGGACGCCGCCACACGTTACCCCACCAGCGCCCTCACGGTGCTGGAAACGGAAAAATCCTGGGCCGAGCTGGACGGGCAGGACGCCCGGCTGACCAAGTTCAAAGTCCCGCGAGCCCACTAACGCCACGGGATCCAGTGACCCCATGGGACCTACCGACCTCATGGGACTCGCTGACCCCAAGGGAACCGGCGACCTCCCGCAGCAGTCCGGCGACGTGCTGGATGCCCGGGCTGGCCGCCATGGTGCGGCGGTACACGATGCCCACCTGCCTGACCTGCGTGGGGTTGACCAGGGGCAGGGCGACGACGTCCGCAGGCAGTGCGGGCCGGCCGAGGCGGGGGACCAGCGCCACCACGGCTCCCTGCTCCACCAGTGCGAGGTGGGTTGCGAAGTCTGGATCGTAGACCCTGATGTCCGGCACCCGGCCAAGGTCGGCGAAGATCCTCAGCAGCGCCTCGTTGCAGATGGCTCCGTGCGGCGTGCTGATCCAGCATTCGTCCACCAGGTCCGCCGGTTCCACCTGGCCGCATACTGCCAGGGGATGGTCGCGGTGCACCAGGACGTCCGCAACGTCCTCGCACAGCCATTCGAGGGTCATGTGCTCCGGTATGACCAGCGGGACGGAGTTCCAGTTGTGGACCACACCCAGGTCCGCCTCCCCGTTGGCCACCCGCGCCACGGCTTCCCGCGGGTCCTCGGCCAGCACGCTGAGGTCCAGGTCCGCTCCGGACGAAGCCAACCGTCCCAGCAGTGGCCCCACGAGGCCCCGGCAGGCAGTGGAAAAGGAAACAACCCTGAGGTGCCCGGTGGGCTTGGCCGGATCCGCCAACAGGGTGGATTCCAGTTCCTCGAGCTCCGATAGGATGCGCCGGCCGTACGCTGCCAGGGTGAGCCCCCGCTCGGTCAGCAGCACCCCGCGGCCGCGGCGTTCCAGGACGGGGAACCCGGTCTGCTTCTCCAGCTTCTTGATCTGCTGGGAGACGGCCGACGGGCTGAAGCCCATCACCTCCGACGCCGCTATGACCGAACCGTGCTGTTCAATCGCCGCCAGTGCCCGCAGCGAACCAATCTCAATCATGAAGCAAACGTACATGATTCGACGCGGAATTCAACGCTGGTGCTTCATCTGCCGTTCTGCAAGAGTGGGACCGTGAATCTCCGACACTCCGTCCTCGCTGCCTTGGTCGCCGTTCTCTGGGGCCTGAACTTCGTGGCCATCGACTTCGGCCTGCATGCGAACGGCCGTGAGGTTCCCCCGCTGCTGTTTGTGGCCATGCGGTTCCTCTTGGTGGTCTTCCCCTGGATCTTCTTCATCAGGAAGCCTGACGTCAGCTGGAAGGCGATTATCGGCGTCGGCGTCTTTATGAGCGCGGGCCAGTTCGGCCTCCTCTACCTCGCCATGGCGCTGGGCATGCCGGCAGGCCTCGCCTCCCTGGTCCTCCAGGCCCAGGTGCTCCTCACCGTCCTCCTGGCCGCCGGGTTCCTGCGCGAGCGCCCCAGCCGGAGCCAACTGGCCGGCGTCGTTCTTGGCGTTGCGGGGCTGGCCGTAGTGGCCGTCGGCCGCAGTGCCGTGGCGCCGGTGCTCCCGCTCATCATCGTCCTGGGAGCCGCGCTGTCCTGGGCGGCCGGTAACGTCGCTGCGCGGAAGGCCAAGGCCGCCTCCGGGCTGGGGCTGGTGGTCTGGTCCGGCGCAGTGGTTCCGCTGCCACTAGCCGGGCTGTCGCTGCTGGTGGACGGGCCGGACGCGGTGTTCGGCACGCTGGCAGACCTCCAGCCGGCCACGATCCTGAGTGCGCTATACACAGCCATTTTCGCGTCTCTGGTGGGGTATGGGATCTGGAACCGGCTCCTGGCCAGCTATCCGTCGTCGGCCGTGGTGCCCTTTACCCTGCTGGTGCCCGTGGTGGGCATGAGCGCGGCCTGGCTGGCGTTGGGGGAGGTGCCCACGCCGGCGGAACTGGCTGGCGGATTGCTCCTCCTGGGCGGGGTGGCGACTGCCGTGCTCGCCGGCCGGGGCCGGCAGGTTCTGCGGCGCGGTCAGCGGCGGGGCGCCGGTTTGGCGCCCGTCTTGGTGCCCGGTTTGGGTGCCGGTTTGCGGACCGGGGAGGCGGACGACGACGGCCGCTTGGCTGCTGAGGCTGGCATCCGGGCTGGCGCGCGGGAGCCTGACGCGCGCTGACCGGTGGCGGCACCCCGGGGTGCCGCGCCCCGGGCCGCGGTGGCTCCGGTTGCCGGGCGCCGCGCAGCAGTGCGGCCAGTGCCGGAAGCGGGCCGCCGCTTGGCTGGCGAGGGCCTCCGTTTGGCAGTCCCCAACCGCCTGCCCGCCGGCCAGACTGCGCCAAGGAACAGGACCGCTAGCGTGGCCACCGCTGAGGCCCCACCCCAGTAGAAGTAGTTGTCCGGATCCCCGGTGGGGAGCGGTGTGCCGAAGATCGACGACTGCTCGGCGAAGGCCAGCTCCCAGGTGCTGACGAAGGCCAGGGAGAAGGCAATGGTGAGGCTGGATCCCACAGCCGTGGCAACCAATACAAAGTGGCGCCCCCGGGCCAGTACCTCCGCCACGGCCGCAACATAGGCCAGCGTAACCAGGGCCAGGAACGTGACCATCACGGCCTCTTCCAAGGTGATGGCGGTGAGCACCAGCATGCCCAAGGCGGCGACGGCCGCGATCACGGCGAACTTCCCGCTGTTACCCATGTGGCGCATGTGTCCAATCATCCTGCTACTTCACGACATAGCCGCGCATGATGGCCATGATTGCTGCAACGCTTTGGTCACGGGTGCGTTCCGGGTTGTAGGTCTGCCGGTCAAGCCCCACCACAAAACAGGCGCCAAAGATCGCCGTTTCGAGGCTGCCCCGCGAGACCGTTTGGTCCACCGGATAGACGGCAGCCACGTTCTCTATGGCCGCGCCGATGACCGCCAGGAGTTCAGACCGGAGCACCGCGAACGTGTCCCGCCATTCGCTGGGAGTCCGCCAGTTTTCGCTCACCCACAAACGGGCGAAGGACGGGTAATCGTCCATAAAATCCATGGCCTGGCCGATCATTGCCTCCATGGCCACCAGTGGATCGGCCCCGGGATGCCCGGCCTCGCTAAGCAGGCGTGCCTTCAGGATTTCCACGCCGTGCCGCAGCAGCTGCGCGATCAGGTCCGACTTGCTGCCGAAGTTGTAGTAGACAGTGCCCTTGGAGACGCCCGCCGCCGCGGCGATCTCGTCCACAGTGACACCCGCTGCGCCACGCTGGCCGATCAGCTCCATGGACGCGTCGAAGAGCTTCTGCCGGGTGGCATTGGTCCGGGCCGGGCGGAGTTTCTTCTCGGCGGGACCGTGCATGGCGGGATCGTGCCCCACGGGATCATGCACGCCAGGATCATGCACGCCAGGCTCGTGCACCCCAGGCTCAGGCACGCCAGGATCGTGCACCCCAGATCCCGGCGCGGGCGGGCTCATACCGCGATCTCCGGTTTGAGCGTTTTGAGTGTCCAGTACTTATGCTTCCGGACAGCAAACGTGGACATCGCCGCGCCCAGCAACGTGTAGCCGAGCAGCCCCAGGACAGTGGGCACGATCCCGGACAGGTCCGCGCCGTAGATGAGGTGCCGCATGCCCGTGACCACGTAGCCCATGGGCAGGATTTCGTGGACAACATGGAGAGGCTGCGGGGTGGTCTGCCAGGGGAACGTGCCGCCCGAGGACACCAGCTGTAGCACCAGCAGGATCAGCACCACCAGCTTGCCGGGTGACCCCAGCAGCGCCACGATGCCTTGGATGATGGCGCTGAAGGCCATGGCCGCGGCCAGCATAAACAGCCACATCAGCACCGGATGCGCGGGGTTGAGGCCCAACGCCAGGTTCACCACGAGGGTCAGCAGGCTAGCCTGCACCACCGAAACGGCAAGGAACGGAAGCCAGCCGCCGACGGCGATTTTCCAGGCCGGGGCGTTCGACGCCAGGGCCCGCTGGGTGATGGGCCGCATCGCCTGGACCAGCATGAAGATGCCGATCCACAAGGCGAGCGTCAGGAAGAACGGTGCCAGCCCCGCGCCGTAGGAGTCCGCCTTTGCCTGGGAGACATTGCTGACCGCAACGGGATCGGCAATCACCTCTGAGAGGCTACTCTTCTGCGAATCGTCCGGGTTGGGCACCTGCCCGGCTCCCTTGGCAATTTCGTCGGTCAGCGTCCGTGAGCCGTCAGCGGCAGTGCCGGCCCCGGCTTCCAGCTGCCCCGCACCGGCGTCGAGCGTTTGCGCCCCTTCCGCGAGGCGTCCGGCGCCGTCGAGCGCAGTCTGCTCGCCGGTGGCCAGCGTGGCCGCCCCGGTGTGGAGCTGGTCAGCGCCACCGGAAGCCTGAATAATGGCGTCCTTCAGCGCAGGGGTGGCCGTGGCCAGCTGAGCTGCGCCGACGCTCACGGCTTCGGAGCCGTCCGCGAGCTGCTGGATCTGGGTGGCGTCGGCCTGGATCCGGGTTTTCGCCGCGGCTACGGGGCTGGAGGCTGCCACCGTATCGAAGTCGGCCAGGATTTTGTCTGCCTGCACCTGGGTGATCACTTCGGAGGCGACCAGGCGGGCATTCGATTCGATCACGCGCGTCCGGAGTCCTTGGTCCGCGGCATCAAGCTGCGTGACGACGTCCTGGACCTTGGTATTGAGCTGGGCGTTCCCCGCGGCAACCTGGGCCGCGCCGTTGGCCAGCGTCCGGGTGTCGGTGGGCAGCGTGGCGGTGCTGTCCTTCAGGACGGAGAGCCCGCTGCTGAGCTGCCCGGCGCCGTCGGTCAGCTGATTGGCCCCGTCCCGCAATTTCAGCTGGCCGTTGTACAGCTCACCGGCTCCTGCGCTGAGCTCGCTGGTGCCCGTATGCAGGGTGACCGTCCCGTCGCGGAGGTTGGCCATGCCGTCCGTCAGCTGCCCGGCGCCGTCTGCGGCCTTGAGCATCTGGGCGTGGATGGTGCCGAAGCCGGTGAGCAGCTGGTTCGCCGTCTCTTCACCCACTTCCTTGGCCACCGTTGTGTGCACCGCGGTGGTCAGCTTGTCCACGATGGTGCTCAGCAGGTAGTTGTTGGCATCGTTGGTGGTGACGTTCAGCATCGCCTGGCTGGCCGAATCGAAGCTGCCGGGCGAGACCAGGTTTGTGGAGAATTCTGCCGGGATTTTCAGTGCAAACGCGTACTTGCCGCTGCTGACCCCTGCGTCGGCCTCGGCCGCCGAGGGGACCGCCTGCCAGTTGAAGACGTTCCCCTCCACCAGGCCGTCCGCCACCTTCTTGCCCGCCTGGAGCTCGGTGCCGTCGCTGGACGTGGCGCCGGTGTCTTCCACCACCAGGGCGGCCTCGATCTGGTTCAGGTTCCCGTAGGGATTCCAGTTGGCGTACAGGTACACGGCCCCGTACAGGAGCGGCACCATGATCAGGGCCAGGATGGTCAGCTTCGGCAGCAACCCGCCGGTCATCCGCTTGAGTTCGGAACGGGCCAGCCGCAGCACGGTCACTTGGCATCCTCGGTTTCGAGTAAGAGGGATTCGGTTTCTTCGTCTGTGAGAGTCGGCGCATCGGGGGCTTCGTCCACGTCCGGGACGGCGTTACCGATCACCGTGGCCGGTCCCGTCCACCCTGCCGGGAGGGCAGTAACGGTGACGACGACGGCGAGCGGCCGGCCGGCGTCGTACGCCAGCTCCTCAAGCCGCGGGAGCCAGTCCGCAGCGTGGGCACCGTGCCTGTCGGGGGAGTCCACCACCAGGAGGTCCGTGTGCGGGTTGGCGAGGGCCAGGGCCGTCAGCAGTTCAATGCGCCGGTCCGGCGCCAGCTGCTCCGTCCACAGGTCCGCGATGTCCTCGAAACTGTTGACTTTGAGCCAGGGCTTGCTCAGCAGCGCGCCGCGGTAGCGGCGGGGAATCAGGGCGAGGTCCTCGGTGACAAGGTCCCGGACACTGAGGTGCTGCTCGGGCTCATTCACGTTGGGGGAATCCACCAGGGCGCTCGCGAGGCGGAGGGATTTGGTGCGTTCGTTGGCGTCCCAGGACATCCGGCCGCCAGTGGGTTTCATGCGCCCGCTGATGGTCAGGGCAAGGGCTGTCCGCTGGTCCTGGCGTTCGGCGGTGACGAGGAGGAGCTCACCCCGGCCGACCCGCAGAGAGGTGGGCGGAAGCAAATCGTCGCGCCGGCCCTTCACAAGGAGCTGCTGTACGGAGAGCAAAAATGGCCTTTCGACGGTGTATGTCCACCTTCAGCCTAACTGAACTGACTGGTCAGTTCAAATAGTGAGTGTGGAGGAGGCGCGGGTGAAGTAGGCCAGCGCGAGCGGACACTTGCGGCCTCTCCTACAAGCCGTACTTCTCCAGGAGCCGCAGCCACACCTCGCTGACCGTGGGAAACGATGGCACCGCATGCCACAGCCGCTCCAGCGGGACCTCGCCCACCACTGCGATGGTGGCCGCGTGCAGCAGTTCGCCCACGTCCGGGCCCGCGAAGGTGGCGCCGAGCAGGACCCGCCGGTCCTCGTCCACCACCAGTTGCGCCCAGCCTTCGTAGTGTTCCGAATGCAGGGACGAACCCGACACTTGGATTGGCAGCTCCACGGACGACACGTTGTAACCGTCCTGCTTTGCCTGCTCCACTGTGCGCCCGACGGCCGCCAGTTCGGGATCGGTGAACACCACGTTCGGGACGGCATGCTGGTTGGCGGTCTGGGCGTACCGGCTCCAGGCCGCGGGGACGCCGCTGAGCTCGCCCTTGGCTCGGGCCGCGATGGCGTCGCCGGTAGCCCGGGCCTCGTACTTGCCCTGGTGCGTTAAGAAATTTCTGCCGGCGGCGTCGCCAACAGCGTAAAGCCAGGGGTTCTCGCCTTCCACGCCGTTCTCGCCCGGGGTACCCGGGACGTCCGGGACGCCCTGGACTAGTCCAGTGGAGTCGGTGGTGAGTTTCAGTGGCTGCACGTCCTGCGCCTCGAAGCCCAGGCTTTCCAGGCCGAGGCCTTCGAGGGCGGGATGCCGGCCTGTTGAAACGAGGACTTTGTCCGCAATGACGGTGGTGCGGCCGTCCGTCGTCTGGTCCTGAAGTGTCAGGGTGAACGTGCCGTCGTCGTTTTCCCGGACACTTTCGGTGGACGTGTTGAGGCGGACCGCCACGCCGTCCGCGCGCAGCCCCGCGACCACAAGTTTGCTGGCCTCTGCGGGGAACGTGCCCAGCAGGCCGCTCCTGGCCACCAGCGTCACGTCCGAGCCCAGGCGTGCGAATGCCTGCGCCAGCTCGCTGCCCGCGACGCCCCCGCCGATTACAGCCAGGCGCTCCGGTACCTCCTTGGCCGAGGTGGCTTCGCGTGTGCCCCAGACCTGCAGGTCCGCCAGCCCGTCGATGGGAGGTGTGGTTGGCGTAGAGCCGGTGGCGAGTACGACGGCGTGACGCGCCTTGAGCTCGTAAGTGTTGCCGTCCAGCCCGGCTACTTCAACGGTGCGCGGCGCGGTGATCCAGCCGTGGCCACGGATCAGCTCAATCCCGGTATCTTCCAGCCACTTCACCTGGCTGTCGTCCTGCCAGTTTGCGGTGAAATAGTCCCGGCGCTTCAGGACTGCCGCTGCATTCAGTGTCAGGGTGACGGCTTCCGCCGCGCCGGGTACCGTCTGAGCGCCGTGCAGGGCGGTGCCGGGGCGGAGCAGGGCTTTGGACGGCATGCAGGCCCAATACGAGCATTCGCCGCCCACCAGTTCGGCTTCAACAAGGACAGCCGTCAGGCCGCCCTGGACCACCCGGTCGGCGACGTTTTCCCCCACGGCACCAGCACCGATCACAATGACATCGAATTCACGTTGCAGCGTTTCAGGCGTCATTCGTCCAGCCTACGCCCGCCTCGCGGGAGGCGGGGAGCGCCGTCGTCGTCATTCCGGTGACTGCAGAACTGCGTAACTTTTGACCGTGTTAGGGCGGGCTCGCCCGCGCGAATCCAGGGGCAGCGCGGGGGTTTGCTACCAAAAGTGACGCATTTCCGCTGGGAAGCTGGCAAGGCGCGGGTGGCCGGGCTGTTCCTGAAGCTGAGGCCGGTGGCAGGAAAGCGGCGCTGCGCTTAACGACAAAAGGCCTGTATCGGCGAACCGATACAGGCCTTTCTCTGTGCGCCCAGAGGGATTCGAACCCCCGGCCTTCTGTTCCGTAGACAGACGCTCTATCCAGCTGAGCTATGGGCGCATTTTGTGTTTCGCGGAGTTTCTTGCTCCCCGAACCTCGAATTACTTTACGCGAGGGTTGCCCGGAGTACCAAATCGAGAGGCATGTAATCTAGCTGACTAGACCGGTCTAGGAGACCTTCGTCACTTAAATACAGTCGTTTGGGCGTGGTTTTCCTTGAATTTGCGCGGTTTTCGGCTCCAACGATCACGAACGTGCACCGCTGACCTCCCATCGCGCCCTTGGGCGGCCAATAGCATTTAGTCCACACCGATGACCCCGAGGAAGGGAACCGCAATGGGCGATCTCGCACGACTGCCGCTGCTTGAGAAAGCACCCACCACGCATGCTGGCCTGCTGGCATGGGTCGAAGAGGTTGCTGGACTCACGCAGCCCGACCGGATCCACTGGGTTGACGGCTCCGAACAGGAAAACACGCGTCTTACCGATGAACTCGTCGCAGCAGGAACGCTGACGCGCCTGAACCAGGAGCTCTTCCCCAACTCTTTCGCTGCATTCTCTGATCCCGCGGACGTAGCCCGTGTGGAAGAACAGACCTTCATCTGCTCCGAGAAGAAGCACGACGCCGGCTTCACCAATAACTGGATGGCCCCGGCTGCGATGAAGGAAAAGCTGCGTGGGCTTTTTGCCGGCTCCATGCGCGGACGCACCATGTACGTCATCCCGTTCGTGATGGGACACCTCGACGCTGAGGATCCCAAGTTCGGCGTGGAGATCACCGACAGCGCCTACGTTGTTGCCTCGATGCGCATCATGGCCCGCATCGGCACCGACGTGCTGAACCGCATCACTGAGACCAACGCATTCTTCGTGCCGGCCCTCCACTCCCTGGGTGCGCCGCTCGAAGCAGGCCAGGCGGACGTGCCATGGCCGTGCAACACGGACAAGTGGATCGTTCACTTCCCGGAGGAGCGCTCCATCTGGTCCTTCGGCTCCGGCTATGGCGGAAACGCGCTGCTCGGCAAGAAATGCTACGCCCTCCGTATCGCCTCTGTGATGGCCCGCGACGAAGGCTGGCTGGCCGAGCACATGCTCATCCTGAAGCTGACCTCGCCCGAGCAGAAGACCTACTACGTCTCGGCTGCCTTCCCGTCCGCCTGCGGCAAGACCAACCTCGCGCTGCTCGATCCCACCATCGAAGGCTGGAAGGTGGAGACGCTCGGTGACGACATCACCTGGATGCGTTTCGGCAAGGAAGGCGAGCTCCGCGCCGTCAACCCCGAGGCAGGCCTCTTCGGCGTGGCTCCGGGCACCGGCTGGGGCACCAACCCCAACGCGATGCGCGCCATCGCCAAGGGCAACAGCATCTTCACCAACGTGGCACTGACCGACGACGGCGGCGTGTGGTGGGAGGGCATGACTGAGGAAGTGCCCGCTCACCTGACCGACTGGCAGGGCAACTCCTGGACCTCGGATTCGGACAAGCCCGCAGCCCACCCGAACTCGCGCTTCTGCACGCCGATCGACCAGATCGACATGCTGGCCGAGGAGTACAACAACCCCGACGGCGTGGAGCTTTCCGCGATCCTGTTCGGCGGCCGCCGCAAGACAACCATCCCCCTGGTGACCGAGGCGCGCAGCTGGTCAAACGGCATCTTCATGGGTTCCACGCTGTCCTCCGAGACCACTGCCGCGGCAGCCGGTGCGGTGGGCGTGGTCCGCCGCGACCCCATGGCCATGCTGCCGTTCATGGGCTACGACGCCGGCGACTACCTCAACCACTGGGTGAACCTGTCCGCCAAGGGCAACCCGGAGCGCCTGCCCAAGATCTTCCTGGTCAACTGGTTCCGCCGCACGGCCGAGGGTGGCTTCGCCTGGCCCGGCTTCGGCGACAACGCCCGCGTCCTCAAGTGGGCCATCGAACGCCTGGAAGGCAAGGCAGACGCCGTCGAGACGCCGATCGGCTTTGTTCCCACCGCCGAATCCATCGACCTCAAGGGCCTGGACATGACGCCGGCCCAGGTCGAGGAAGCTGTCCGCGTTGACCCGGCCGAGTGGGCCACCGAGCTCGCGTCCATCGAGGAATGGTACGCCAACTTCGGCGATTCCCTCCCCGAGGCGCTGCAGTCCGAGCTTGCCGGCCTGAAGGCCCGCCTGGGCTGATCCCCACTGCAAAGTACAACGGCGGCCCCGCACCTTTTGCAAGAAAGGTGCGGGGCCGCCGTCGTCCGTCTCCATGAGTTTTTGTCCAGATAATCCCGCCAAATGCCCCGCTTGGACGCGATATCTGGACAAAAACTCCTATGAGCGGGGTTAGGAAGCCAGCCAGATGTCCGGTCCGAAGACCTCGTAGTGGATCCTCGTGGCCGGGATGCCGGCGTTGATGGCCTCGTTGCGGATGTGCTTCATAAACGGCAGCGGTCCGCAGAGGTACAACGACGCGTTGGCCGGCAGGTCGACTTCACGCAGTGACATAAACCCCTCGTTGGCCCCGGGGCGTGGCTCTTCAAGCCACAGCTGGAGGTCGGCACCCGCTAGGCGTTCGACGTCGTCCGTCATCTGACCGCGCAGCGCCCAGCTGTCCAGTGTGCTTTCCGCATGCAGCACCAGCACCTGCCGGTCGGAGCCCGACTCGGCGAGTGACCGGAGGATCGACGCCGTCGGCGTGCAGCCGATGCCGGCCGATGCCAGGACCACCGGACCGTCGCCGTCCTTGAGGGTGATCTCGCCGTAGGGGTTGGAGAGTTCCAGGATGTCACCGACTCCGACGCCGCGGTGCAGCACCGGGGACACCTCGCCGTCGTCGTCCAGCTTGGTGGTGAAGGTGCGGCCGGTGCCGGCGTCATCGGAGAGTGAGTACTGCCGGACCTGGCGCAGCCCGTCCGGGAGTTGCACCTTGACGCTCACGTACTGGCCGGGCAGCGCGCGGGTGATGGGGGTGTCGTCCGCGGGTTCAAGGGTGAAGGTCATGGCGCCGGTGCCCGCAAAAGTCTTGGAGGCGACCCGCCACGGGGTCCACATTTTGTCGTTCGCCTGGATGGCGTAGAGGCCCTTTTCGATCTTGATCAGGGCATCGGCCATCAGCCAGTAGACCTCGGTCCAGGCCTCGGCGATTTCAGGCGTGATGACCTCGGCGAGGTCCTCGGCGATGGCGGCGAAGAGGTGCTCGTAGACCACCTGGTACTGGGGCTCAGTGATGCCGAGCGACGCGTGCCGGTGGGCGATGCGGGAAAGCACGGTTTCGGGGAGGGTGCCGGGGTTGTTGACCAGGTGCGTGGCGAAAGCGGCGATGCTTCCGGCCAGCGCCTGCTGTTGGTTGCCCGAGCGCTGGTTGGAGCGGCTGAACAGGCCATCCAACAGTTCCGGGTGGGCGGCGAACAGCCGTGCATAGAACTTGGGAGTGATGGCGCCGATCCGGGAACCGACGAGCGGCAGGGTGGCCTCAATGACGGGGCGGGATTTGTCCGAGAGCATGTGTACTCCTGCGATAGGGGACCGGGTTTTCGTCCGGTCAATATGAATACTTACATTTGAAATGCGTATATTCGTACCCCAAGTTCTACACCTCGTAGAAGTTGGAATCAAATCGGTGGGGGATGTGGGCTCGGCGCCGGGCTACAGGCCGGGGCGCAGGCCGATCATCTGGAAGACGGGTGTCATCTGCCGCGAGCCTGGAAGTTCGGCCACAACCACTGCATCAAGTTCCCGGTAAAACGCTTCACGGGCGCGGGCCAGCGCGGCGCGAAGCCTGCATTCATGGATCAGCGGGCAGTCGCCGCCCGGAGCGACACAGTCGGCGGCGTCCGTCCGGGTGTCCAGGGCCCGCAGGACCTGGCCCGCCGTTGCCCGGCGGCCAGCGGAGCTGAGCCTGGATCCGCCCGACCTGCCACGCTCTACCTCGATCAGGCCCAGGCTGCGCAGCCTGGCCATCGCCTTGCTGACGTGGTTGTACGGTGTGCCCACGGCATCGGCGATGTTCTGCGTGGTCAGGAGGGTCGCCCCGGGCGCGGCGGCCAGAACCATCAGCGCCCGGAGGCTGACGTCTGCGAAGGCGTTGATTTTCATGGCAACCGGGGCGCGGTCTAGTCCACCCAGACGGTGGGTTCGCTGGTGTCAGCGGCGAGCTGGCCAAACTCCCGTTCGTGGGTCCCGGTGTTGGCGGCGTAAGGGAGGACCGCGGCGAAAACGGATCCGTCGCGGTGTTCAGCAGCTACATGGATGGCATCTGTTTCTTCCTCGACCAAGAGGATGTCGCAGACAATTGCGGCTGCGCGGAAATCAGCACGGTTCTGCCGGAGCAGTTCGGTGAGGTCGCTGATCATCGTGTCCGCGTCGAAGTCACCGTCGGAGCCGTCCTGGGCATCAGCCGGTGTGACGGCCACGAGGCGGACTTCGCCGTCGTTCTCCACCACCAGTGCGAACGGCAGGAAGCCGCCGTTTCGCTCGAGCTGTTCCTGGGCTGCGCCGACGCCTATGCCCAGCAGGTTTTCCAGGTCCGTGGCCGAGGCCTCCGGAACGGAATCCCGCCACGAAGCCACCGCAGCCGGGCCGTCCGTGGCTTCGTGGGCCATCTTCGGTTTAGCGCCTGACATTGGAGAGCACGCGGTCCCGGACGCGTTCCATCGTGGCCCGGTCCGTTGCTTCCACGTTCAGGCGGAGGAAGGGCTCGGTGTTGGACGGGCGCAGGTTGAACCAGAAGCTGCCGTCATTGGCCGTGAATGTGCTGCCGTCCATGGTGTCCACGGTGATGTCCTCGGCGGCGAAGTCGGTGCGGACGCGCTCTACGGCGCCGGCCTTGTCCTCGATTTCGGAGTTGATCTCACCGGAGGAGACATAGGGCTCGTACTCGCGGCCGAGCTCGGACAGCGGTCCGTCCTGCTCGCCGAGGGCAGCGAGCACGTGCATTGCCGCCAGCATCCCGGTGTCTGCGTTCCAGAAGTCGCGGAAGTAGAAGTGGGCAGAGTGCTCGCCGCCGAACACTGCACCTTCCTCGGCCATGACTGCCTTGATGAACGAGTGGCCCACGCGCGTGCGGACGGCGCGGCCGCCGTCGTGCTCTACCAGTTCGGGCACTGCACGGGAGGTGAGCAGGTTGTGGATGACGGTGGGCGTTGCCTCGCCCTGCGCCTGGGCGCGGGCGATTTCGCGGCGTGCCACCATACCGGTGACGGCTGATGGCGACACGGGCTCACCATTTTGGTCGATGACGAAGCAGCGGTCGGCGTCGCCGTCGAATGCCAGGCCGATATCGGCGCCGTGCTCAATGACGGCGGCCTGCAGGTCGCGGAGGTTTTCCGGCTCGAGGGGGTTGGCCGGGTGGTTCGGGAAGGAGCCGTCCAGCTCGAAGTAGAGTGGAATGATCTCGAACGGCAGCTTGGGCAGGAGGGCGTCGCCCAGCACCGCCGGAGTGGTGAGGCCGGCCATGCCGTTGCCTGCGTCCACAACTACCTTCAGCGGCCGGGATCCGGAGAGGTCCACCAGCTGGCGGAGGTACTCGGAGTAGTCCTTCAGGACGTCGTGGACGCCGATCAGGCCTCGGACGGGGGCCGCCGGGATGGACCCTTCGTTGAGGTACTGCTCGGCGCGGGCCTGGATCTCTTTGAGGCCTGATTCGGAGGAGATGGGCTGCGCGCCGGCCTTCGACATTTTGATGCCGTTGTATTCGGCAGGGTTGTGGCTGGCGGTGAACGTGGCGCCGGCAGCGTTGAGGGAGCCGCAGGCGTAGTAGAGCTCATCGGTGGAAATCAGGTCAAGGAGCTTGACGTCGGCGCCGCGGGTGGCTGCGCCGTCGGCGAATGCCTTGGCGAACTCGGGGGAGGAGGGACGCATGTCGCCGCCTACCAGGATCGTCTGGCCCTCCAGTTCCAGCACATCAACGAACGCGGCGCCCACGGCTTCGACGATTTCAGCGGTGATGGATTCGCCCACGATGCCCCGGACGTCGTAGGCCTTGAAGGATGCCGAGAGGTCAAAAGTTTTTGTCTGTTCGCTAGTCACGGGTCTTATCTTACGTGGACCCGCGGACGTTCACGGTTGTCCACATACGGCGGTCCCGGCTTTATGGGTGTCGGTGGGGGCTGGGATACTGAATCAATGGTCGATACCCAGAACGCCGCCCTTCTTTCCGCTTCCCGCGACTCACCGTCCGCCACAAAGAGCCAGGCGTTGGAGGTTCTCCGCGAACTCGTGGGGCATCCGGCGGCGGATTTCCATGACGGACAGTTTGAGGCGATTGAAGCGCTGGTCGACGGCGGCCGGCGGGCTTTGGTGGTCCAGCGCACCGGTTGGGGAAAATCGGCGGTGTACTTTGTGGCGTCCCTGCTGCTCCGGCGCCGCGGGGCCGGCCCTACTCTGATCGTTTCGCCGCTGCTCGCCCTGATGCGGGACCAGGTGGCTGCCGCCGCCCGCGCCGGAGTGCGTGCAGTGGCCATCAACTCCGCGAACCAGCTGGAATGGGACACCGTCCGGGAACAGCTCGCCGCTGATGAAGTCGACGTGCTGCTGGTTTCGCCGGAACGGCTCACCAACCCGTCCTTCCGTGAGAACCAGCTGCCGGAGCTCATCCGGCGGACGGGCCTGCTGGTTATTGACGAGGCACACTGTATTTCGGACTGGGGCCATGACTTCCGGCCGGACTACCGCAGGATCGCTGACCTGATCACCCAACTGCCGGAGTCCGTCCCTGTCCTGGCCACCACCGCCACGGCCAACTCGCGCGTGGTCCACGACATCGAGGAACAGCTGGGCGCGGGCGTCCTCACTATCCGCGGAACCCTGGGCAGGGATTCCCTGCGCCTGGGCGTCCTCACTTTGCCGAATTCCCGCGAACGGCTGGGCTGGCTCCTGACGCACCTGGCCGATCTGCCCGGCAGCGGCATCATCTACACGCTGACAGTCTCAGCCGCGGAGGACACCGCCAGGCTTCTCGCCGAAGCCGGGCACACCGTGCAGGCCTATACCGGCAGGACCGATCCCGCGGACCGGGAGCGCGCAGAGCAGATGCTCAAGGACAACCAGGTCAAGGCGTTGGTTGCCACCTCGGCGCTCGGCATGGGCTTCGACAAACCGGATCTTGGCTTCGTCGTCCACCTCGGGGCGCCGTCCTCCCCTGTAGCGTACTACCAGCAAGTGGGCCGTGCGGGCCGTGGCGCGGCGAACGCAGATGTGCTGTTGCTGCCGGGTTCTGAAGACCGGGATATCTGGCAGTACTTCGCCACCGCTTCCATGCCATCGGAGGAGAAAGCCACAGCAGTGCTGACGTCGTTGGCTGAGGCCGGCACTGCCGTGTCAACGGTTGCGTTGGAGGCCCGGGTTGATCTCCGCCGCACCCCGCTGGAGCTGCTGCTGAAGGTCCTGGCCGTGGATGGCGCCGTGGAACGTGTCGGCGGCGGGTGGCGTTCCACCGGCCAGCCCTGGATCTACGACGCTGAGCGTTACCGCCGGATCGCCGAGGCCAGGGTGGACGAGCAGGACTCCATGGTGATCTACCAGGACACCGCCGGGTGCCGGATGGAATACATCACCTCGGTCCTCGACGACGAGACGGCGCATCCCTGCGGGAAGTGCGACAACTGCGCCGGCCGCTGGTTCCGGGCCGATATCGCCGACGACGCCACGGCAGCGGCGGGTCAGACGCTCACCCGCGCCGGTGGTGTCCTGGAGGCACGGCTGCAGTGGCCCAGCGGCATGGACCGTTTGGGCGTTCCGGTCAAGGGAAAAATCAAGCCCGACGAAGGACTGGCGGACGGCCGGGTGCTGGCAAGGCTTACCGATCTCGGCTGGGGCGGGGCGCTGCGGGAACTCTTTGCGGCCGGCGCCGCAGACCGGCCGGTGGATCCTGCCATGCTGCAGGCCTGTGTCCAGGTCCTGCGGGAATGGGCTACCGGTGACGGCCGGAACCCGGGCTGGAGCGGTGCAGGCCGGCCGGCCGCGATCGTCAGCATGCCTTCCCGCAGCAAGCCCGAACTGGTCCGTTCCCTTGCCCAGGGAATTTCGGAAATCGGCAGGATCCCCTACCTTGGCGAGCTGGCCCTGGGACACGGCGGACCCACTGGAAGCCGCGGCGGAAACAGCGCGTACCGGTTGGCCGGTGTTTGGGACCGCGTCATGGTGGGCCCGGAGTTGGAGGCCGCCATGGCAACACTTCGTGGCCAGGGCGTGATGCTGATCGACGACCTCGTGGACAGCCGGTGGACCGTTACCGTGGCTGGACGCGCCCTGCGCCAGGCGGGGGCGGGGGCTGTTCTTCCGCTCGTGCTTGCCCAGGCCGGCTGATCTCTGCGCCGGCATGCCGGTGCAGTGACAGGCTGTCCGCCGTACTGAAGAGCATCAGGACGGCCATGGTGAGGAAGGCTCCGCGGAAGGGGCCAGCGTGATCCGCGGGGAAGGCCGCCACGCCGTCGAAAATCCGGATCAGCAGGGCACCAACGGCGATGCCGGCGCCTGCGGCGAGCTGCACCAGGGTCGCCGACACGGAATTGGCCGATGTCAGCTGGGCGGGTGCGATGTCCGCGTACTGCACCGACGCGTAGGCGGAGAAGCCAATGGAGCGGAAGGCCCCGCTGCACACGAGCAGGGCGAAGATCAGGGCCTGCGGCGTGTCCGGAGTGAGCAGGGCGCACAGGGCGAAGGTCACCGCCGATGCCAGGGAGCCGAAGACCAGCATGGCCCGGAAACCGAAACGCCGGATCAGCGGCGTGGTGGCCGGCTTGATGCCGATGTTGCCGATGAACACGGCCGCCACCATGATTCCGGCGTGCAGCGGTGACCAGCCGAAACCGGTCTGGAACATCAGGGGCAGGAGGAACGGCACCGAACTGATGGTCAGGCGGTAGACGAACCCGCCGGTGGCCATGGCCCGGAATGTTCGGGTGGAAAAAACACTGAGATCAAACAGAGGGTTTTTGGCGCGCCTCATCCACAGCACGGCGGCCGCGAGGGCGCATACCCCTGCAGCAGCGCCGATGGCTGCCCATGGACCGTCGGGGTGGGCAGTGGCCAGCTCAAGGCCCACCACCAGGGCGCCCACTCCGGTGGTGGTGAGGAACAGGCCCAGCCAGTCGAGCCTGCGTGCCCTGTCTCCGGCGCCGGCTGGTACCAGACTGAGTGCGGCGATGAACGCGGCCGCCCCCAATGGCAAATTGATGAGGAAGATCCAGTGCCACGACAGGTAGGTGGTCAGCGCGCCGCCTACGAGCGGCGCCAGTACGGGCGCCAGCAGCGCGGGCCACACCAGGAAAGCCGTCGCCCGCAGAAGCTCCGATTTGGGTGTGCCGCGCAGTACCAGGAGGGTGCCGACAGGAACCATCATGGCCCCACCGGCGCCCTGCAGGATCCGGCTCAGCGTCAGCACGGTCAGGTCGGGGCTGATGGCGCAGGCCAGTGAAGCCAGTGTGAACAGGGCGATCGCGAAGCAGAATACTTTGCGGGCCCCCACGCGTTCAGCAAGCCAGCCGCTGAGCGGGATTCCCATGGCCACGGTCATGAGGTAGGCCGTCATGGTGATGTTGACGTCGGCGGCTGGAACGCCAAAGTCGCTGGCGATGTTGGGGATGGCGGTGGTGAGGATGGTGCCGTCCAGGAACTCCATAAAGAATGTGGCAGCCACCAGTAGCGCCAGGCGTGGATTCCACGCCTGGCTTGTGCTGGATTCCGCGCCCGGGGAATTGCTTACTGCCATTCCACCATCCTGCCACCGGCTGCACGGGTGGAGCCTCGTGCGTCCGCACCCCGGACCGCCAGCCTGTCCAGCCCACCCCACTTTCCACGCGCCACGCGCCACGCGCCAGGCACCGACTCCCGCCCGCGCACCACGCCCGTCTCCCGCCCATGTAGGTAGCAGTAACTGTCGTTATGAGCGCTCATAACGACAGTTACTGCTACCTAGTTTGGGTTTGGTGGCATAAAAACACTTCCCCAGGGAACGCAAAAGGCCCCGGTCCAGGACCGGGGCCAAACGCGGAGACGGGGGGATTTGAACCCCCGGTGGAGTTGTGCCCCACACTTCATTAGCAGTGAAGCCCATTCGGCCGCTCTGGCACGTCTCCAATGGCTATTACTAGCCCACCAAGGATACGCAGAACGGGGCACGCAGTGCAAAACGGCCACCGAACGCTTGTCTCAGCCCCGGCGCCCTGCCCCACGGTATGCCTCGCGCCGGGCCCAGGAACAGTGCCCTGGGCTCAACCCCCTGCCAGCGTCCGCCAAAGGAAGTGCTGGCTGCGGGCCTGCAGGGCGGCGGCCTGCCGGTTGTCCGAAGCTCCGGCGTGGCCGCCTTCCAGCGCTTCGTGGAACCAGACATTCGGGATGCCCATCGCCTGCATCCGGGCGGCCATCTTGCGGGCCTGGACCGGTCCCACCCTGTCGTCCGATGTGGCCGTCCAGATGAATGTTTCGGGGTACTCCACGCCGTCCTTGAGCAGGTGGTACGGGGAGAAGGTCTTGATGTACTCCCATTCCGCCGCCACGTCCGGGTCGCCGTATTCGGCGATCCAGGAGTGCCCGGCGGAGAGCTTGGTGTACCGCCTCATGTCCAGCAGCGGAACGCCGCAGGAGATAGCCCCGAAAAGTTCCGGGTAGGTGGTGAGCATGTTGCCCACCAGCAGCCCGCCGTTGGACCCGCCCACGCAGCCAAGCCGCTCCCGGGAGGTGACGCCACGGTGGACGAGGTGCTGCGCCACGGCGGCAAAGTCCTCGAAGGCGCGGTGCCGGTTTTCCTTGAGCGCGGCCCGGTGCCAGGACGGCCCGTATTCGCCGCCGCCGCGGATGTTGGCCACAACGTAGACGCCGCCGCGGGAGTGCGCTGCCTCGCCGGGCCCGCCGGAGGTGGCGGTCCTGCGCTCCAGCCAAGCCCTGCCGACGGTTCCGCTGTACGCAGGGGTCCGGGAGACTTCGAAGCCGCCGTAGCCGGAGAGCTGCGTGGGGTTCTGCCCGTCCAGGACAAGGTCCCGCGAGGCCACCTGGAAGTAGGGGACGCGGGTGCCGTCTGCGGAGACGGCGAAGTGCTGCTGCACCTCGTACTGGTCGTCATTAAAGAACGACGGCGACGCCTTGACTGCCGCATGGCTGCTCACCACGCCAGCCGTCCCGGCAACGCCCCCGCCGGAGCCGGCGGTCCCGGCAGGATCCCGCGTGAGGCTTCCGCGCATCAGTGTGCTGGGGGTGGTGAATCCGGTGGCGACCAGCCAGAAGTCGTCGCCCGCACCGCCGTCGGCCGGTCCTTCATCTTCGTCGTCCACCGCGTAGGCGTTGACGTCGTGCAGCGGCGGGCAGGCATCCAGCAGCGACGAAGCCCAGGCGCCGCCGTCGGCCGCACTCCCGTCGGCCGCACTCCCGTCGGCCGCACCCCCGTCGGCCGCAACGCTTGGAACAGAGGGATCCAGCACCCGGATCTCGGACGAGACGTCCCGCAGCAGGTTCAGCAGCAGGAAATTCCGCGTCCAGCTCCACGACTGCAGCGAAATGTGCGCATCCGGCGTAAACAGCACCAAGAGATCCCGCGCCCCGGCAAGGTAGTCCTCGAACTTCGCAGCCAACAGCGACCCGGCGGGGTACGTGTTGCCCTCAAGGGACCAGTCCTGCTGCGGCCGGAACAGGAGCCATTCGCGGTGCGCACTGAGGTTAACATCTGTCGGCGCATCGATCTCGAGCCAGGCGTCGTCCCAGCGGATGAACGTGCTGCGGTTGTAGAAATCGATGTAGTCCACGGCGAACGTGCGCTCGAAACCCGGAGTGGAATCGTGCGCCACCACGGCCATCATGTGGTCCTCCGGCACCTCAAAAAGCCGGGCGGCCGCGGAAAGGGCGTTGCCGCGTCGCAGGGTGACAGCCGTCCGGGCATACGAGGATGCGGTTCGCGGCAGGTCCCCGGCCGTGGAGGCAACCAGCAGCGTGTCCGCGTCCAGCCACGAGACGTTCCCCTTCGCCGTCGGCAGGTCAAAACCGCCGTCTGCCGGGTCAACAAAGGTGCGGGTCCCGACGTCGAACTCGCGGTAGCGGTTGGCGTCGCCGCCGTCGGGGGAGAGCGCCAGGAGCGCGAGGCGGTACGGGTCGCCAGCGGCGGGGCGCAGGAACGTGGCACCGTGGAAGACCCACTCCTCACCTTCGGCGGCGGCGAGGGCATCCACATCCAGCAGCACGTCCCAGGCGGGGGAGTCCGTCAGGTAGCTTTCCCAGGTGGTGCGGCGCCACAGCCCCTTCGGGTTCGCCTGGTCCTTCCAGAAGTTGTAGTACCACTCGCCGCGCTTGCCCACCATGGCGATCCGGTCCGTGGAGTCCAGCACCTCCAGGATGCTTCCCTCCAGGCCTACGTAATCGGCGTCCTCCAAAAGGTCCTCGGTGCGGGCGTTCTGCTCCCGGACCCAGGCAAGCGGTGCCCCGCCGTAGATCTCCTCCAGCCAGACGTTCTCATCAGTGGGTTCGGGGGCGGGCGATGAACCGGGCGCTTGATCAGCTGCAGTGGTGGTCATGCGCCCCATCCAAACAACATTTTCGCTCCGCAAGCAAGTCAAGTGCCTGCGGCGCATGCCGATACTCTGGATGCCGTGGGTAAATCGAAGAGCATCCGGACAGCCATCATCGGCGCCGGACCGCGGGGAACCAGTGTGCTGGAGCGCCTGCTCGCACACGCCGCCGCCCACGCTGCTGCCCACTCCGGCCCCGCATCCCTCCATATCGACGTCATCGACCCTTATCCGGCAGGTCCGGGGCACGTGTGGCAGGCCGGCCAGTCCCGGCTGTACCTCATGAACACCCAGTCCTTCTATCCCACGGTAATCCCTGAAGACCCCAGGCTGGCGCCGCCCGTCGCGGGCACCACGTTCGACCGCTGGCGTGCCCGGCAGCAGCGTGAGCCGATGCCTGCCCTGACGCTGGACGAGCGGTCCGAACTGGCTGCCTTGGGATCGCGGGACTTCCCCAGCCGGGCACTGTACGGCCGCTACCTGCGCTGCACGCTGGACGAGCTGACGGCAAAACTGCCCGACGGCGTCACCATCAGTTTCCACGAAACGACGGCCGTGTCGGTGCGCCCGTCGCGCGACGGAACAGCGGGGACGCCAGGGGATGGCGCCCCGGCGGACGGCTCTCAAGGGGACGGTACCCCAGGCGGGACAACCCCCAGCACCGGAACGTTCGACGTCGGACTCGCCGGCGGCGGTTCCCTCACGGTCGATTCCGTGGTCCTCGCCTTGGGGCACCTGGCGTCCCGGCTGAACCCGGAACAGCGGGAACTCCAGGCAGCGGCCGCACAGCTGGGCCTGAGCTACTTCCCGCCGGCCGTCCCGGCGGACGTCGACTGGGCCGCGGTTCCGGCCGGCGAACCGGTCCTGGTCCGGGGCATGGGGCTGAACTTCTTCGACGCGATGGGCCAGCTCACGGAGGGCCGCGGCGGAAAGTTCATCGACGCCGGAACCCGGCTCGAGTATCAGCCTTCCGGCCAGGAGCCCCTGATCATTGCGGCCTCCCGCCGCGGCACCCCGTACCGGGCCAAGGCCGCGCTGGCCGGCTACTACCCGGCGGCGGTTACCCTGCGGTACCTGACCGAGGCCGCGCTGGAACGGTTCGCGGCCACCGGAATCCGGCCGGGTTTCGACCACGATCTCTGGCCCCTGCTGCACCGAGACACCCTCTGGGCCTACTACTCCACCCTGGTGCGCTCGCAGCCGGCCGCCGTCCCCGACGCGTCCGAGTTCCTGGCCGCGCTGGAGGATGCGCTGCGGCCGCATGCCCACAGCGCCGCCAACTGGGAGGCCGCTGTGGAGAGCGTCCTTGCAGTGCACGTCGGGCCGCGGCACCGGCTGGACCTGCCGGGCCTCGCGTCTCCCCTGGTGGGCAGGTCCTTCGGATCGCGCGCTGAACTGGATGCCGCCGTCGTCGAGTACTTGCTGGATGACGCCCGCCGCTCAGCACTGGGCGAGCAGGATCCGGTAAAGATGGCCATCGGCGCGCTGCACCATGGGCGCGCGGTGCTGAAAACGGCAGTGGCCGACGGCGGCATCACCGATGAGTCCTGGGTGGCTGGCCTGCGTGGCTGGTTTGAGTCGTTTGTGGAGGGCCTGGCCAGCGGGCCGCCCGCGCTGCGCGCTGAACAGCTGGCTGCCCTGGCGCGCGCCGGCGTGGTCAGTTTTGTAGGGCCCGATCCCCGGTTCAGCGTGGACCGCCGGACAGGCCGCTTTACCGCCGTCTCTCCGTGGGTGAAAGGCCCGCCGGTGGCGGCGAAGACCATGGTGGAGGCCCTCGCGCCGGCGAACCGGGTGTCGGCGAACGCTTCACCGCTGCTGGAACAGCTCCTCGCGGACGGGATGGTGCGGCCCCGGCTGATGATGACGGCGGAAGGTGCGCCGGTGCAGGCCACCGGGCTCGACGTGGCGCCCCACCCGTACCGGCCGGTGGCGGCCAACGGCTCGGTGACCGAGGGTCTCTATGTGCTGGGCCTCCAACTTTCGGCCACCCAGTGGGGCACGGCCATCGCCGCGGAAGCGCTCCAGCCGGGCGGCCCCACGTACGCCAGCGGGCAAAGGACACTCCGCGACGCCGACGAAATCGCGCAGGCGATCCTGGGACACTGAGGCGAAATATTCGTCCTCACGTCCCCTGAGTTTTTGGGCTCTCCTGACTCTTCCGTGGGCGTTTTGAGCGCGCCTTAACGGACGCACGCCGCTTTCCGTCTATAGGTTTCTGACTGTCTAAGGAAAGAAACTTTTAG
>NZ_JAMXBG010000025.1:0-54879 GCF_023913835.1 Pseudarthrobacter raffinosi | reverse complement strand
GTTTGGCCGCCCGCGGTAACCAGCTCTTCGCTGTTCCCCTCGCGGCGACTTAGAAAACAATACACCCACCCAACCCCCACCGCAAATCCACCCCCACAACAGGTCGAAACCCCGCCATTCCGGGCCCAAAGCCGGTATCGGCACCCAAATTCGGGCGCCGCCGTCGTAAGTGAGTTCTGTGTGCTGCGGCACAACGGCCGACGCCTCTCACGGATCTCGACAAGCCCTTCACCGGGAAGCTCGATCACCGATGGGCTCGATCACCGCAGGCCTTAAACGCAGAAGGGCCGGCAACCAAACGGTTGCCGGCCCTTCTCAAGCAGCTGGAATCAGCGGTGCTGGATTACCAGGAAGACTTGGTGATGCCCGGGAGCTCACCGCGGTGAGCCATGTCGCGGAAGCGAACACGGGAGATACCGAACTTCTGGAAGGTACCGCGGGGACGGCCGTCGATGATGTCGCGGTTACGCAGACGGACGGGCGACGCGTTGCGGGGAAGCTTCTGCAGGCCGAGGCGTGCTGCTTCGCGAACTTCGTCGGTCGAGTTGGGGTCAACCAGAGCCTTCTTCAGTTCGAGGCGCTTTGCAGCGTAACGCTCAACGATGACTTTACGCTGTTCGTTCTTTGCGATCATTGACTTCTTAGCCATGTGTTTAGCGCTCCTCTCGGAATTCGACGTGCTGACGGATCTTGGGATCGTACTTCTTCAGAACCATACGGTCCGGGTCGTTACGACGGTTCTTCCGCGTCACGTAGGTGTAACCCGTGCCCGCAGTCGACTTGAGCTTGATGATCGGACGCACGTCCTTGTCCTTAGCCATTAGAGCTTCACTCCCCGAGCAAGGATGGCGGCGACGACTACGTCGATGCCGCGCACGTCGATGGTCTTGATGCCCTTTGCAGAAAGCTGCAGAGTGACGTTACGGCGCAGGGACGGAACCCAGTAGCGCTTCTTCTGGATGTTCGGATCGAACCGACGCTTGTTGCGACGGTGCGAGTGCGAAATGCTGTGCCCAAAGCCCGGCTCGGCTCCGGTCACTTGGCAGTGTGCTGCCATGACTTCTCCTCAAGAATTGAATGTAATGATCCGCATATCTGCTGCAGGATCATGCGGCTAAGTGCGACCCAAAGTGATCAGGGTGAACGGTTAGTCACGCAACTTGAGCCCCTAACTACCGGCTACCCTGGAGAAAATTACCGGGCCACCGGAGCAATTGCGCACGCTCCGCGCACTTAGCGCTCACCAAGTCTACGAGTTCACGCAATTAAAGACCAATCCGTGCTCGGACGGTGTATAAGGGGGCCTGCTTCAGAGGCGCGTGAGCTGGGCGTACTTGGGCGCCAGTCCGTCGCCCGAGGACTTGCCGGTAACACGGCGGACCACCCAGGGGCCGGCGAATTCGCGGACCCAGCGGGCGTTGGCGCGGAGAGCTTCGGCCCGGTTCAGCTCGGGCACCGGGGTCATGGGTGGGACCTCGATCGAGTGGTCGTGCTCCAGGACGGTAAGGACGCGTTTGGCCATGTTGGCGTGCCCGGCGGCAGACATGTGCATCCGGTCCTGGGCCCACATGCCCCAGTCGTAGTACTCGTTAAAGCGCCAGTAATCCACCAGCAACGCTCCATGGTCCCCGGCAATGCCGCGGACCAGTTCGTTGTAGATGGCGGTGCGGCCGCGCATAGTGCTGAAGACCTTCGAACCGCGCGCGTCGAAGCCGGTGAACATCACCACTGTGGCGCCCGTGGCCGCCAGCTTGCGGATGCCGGCGTCGTACTCCGCCAGCAGATCGTCGATGTCGATCTTGGGCCGCAGAATGTCGTTGGCACCTGCGTAAATGGTCACCAGGGTGGGGTTAAGTTCGACGGCGGCGTCCACCTGTTCTGCCATGATCTGGCGGAGCTTCCTGCCGCGGATGGCCAGGTTGGCGTAGCCGAAGCCGGGATCCGCCGCGCCCAGCTGCTCCGCCACGCGATCCGCCCAGCCCCGCACGCCGTTGGGGCGGCTGGGATCGTCATCCCCGACCCCTTCCGTGAAGGAATCGCCGAGCGCTACATACCGGGTCGAAAAGTCCATGGCGTCAGTCTTTCATCTGTTGCCGGGAGCAACCAAGGCGGGGCCTGTCCGGACGGTGTCCATCAGGGCGACGGCTTATGGCCGGCTTTCGGTCTCGCGGAGGATCCAGTGGTCATCGTCCAGCCGGGCCACGATCTTTTCGCCGATGCGGGCGAGGTCGTTGACGTCGCGTTCCGTCAGGGCGTCCAGGAACTTAGTGCGCACCGCCTCCACGTGCCCCGGTGCGAGTGCCTCCAAAGTGGCCATCCCGACGTCGGACAGGTGTGCGGTGGTGACCCGGGCATCGCGGGGGTGCGGACGCCGCTCCAGCCATCCGCGCTTCTCCAGTTTGGCAACCACATGCGAGAGCCGGGAAAGCGACGAACTCGTACGGGCGGCCAGCTGGCTCATCGGCAGGAAGCGGCCCTCGGCTTCGGACAGCATGGCCATGACGTTGTAATCGAACAGTGACACCTTGCCGGCGGTGTGGAGCTGGTTGTCCAGGGCAGCCGGCAGCAGCGTGTTGATGCTCAGGAGTGCCAGCCAGGCACGGCGTTCGTCGGCGTTGAGCCAGCGCGGTTCGGTCATGCGTCCATTCTAGAAGCAGAGCGTGGTTGAGCGTTCAAGTGACGCACCAGTTCCCGTGGACCCATCCGGGTAGGCTGACTTTATGTTTGTTGTATCGCTGACCTACAAGGTGCCCGAAGACATCGTGGACTATCACCGCCCTGCGCATATGGCGTGGGTTAAGCAGGCGTTCGACGACGGCGTGTTCCTTGCGTCCGGACGCCTGGTTCCGGTGGTGGGCGGTGTGCTGTTGTCCAAGGCGGACCGAACCACGCTGGATGCCGCGTTGGCCAAGGATCCTTTCTACAGCAACGGAGTGGCCGAGTTCGAAGTTATCGAATTCACCGCCACGACCGTGGCAGAGGGTTACGAAAACCTGCTGGACACCTAGGCCCCTGGCCCCCGCGCCAGCAGGCTGCCGGGGAAATGCCCGGCATCCCCGGCAGTTCCCCGGAAGCACCTACTGCTCCAGAACCAGCAGCTGGGCCTTGTCCGGCTCCCAGGTCACGAACAGCTCCGCGCCTGGCGCGGGCCGATTCGTCGCATCTGAACTGAGTTCGCGCACCTGGAGCTCGTGGCCGCCGGCCGTGAGGCGGTGGCGCACCGTGGCGCCCAGGTTGGTCGAGGAGACCAGCGCCGCCTTGCCGCAGTTGTCCGCGCTTGCCTCGGAGCTGAACTTGAGGTGTTCGGGACGGATGGACACGGCGTAGTTCTCGCCGGCGACGCCGCGGTCGCGCACACGGCCCAGGCCCAGGCCGCCGAGGTCAACCAGCGCCTCGCCGTCCTTGCGTTCCAGGACGGTGCACGGGATGAGGTTGGTGTCGCCAAGGAAGCTGGCCACCCAATCCGTGAGCGGGTGGTTGTAGACCTCTTCGGGCGGGCCCGACTGGACGATCCTGCCGTCCTTCATGACCACGATCCGGTCGGACATGGCCATCGCCTCGTCCTGGTCGTGCGTGACGAAAAGGACGGAGATGCCCAGGCTCTTCTGCAGCGTCTTGATCTCTTCCTGCATGTGTTCGCGGAGCCGCTTGTCGAGGGCGGCCATGGGCTCGTCCAGGAGCAGCGCGGCCGGGTTGAACACCAGCGCGCGGGCCAGGGCCACGCGCTGCTGCTGCCCGCCGGAGAGCTGGCGGGGCTTGCGGTCGCCCATCGTGCCCAGGCCCACGCGTTCCAGCGCGCTATCGGCGCGTTGACGCCGTTCAGCCTTAGGCACCTTGCGCATCCGGAGCGCGAACTCCACGTTTTCGCGGGCGCTCATGTGCGGGAAGAGGGCGTAGTTCTGGAACACGACGCCCAGGTTCCGGTCCCGGGGCGGGAGCGAATCCACGGGCTTGCCGTCGATCAGGACGCTCCCGGACGTGTGCTCCTCGAAGCCGGCCACCATCATCATGGTGGTGGTCTTGCCGGATCCGCTTGGTCCCAGCAGGGTGACGAATTCGCCGGGTTCCACCACCAGGTCCAGTTCGTCGACGGCAACCACGTCGCCGTACGTCTTGCGGACCTGCCGGAGTTCAATGGAACCTTGTGCGGACGCCGTCGTCCTGGTGCTTGCTGCTGCGGAAATCACTGAAGTAGACATGGGCCTTCCTTAGTTTGGTGCGGACACGGCCAGCGGCAGCATCCTGGCGGTGGAACGCCGTTTGAGAACGAACATGACCTGGAACAACAGCCCCAAGGTGGCCACGGTGACCAACAGAGCCGAGGACACCGCGATCTTGGGGGTCAGGTTGAACTGGATGTCGGTGAACATCTTCACGGGCAAGGTGGTGGCGCTGGGCGACTGCATGAACAGGGACATGACGGTCTCGTCGATGGAGACCGAGAAGGCGAACAGCGCCCCGGAAACCAGCCCGGGCAGGATGACCGGCAGGTAGACGTGCCGGAACACGGACAGCCATCCGGCGCCCAGGCTCTGCGCCGAATTGACCAGCGCCGGGTTCAGTCCGGCAAGGCTGGCACGCGTGGTCAGGTACACGTACGGGGTGGCGATGACGGCATGCGCCAGGCCGATGGGGAGGATGCTGCCCAGCACGCCGAGGGAGATGAAGAACTGGTAGAACGCCAGCGCCAGCACCACGGTGGGGACGATCATCGGCGCCAGGATCAGCCCGACGACAGCCTGCTGGCCCGGGAACTTGCGTCCGTGCAGGCCGATCGCCGCGGTCGCGCCGAGAATCACACCGATCACGACGGCGATCGCTGCAGATTGGAGGCTGGCCGTCAGTGCCGAGGTCCAAGCCTTGTCAGCGAAGAAGCCGGCGACGGCGGCGAACGAGATCCTTTCGGGCGGGAAAGTGATGTAGCGGCTGTCGTTAAGGGCAACAGGCACCACGATCGCCGTCGGGACCACCAGGAACAGGAACACCGGAATGGAAAGCAGCGTCAGCAGTCGCTGCCGGGGATTAGTTGTCTGCATGTTGGCCTCCCGCCTTGAGCACTCGCTGGTAGATGGCAACGAGGATGCTGACCAGCACTGTCAGGATCACGGCCAGGGCCGCGGCCCCGGAGAAGTCGGTGAGCTGGCGCGCGTAGTAGTCGATCTGGTTGGCGATCATCATGTCGCCGGGTCCGCCCATGACCACCGGGGTGATGAAGAAGCCGGTACTGATGATGAACACGAGCAAGCCTGCCGCGGAGATGCCCGGCGTGCTGAGCGGCAGGATGATCCGGCGGAAGATTGAGGCTTCCTTGGCCCCGAGCGAACGCGCCGCCAGGGCAAGCCGGTCATCGATGGAGGTCAGCGAGGAGAAAATCGGGAACACCGCATACGGGAGCAGGCAGTGAACCATGCCGATGATCACGGCCAGCCGGTTATGCAGCAGCTCAATGGGAGCATCGGTGAGGCCCACCGTCTGGAGGAAGGAGTTCACGATGCCGTTGTCCTGAAGTAGCACGGCCCACGCGAAGTTCTTCACCAGGATGCCGGTCCAGAAGGGCAGCAGCACCACGGCGAACAGGATCACGCGGGTCACCGTGCCGGAGCGCCACAGCACCAGGGCAATGACGTAGCCCAGGACCACGGTGACGACGGTGGATGCCAGGCTGATGCTCAGGGTGTTGATCAGGGAACGGACCACCAGCGGGTCTTCGAGGACGCGCTGGTAGGCGTTGCCAGTGAAGCTCGAGCCCACCAGTTTGCCCAGCGGGCTGAGGAACAGTACGACGTCGAAGGCCAGGATCGGGGCCAGCAGCAGCCACCAGGTGGTGCGCCGCCGTCGGGGTTTCTCCTGCTCCGGTGCCGGGGCGCGTCCCTCCGGACGCGCGCGTTGCAAGGTTGCGTTGCTCATGTCAGCTGGCCTGCCACAGCTTGAACTGCTGCTCGGTCTTCTTCAGGTTCTCCGACCACCACTTGTCGTCACGGACCAGGATCTTGTCGGCCAGGCGCGGACTGGTGGGCAGGGTGTCTGCGACTTCCTTAGGCAGTTTGGACAGCGCCGGAGTGTTGGCCAGGGTCAGGTTGGTGACCGTATCGAAGGCGGCGCCGGCCTCGGCGTCATTGGACATGAAGTTCATCAGTTTGAAGGCGGCTTCCTTGTTCTTGGCCCCCTTCGGCACCACGAAGTAGTCGCCGGCCAGCACTGCGTTCTCCGCGCTGAAGTTCAGTTTGGCGCCGTCGTTGCGGGCCGCGTTAATGCGGTTGTTGAAGCTCGTGGACAGCGAGACCTCGCCCGAGGTGAGCTGCTGGATGGGCTCCTGGTTGGCCGCGTGGTAAAGCAGGCGGTCCTTGCCGGGGTGGTGGCCCAGCACGCGCAGGGCCCGGTCGACGTCGAGCGGGTAGATCTGGTCGAACGGCACGCCGTCGGCCAGGAGTGCCGCCTCCAGCACGGAGCTGTCCGAGAGCTGGTTGTAGACCGAGCGCTTGGTATCGTACTTGCCCTGGTCGAAGAACTGCGCCCAGTCCTTGGGGGCCTGCGCATCGGGGATGGCCTTCTGGTCCCATGCCATCACGAACAGGAAGCTCAGGTACTTGATGCCGTACTCCGCCTTGGCGTAGCCGGGCAGGCCCTTGTCGCTGATGATGTTGTAGTCGAACGGCTCCAGGAGGCCTTCTGCCACGGCCGTTTCGTATTCCGGGGCGGTGATTTCCACGAGGTCCCACTGCACGTCCCCGGACTGCACCTGGGCCTTGAGGGAGGCCAGGCTGGTGTTGGCCAGCAGCGTGGTTTGGATCCCCGACTGCTTGGAGAAGGGGTCCAGAATCGTCTGGGTCAGCTGGTCATTGTAGGAGCCGCCGTAGGAGGTGACCGTGACTGTCTTGTTGGCTGCCGCGCTATCGGCGGGCTTTGCCCCGCAGCCGGACAGTGCCAGGCCTGCGAATGGGGTCAACGCTGCTGCTTTCAGGAGTTTCCTGCGGTCAAAATGAAGGGAACTGTCAGTCATCGCGGTGGTGCCTCTCAAGGCTGGGGCCCTCCCGGCGCACGCAAAGGACGCCGTGTGCCGAAGGGGCAGGTTGGGGATTCCGCGTTCACGCTGGCATCCCGACGGCGGCGGTTCATGCCCCGAACGGCCCACGCAGCGCTGAGCGGACTAGAACTGACGCGTTGAGTCGTCGTCAGTGCCGCAACAGTATCTGTGATGTTGCACACAAGTCAACAGATGTTTACAAACCGCTTGCTTTCGGGCTGTTCTTGAGCACCGCGTCCCGGTCCATCAGCTTCTTCAGCCCGCGCTTCCGCGGCACCTTGACGGGTTCTGGCCAGCGCGGCGCCAGTGCATCCCCGAGGGTGACGCCCCTGATTTTGCGGCCAAAAAGCGGCAGCACCCAGTCGTTAACCCAACGCCGCTGCCGCTGTTCCCACTCCCGGAGGCTGAGCCGCGCCGGCGGGTCCCAGTCCTTGAGCCGGATTTTGTGGGGCACCCCGAGCTGGTCCAGCACCTGCCCGGCGAGGTACTTGTGGCCCGCCTTGGACATGTGGAGGCGGTCCGAGTCCCACATCCGCCGGTCATGGAAGGCGTCCAGGCACCAGTAATCCACTAGGACTGTCCCGTATTTCGCAGAGATCTCCCGGACGCGCTGGTTGTAGACCGTGTTCCGCTTCTTCAGCAGCTCCAGAACGGCCGAGACTTTGACGTCGAAGCCTGTGAACAGGACAACCGTGGCCCCGGTCGCGGCGAGTCGCGCCACGAGATCCTCGTACTCATCCATCAGGGCAGCCATGTCCGTGCCGATGTCCAGGATGTCGTTTCCGCCGGCGTACAGCGTGATCAGCGTGGGCCTCATGGCCAGCGCCGGTTCCAGCTGCTCGGTGATGACGTGACGCAGGCGCTTGCTCCTGATGGCCAGGTTGGCATATTCCCACCCCGGCTCAGCCTTGGCCAGCTTCTCGGCCACCCGGTCAGCCCACCCCCGGACCCCGTTGGGCAGCCGCTCATCCCGGTCCCCAACACCTTCTGTAAACGAGTCCCCCAAAGCGGCAAACACCCGCCGGCCCTCACGGTCCGAGAGTAAAGGATTAGAACCCATCCACTGAAAGTAACCGCCCAAAGAAACACCAAGGTAAACGGACAGCAACAGGATGTGCAGAAGGGTTGAGATCTAGGGGCAGAGTGCAAGGGAGCGTTTGCAGTGCCGGGTGCTAGGCGTTTCCATCAAGCCGCCGCCTCTGATCATCGGCAGCTCCTCAGCCTTTGTCACATTATTGCGACCGATGGTCACGATCAGGTAACGTTGGCGGCTGGCCCCAATGCAGGGCCCCGGGCGCCCGATCACTGGACCCCCGATGCGCCCCTTCGGCGCCTGCTAGCTCCGGCCCTGCCAAGGGGCCCAAGGATGCTTTCCGCACTCGTCATCGTCTCAAGTGCATCAGTCTTTTCTTCCAGTCCTAGCCCGGAGGTATCTTGTTCAAGAAAATAGCCATCATAACGACCATGGGTGCTTTGTCCCTGACAGGATGCGGCCTAGCCCCTACGACCAATGGGGCGTCTGCCCCATCCTCGGCTGGCCGCGAGTCCGCACCTGCCACTCCAGCCCCAACTGCCGCAGCATCTCCGGCGCCCACGGCTTCGAGCAGCGGCCAGACCCCCGCTTCGGCGGCGGAAACCCCGGCGGCAGCCGTCCCCCCGGCGCCCGCGCTGGCCGCTGCCCCGGCCCCGGCCCAGCCGGGGCCCGCAGCCGGCCAGGCTCTCGCCACGACGGGTGACGGTGCGCAGGCAGCTGCCGCCTTCGGTTGGGGCCCGGTCCTGACGGGCGACGAATTCTCCAACACCGGCGCACCGGACCGGACAAAATGGAGTGTCTATAACAGTGCTGGGCATGCCGGCAAAGGCCTGCGCAGTCCCCAGGCTTGGTCGGTTGCCAACGGCGTGGCCACCGTTAACGGAGACGCAGCCGGCACCACGGGCGGCATGTCGGCAAAGTTCGCGGAACAAAGGTATGGTCGCTGGGAAACGCGCATGAAAACCAATTCACGGGACCCGAAATACCACCCGGTCCTGATCCTCAACAACAACGCTGCCCCGAACTGTGCCGAGATCGATTATGCCGAGGGCAGCACAGTCACCTCCGTGATGAGGTTCTTCCTGCACTACGCCTGTGGTGGAGCGGATTTCCAGACCACAACGGCGACGCCCGTCGATAGCACACAGTGGCACAACTACGCGGTGGAGTGGACCCCGGCCGGCATCAGCGGATACGTCGACGGAGTAAAGACCTTCACTGACCCGAACCCGGCGCACCAGCCCTCTGTCGCCATGAAGCAGACATTGCAGCTGGATTGGTTCCCGGACGGCTCCGCCACCAAGCCCTCGCAGATGCAGGTCGATTGGGTCCGCGTCTACAAGTGAGAGAGCGTTTGGAAAAAACCCACAGGAAGTGAGAGAGCGTTTGGACGTGACAGGCCCAACGAGCCGCAGCCCCTGTCTTGCGTAGGAGCGCATCGCCGACCAGAGCGGAGCAAGGCCGCCCGCGGCCGAGCGCAGCGTCGGGAGGAAGGGCGGACCCGAGGGCCCCGAACTGAGCTTGCGAAGTTTGGGACGGGTCCAACCGCTAAGCGACGGCAAGGCGGCGGTTGCGGCGCACCCAACCGCCGCATACGACGGAAGGCTTTAGACCTCGGCCTTACCCTGACGCCAGTACCCCATGAAAGCAACCTGCTTCCGGTCGATCCCCACGTCCCGCACAAGGTACCGCCGCATGTCCTTGATGACGGCAGCCTCACCGGCGATCCAGGCGTAGAAAGGCATGGCGCCGGCCGGCATGGCGGGGTTCTTGGTGGCCTCGATTTCGGCTGTTTCCATCCGCGCGGGGGTCTCCCAGAGGATGTCCACGTCCACATTGACGTCTTCGGGCTCCGGGCCCGCGCCGGCGTCGGACGCTTTGATTCCCACCCAGCCGGGAACGGGAACTGCAGTGCGCACTGCCTGCTGCAGCAGCTCGCCGTGCGGGCGTGAGCGGCCAATGGCGGCGCCGCGGGCAAGCCAGGTGATATCGATGTCGGCGTCCGTCGTGAGGTCGAGGAAGTCGCCGGCTTCCGGTACTTCCAGGAGGGCGTGGCCGGTCATGTAGGACGGCAGGCTTTCGAGGATGGCGGAGATAGCGGGGATGGCGGTTTCGTCGCCGGCGAGCAGGACGCGCTGGGCCATTCCGGGCCGCCACTCGATGCCCCCGTAGACCTCGGCGGTGTAGCACTGGGCGGCTCGGCTGTTGGGGCCGATTATAGTGATGGCGTCGCCCGGCTGGGCGTTCTGGGCCCAGTTCGCGGCGGGACCGCCGTGCCCGTCGGCGTCGAAGTGCATCACAAAGTCAACGTCAATTTCGGGATAAACGGCATCGAGCCGGGACTGGCGGACCGTGTACGTGCGCATCGAGCCGCGGACTGCGGGGTCCATGGCCAGCCATTCCTGGTACCAGCCGGCCTGCGCCATTTCGAAGACCGGCAGCGGCAGCTTTGTACCGTCGGACGCCAGGGAAGGGATCATCAGTTTGATCCGCAGGTCAAGGGTATCGCCGTTAACGCCGAAGTCCCGCAGCGAGTAGCCGCCGAAGGTGATCCGGCGGAAGGTGGGGCTCAGCTCCTGCACCGAGGAAACGGTCACCTCGAAAGCCAGGGTCATGGGCTCGGTGGCGGCGATGTCGCGGGTCTTCATGAAACGAGCTCCAGTTCGGTTGCGGCGGTGTGGTGGCGGCCGATGGGGATGATCAGGGGTGTGCCCGAGACGGGATCGGGAATCACCCGGGACTCAAGGCCGAAAACGTCGCGGACCAGCTTTTCGGTGACAACAGTTATGGGGTCACCCAGGGCCACGATCTCGCCGCCCTTCATGGCGATGACATGGTCCGCGTAGCGTGCCGCCAGGTTCAGGTCGTGCAGGACGATGGCCACGGTGGTGCCGCGCTTGCGGTTCAGATCCGTGACCAGGTCCAGGACTTCCACCTGGTGCGCCAGGTCCAGATATGTGGTGGGTTCGTCCAGCAGGAGCACGTCGGTTTCCTGGGCGAGCGCCATGGCGATCCAGACGCGCTGGCGCTGGCCGCCGGACAGTTCATCGACGTTCCGCTCAGCGAGTTCCAGCGTTTCCGTCGCTTCGAGCGCGCGCTGCACGGCGGCGTCGTCCTCGGTGCTCCAGCTGCGGAAGAAGCCCTGGTGCGGATACCGGCCGCGGCCCACGAGGTCGCGGACAGCGATGCCGTCCGGCGCCGTGGGGTGCTGCGGGAGGAGCCCCAGGGTGCGCGCCAATTCACGGGCCGGGCGGGCGTGGATGTCCTTGCCGTCCAGGGTCACCGTGCCGGAGGCGGGCTTAAGGAGGCGGGACAGGCCACGGAGGAGCGTGGACTTGCCGCAGGCGTTGGCGCCCACAATCATAGTCACCTTGCCCTCGGGGATTTCCGCCGTGAGGCCGTCCACCACGCAGCGCTGGTCGTATTTGAGGGTGAGGTCCTGGGCGCTGAGAACGGCCATGTCAGGCATCCTTTCGGTTAGCCGTGACCAGAAGCCACAGCAGGAACGGGGCACCGAGCGCGCCGGTGATAACACCGACGGGCAGCACGGTGCCGTCCAGCAGCAAGGGGGCGAGGTTGGCCGCGACGTAGTCGGCGGTGAGGACAATCAGCGCACCCACCAGGGCCGACGCCGGGAGGCTGGCTTTACGGGTGAAGCGCCGGGCGATGGGACCGGCCAGGAAGGCGACGAACGAGACCGGCCCGGCAGCCGCCGTCGCCACTGCGGCCAGTGCGACGGCGGTGACCACCACGGCGAGGCGCGTGAACCCGACGCGGATGCCCAGCCCGGCCGCGGCGTCGTCGCCGAGTTCCAGGATGCGCAGCGGCCCGGCAAGGGCGATGACGGCGGGGACCAGGACCAGCAGCGCCAAGGAGAGCATGCCCGCCCGGTCCCAGTTGGCGGAGTTGAGGGAGCCGTTAAGCCAGACGAGTGCGTCGGCTGCCGTGCGGATGTCCGCGCGGGTCATCATGAAGTTGACCACCGCGTGGAGGGCGGCGGCGATGCCCACACCGGCCAGAATCAGCCGGTTGCCCGCGGCGTTCCCCCGGTTGCCGCCGCCTGAGCCCAGTGACGGTCCGCGGGAAATGGCGTAGATCAGCGCTGCGATGCCCAGCGCGCCGCCTAGCGCCGCTCCGGACACGGCGGGACCTGTGGCGCCGAAGATCACGATGGCGGTGACCGCGGCCGCGCTGGCTCCGTAGCTGATGCCGATCACGTCGGGGCTGGCCAGCGGGTTGCGGAGCATGGTCTGGAACAGGCCGCCGGAGAGGCCGAACGCAGCGCCGATCATCACGCCGATGACGGCCCGGGGCAGCTTGTTCTCCATAATAATGAAGCTTGCGCCCGGGATTCTTTCGCCGCCGGTCAGGTGTCCTATGAGGATCTTGAAAAAGTCCGGGATGGTCACGGTGTAGCTGCCCAGGAGCACGTAGATGGCGAACATAACCACGACGCCGAGGGCCAGAACGGCGGTCCGGGTCAGCACGCGAGATGGCAGTTCACGCCAATGTTTGCGCGTGCGATTGCCGTCAAGTGCCATCTCGGCGGGGGATTCGAGCGTGGTCACAGGCCGGCCCCCTTGCCGCGGCGGATGAGCCAGACGAAGACGGGCGCACCCACGAGTGCGGTCATAATGCCGGCCGGGACCTCGCCGGGAAGCAGCACAACGCGGCCGATAATGTCCGCGCCGAGCAAAAGTGCCGGCGCGAGGACCAGGGAGAACGGCAGTATCCAGCGGTAGTCGGGGCCGGCGAGTGAGCGGACCGCGTGCGGAATGACCAGGCCAACAAAGCCGATGGGCCCTGCCAATGCCGTCGCGGAGCCGCAGAGCAGCACAATCCCCAGGGCGGTGACTCCCCGGCTCAGGCCCACACGCTGGCCCAGGCCGCGGGCAATGTCATCACCCAGCGCGAGGCTGTTCAGGATGCGGCCGGTGCCAAGAACAATCAGTGCCCCGACGGCCAGGAACGGGAGGCCCGGGAGCACCACTGCCCAGTCGCGGCCGGAGATTCCGCCCACCTGCCAGAAACGGAAGCGGTCCAGGGTGTCCTGGCTGGAGACGAGAATGACGCTCATCAGGGAATAGAGCCCGGCGCTGAGCGCGGCGCCGGCGAGGGCGAGCTTGACCGGCGTCGCACCGTCCCTGCCCATCGACGCGATGAGGTAAACCACGACGGCGGCGGCTCCGGCGCCGATGAAGGCGAACCAGATGTAGCCGCTGAGGGAAGTGACGCCGAAAAGATAGATGCCGGTCACCACGGCCAGCGCGGCCCCGGCGTTGACGCCCATGATGCCCGGGTCTGCCAGCGGGTTGCGGGCAACGCCCTGCATGGCGGCGCCGGCGAGGCCCAGGGCACCGCCAACGAGGATGCCCAGGACGGTGCGGGGGATGCGCGCGTGGACCACGGCGTGGTCGCCGTTGGCGGGATCGAACTGGGTGAGGGCCTGCCACACGGTGGCCACGGAAAGGCCCCGGGCGCCGATGGCCAGGGAAGCGGCGGCTAACAAAGAAAGTACGACGACGGTAGCCAGCAGCCAGGCAACCTGCCTGGTTCTGGCCTTCCCACCGGTGCGGGCCAATCCACCGGCGCTAGCCAATCGACCGGCGCGAACGGACACTTGGGGCCCTCGTTGCGACCCGATCGGGGCCCCAACTGTCCGTTCGCGCTGTCCGGCGGGTGCCGCCGTCGTACTTTCCGTCATGGAGCGGTGCTTACTTCACTGCATCCGCGGCGGTGGCGAGCTGCGGGAGGAAGGTGTCCAGCGCCCACGGCAGGCTCAGCGGCGAGGAGGCCGAGATTGCCAGGACCAGGCTCTTGTCCGCGTCGGCAACGAACCCGCCGTTCTTGACTGCCGGAATCTGGCCCAGCAAGGGGTCGCTCTTGACGGCCGCGGCGGTCGCGGCATCCTCAACCGAGCTCAGGAAGATATCGGCCTCAAGCTCGTTGGCCTTCTCGGCGGCCCACGGCACGAAGAAGTCCTTGGAGCCGGCTGAAGCCTTCTCGGCGACCGGGGCCAGCTTCATCCCGATCGCTGAGAGGAACTTCGGACGGTTGTCATTGGCGGTGTAGAAGCCCGTGGCAGTGAGGTCCGAGGGATCGGTGTAACCGTAGACGAAGCTCTTGCCGGCGATCTGCGGGTACTTGGCAGCTTCCGTCTTGACGGTGGCCTCAGTGTCGGCGATGAGCTTGGTAGCTTCAGCCTCCTTGCCCAGGGCCTTGCCGATGATGGAGGTTGAATCCTGCCATGAGGTTCCGTAGGCAACCTCGGGGTGCGCCACCACGGGGGCGATCTCGCTGAGCTTCTTGTAGTCCTCTTCGGTAAGGCCGGAGTAGGCGGCCAGGATGACGTCCGGGGTGAGCTTGGCGATCTCGGTGAAGTTGATGCCATCAGCCTCGGAGAACTGGACCGGAGCCTTGTCGGAACCGAAGCCCGCGCCGAGTTCCTTCAGCGCCGCGTCCTTCCACGGCGTGGAGCCCTGCTCGTTGCCGCCCCATTCGTTCTTGGGGACGCCCACCGGGACCACGCCGAGGGCAAGGGCAACGTCGTCGTTGACCCAGGAAACGGTGACTACGCGCTTGGGCTGTTCCTTGACGGTGGTTTCACCGAAGGCGTGCTTGATGGTGACCGGGAACTGCGAGCTGCTGGAGCTGGAGCTGGAGCTGCTGGCGTCCGAGGTGGAGGACGCGGGGCCGGTGGAGCAGGCGGACAGTGTGAGTGCCGCGGCGGCCAGCGCGGCCGTTGCCTTGCCGGCTGACTTGAACAGCGTGCGGCGGGTGGCGCTTGGGCCGGAGAAGAGGGGGGAAGTCACGGAACTCCTTAGGTGAATGATGCGAACCTAAGTAAGGGTAGCCTAGCCTGCTCTGAATTAGAAAAGCTTTGTATTGCGTAATTGATCATGTGACGCAACGTATAGCGCCAGGTCATTGCCGGCAGGGGTGAACGGTGGTTCACTCTCAAGGGGTAAACACGCGTTCACCGTGCCGCGCTCCATCCCAGTCCACATTTGAAAGCACCTGATGCCGCGTTCCAACGCCCTGAACAACACCCGGGGCCCGTCCCCGTCCGCCATCACCGCCGTACTTGCCCTCAGCGGCACGGTGGTGGCCCTCATGCAAACGCTCGTAGTGCCGCTCCTTCCGGATTTCCCCCGGATCCTGGATATCACCGCCGACGACGCCTCCTGGCTGGTGACCGCCACCCTGCTCGCCAGCGCCGTGGCAACACCCATCGTGTCCCGCAGCGCGGACATGTACGGCAAGCGCAAGATGATGGTGGTTTGCCTGGCAATCATGGTGGCCGGCTCGGTCATTGCCGCGGTTGGCGGATCCTTCCTGTGGCTGGTCATCGGCAGGACGCTCCAAGGGTTCGCATCGGCCCTGATTCCGGTGGGCATCAGCATCATGCGCGATGAGCTGCCCAAGGAGAAGATGGGCTCCGCCGTTGCCTTGATGAGCGCCACGCTGGGAATCGGCAGCGCCATGGGCCTGCCCCTCGCCGGAGTGCTGTACGAGAGCCTGGGGTGGGCCTCGATCTTCTGGGTGTCCGCCGCTGCCGGCGCACTGCTGCTCGTTGCCGTGGCGCTGGTGGTTCCCGAATCCAAGGTCCGCACGCCCGGGCGCTTCGACTACGCGGGGGCGCTGGTGCTCTCCGCAGCCCTGGCTGCCCTGCTGCTGGCGATCTCCAAAGGCGGCGCCTGGGGCTGGGGCTCGGAGCCGGTGCTGCTGCTGTTCCTCACGGCCGCAATACTCCTGGCTGCTTGGGTCCCGTACGAGCTGAAAGTCAGCCAGCCGATGGTTGACCTGCGGACATCGGGCCGCAGGCCGGTGCTCATGACCAACGTGGCCTCGCTGCTCGTCGGCTTCGCCATGTTCGCCAACATGCTCCTCACCACCCAGCAGCTCCAGCTGCCTACCGCCACGGGATACGGATTCGGGCTGAACGTCATCACCGCAGGGCTGTGTATGGTCCCCTCCGGGCTCGCGATGGTGATTTTCGCGCCTGTTTCCGGACGTATCATCCGCGTCTTCGGCGGTAAGTCTGCGCTGATCGCCGGCGCCGTCGTGATGATTGTGGGCTACGTGAGCCGGGTCTTCTTCTACGACTCCATCGCATGGGTAATCATCGGTTCAACCGTTGTCAGCGTGGGCACCGCCATCGCCTACGCGGCCATGCCCACACTGATCATGGGCGTGGTGCCGATCACCGAGACGGCCTCGGCCAACGGGCTGAACAGCCTGGTCCGGTCCATCGGCACCTCGACGTCGAGCGCAGCGGTTGCCGCGGTCCTCACCTCGGTCAGCATGACGGTGGGGGCCGTGCAGCGTCCGTCCTTCGATGCCTTCAAGGACGTGTTCTGGCTGGCCGCGCTGGCAGCCGCAGCATCGGTGGTGGCCACGGTCTTCATCCCGAAGGCCACGGCAGCCCGCCGGCCATCCGCAGCTGACACCGCCGCCTCCGTCAATACGGCCGAAATCGTGGTGCAGGGGCGCGTCCTTGCACCGGACAACCGCCCCGTCACTCCCGCCGTCGTGACCGTACTTCAGACCGCCGGCGAGCCGGTGGACTGGAGCCGGGTCGATACGGAAGGCAACTATTCGGTGGCCCTCCCCGGCGCCGGGAAGTACCTCATGGTGACCAATGCAGCCGGCTGGGCGCCGATGGCCGAGGTCTTCGACTTCGACGGCCGCACCCGGCACCAGAACTTCCTTCTTCGGGACCGGCTAAAGATCAGCGGACTGGTCACGGCCGGAAGCGCGGCTGTGGCCGGCGCGGTGGTGACGCTCCTTGAGGCAAGCGGGGGTTACGTGCACACCACCCTTTCGGACGACGACGGCGCGTATGCGTTTCCGCTGCCCCTCGCCGGCCGCTACGTCGTGAGCATGGTTGATCCGGCGACGCACCAGGCCATGGCGCGGAAGCTCGCGGTGGACAACCGCTCTGTCACCGTTCATCTCGCCGCGCCGCGTGTGGAGGAAAAGTCCATGGAGCCGGTGGGCGCATGAGCAGCCACGACGCGATCGTCAGCGCCGCCGGGCGGCTTTTCGGGGAACGCGGATACCGCGCCGTCACGGTGCGGGACATAGCCGCGGACGCTGGCGTTTCGGCGGCCCTGGTCATGAAACTCTTCGTCTCCAAGGAAAAGCTCTATGCCGCCGTCCGGCCCGACGAATCGCAGCTCGCCGAACTGGAGGTCCCGACGTCGGAACTGGGCAGGGCGCTGGTGTTCCGTGTGTTGATGCGCCGGGAACGCGGAACGCAGGAGCCGTGGGCCATCATCCCGTTCGCCGTGCTGGACTCTCCCGACCCCGAGGCAGCTCGAACGGATGTCCGCGAAAGATACCTCGCCGCCATCGCGAGCCTGATCGGGGACACAACACCGGAGCGGCGGTTCGCCTCCACCGTGGTGGCCCTGATGACCGGATTCGGCGAGTCCGTCCGCACCCTGGGCCTCTTCGACGGCTGGAACTTTGACGAGCTGGTGGGACACTACGGCGCAATCGTCCAGGCCCAGATCGACGCCTGCACCGCTGCCCTCTAAAACCCTCTCTCACTTAACCCAGAAAAAACACCAACGCTCTCTCACTTTCCTCAAGAAAGTGAGAGAGCGTTGGTAAAAAACCCGTATCAAGTGAGAGAGCGTCCGGGTCAGCGGAGCACGATGTCCACGGGGTTCGCCTCGGACCGCCACTGGCCTTCCGCGCCGGGCCTGGGCCGGATCACCGGGGCGGTAAGCACGCCGGAGCGGTTGGTGCGCTTGTCCCGCAGGATCTCCGTCACCGAGCCCAGGTGCCGGGACAGGTCGATCACGTTCTCCGGAGCGGCCAGCAGCAGCTGGAAACCGAACTCGTGCAGCGCCTTGATCCCGGCGCCGGCAAACTCCTCCGATGCCAGCACAAACGCCTCGTCCATCATCACGGTGCCGTAAGTGGTGAACCCCTGCTCGGCGATGCCCAGCTGGTAGCTCAGCGCCGCGGCCATGATGAACGCGGTGAAGCGCTGCCGCTCGCCGCCGGACATGGAGCCGGTGTCGGCATGCATGTAAACGTCGGTCCGCTTGCCGCCGCCCCTCCTGCCTGAGGCCGGCCCGGCCACCTCCCGGTGCTCCTTGCACTGGATGAACAGGTGCCCGCGGACATCCAGGACTTCGGCGCGCCACCGCCGGTCCTCGGGGGTGGGCGAGCCGAGCCGCTTTACGAGCGTTTCGAGGGTCTTGTACCGAGCGGTGAGCTCGGCGTCGTCGCCTCCCCCGCTTTCCGGGCCGGAACCCGGGCCGGATCCGGCGCGGGCGGGCCGAGTGTGCCGGGCCTTCAGCGCGTTCTGGATAGCGTCCTTGAACTGCTTGGCCGCGGCCGGCAGGGTCTGCTTGATGTCCAGTTCCAGGAAGCTGCCCTCATGGAAGTTGACCTCGGACAGGATGCCGTTGAGCGGCAGGATGCGGCTGGTAATGGACCGCCGCTCCTCGTCCAGCAGGTGCAGCAGCGTGCTGAACGATTCATGCGTGCGCTGGTTGAAAAACTGCCGGAACTCGGACTCCTGGGCGGGCAGGCCGTCGCTGATGATGGCGTGGTAGCGGCCTTCGAACTCCCCGGCCGCACCGATTGAGGTGCCGTGGTCCGCCGAGATCGCGGAGCCCCACTCGCGCACAAAGCCCTCGAAGATCCGGGTCAGCCGCTCGGAGGTTGCCTGACCGCGCGTCTCGGCGGCGTGCAGCTCCCCGAGCAGCGCCGTCCGGACGCGGTTGGCCAGGTTGTCCAGCTCATGCATCTCGCTGACGTCGCCGAAGTCGGTGAAGTACGGCTCCAGCGCACTGACGGTGGCGTCCGACGGCGGCGCCTGCTCCAGGCGGGCACGCGCGGCTTCCAGCAGCGAATCGGCAGCGCTCAGCTGCCGGTCCAGGGCCTTGTATTCGCTCTGCAGGACTGCTGCGGCTTCGGTGCTGGCCTGGTGTTTCTGCCGGGCCGTTTCGATGTTGGCCCGCAGCGGTTCCAGGTCGGCCTGGGCCGCGAGGGCATCCTTGAGCCGCTGTTCAATCCGGGTGAGTTCATCGGCTGCGACGGCAGCGGACACCTGTTCCCAGGGCCGGTGGTCCTCCGCGATTCGTCGGAGGGCATCGAGCTGCCGGCTCATGCCCTGGTGCGACTCTTCACGGCTTTGCGCCAGCTCGGCGGCCTTGGCGAGTTCCTGCTGCAGGTCCTCCACCTGGGCGGCCACAAGTTCCAGCTTGGCGGCGTTGTCGAACCCGAGCACGTAGTCCTGGCGGCTGGTGAAACGGTCGTCCTTCTCCACCGTGTGCCGGTTGCGTTTGACCACACCTCCCAGGCTCAGGCCCTTGTCCAGGGTGGCCAGCTCGTTGGGGTCCTCGACGCACGGGAAGGCGAAATCGAGGGCGATCCGCTCCCGGATCCATTCCCCGGCGTCCACCACCGCGCCGCTGGCGAGGATGTCCAGCTTGGTGAGCAGATCGCCGTCGCGCGCGTCCTCCACGGCGAGGGCGCCGCCCGCGATCGGCTTGGATACGTCCACCGCGCGCAGGGCGCCACGCACTTTGTTGTCGTTCAGGTAGCGGGTCACCGCGGCGAAATGTTCGCCGGGGACCAGCAACGTGGTGGCGAGGTTCCGGAGGGCACGCTCCGCGGCCGGCCGCCAGTGTTCCTCCCCTTCGGCGAGGTCCATCAGTTCGCCGCCGAACGGCATCCGGTCCTCAGGAACCCCGGTGGCCGCGGCGATGGCCGCACGGTTTTCAATGCTCGACGGCGGCAGCAGGGACTTGCGCGTCTTCAGCGACACGAGCTCCTGCTGGGCTGCCGCCAGCTCACGCTTTTTGGTGGCGTGGCCGTCGAAGGCTTCGAAGCGGAGCTCCTGCAGGGCCTGGGAGTCGTCCTTGAGTTCGGCCGACCTGGCGGCAGCCTGCTCGTGGGCCTGTTCCCAACCGTCAGCGGTCCACTCCAGCTGCAGGCCGGCGTCGGACAGGGCCTTGCGGGCCGCTTCCTCCACCTGCTCGCGCAGCCGCAGACCCACCTTGGCGTTGTCCAGCGACTGCTCGATCGCGGAGATCGCGTTGCCGCCCTGGTTGTTGTAATCGGTCTCCAGCTGGCGCAGTTCCTTGGCCAGCCCGTCGCGGACCGAGCGTTCCGCGCCCAGCTCCTTGGCTTTCGCCTGGGCCAGCTCCTTGAACCGGGCCAGTGTCTTCTGATGCACCGTGACGGCGAGCTGCTGCTTGTAGGCGTCGAACTCCTCGCCGGACAGCTCACGGAGCCGGTTTGCGTCCAGGAGCGACTGCGCGTATTCATTGTTCAGGCCGGGCACGGGGGCCAGCTGGTCCCGCTGCTGCCGCACGTCCTCCAGCCGCTGCCGGATCGACATGAGGTTGCTGAATTCCTCCACCACGTCATCGGCAGCGGCGAGGGTAGCGGGGGCGTCCAGGACCTGGTCGCGGAAGAAGGTATTGACGCTGCCGCCCAGGCCCTTGCCGGCCTGGATCACGCGCAGCAGGGGCAGAGCCTGGTCCGAACTGATGCCCAGGAGCCGGCGGAAACGCTCCGCGAAGGCCTTGTGGACATCGAAGATCTGGGCGTCCGGGAAGATCGTCTCCAGCGCAGCCTTGGTGAAGCGCTTGTCGGCGATGTCCTCGATGGCCGGCAGGTCCAGCGGCTTGCTGTCGATCACGTAGAAACGCCCAACGCTGGACTCCGTGCCGTTTTTGGGCAGGTCGAACAGTGCGGACACCGTGATGCGGGTGCCCGCGGCGTTATCAAACGTCAGGGCGACGGCGGACCAGGTGGCACCGGGGCGCTGGAACGCGCTGGCCGAGCCCTCGCCCACCGCTTTGTCGCCCACCTTGCCGCGCATGTACGTGAAGGTGGTCCTCTTGTCCTCCACAGCACCGCCGGCACGCTGGGCCGCGGCCTCGTTGGAGCGCGGCCGGGCATCAAACACCCGCAGCATGGCGTCAAACAGGGTGGACTTGCCCACGCCCGAGTTGCCCGTCAGCAGGGTTCCGTTCCGGTCCACGTGCATCGTGTGCGCCCCATGGAACGTGCCCCAGTTGACCACCTGCACCAACGCCAGGCGCATCTGGCCGGGGTTCGTGAGGTCGCCCATGGGCAGCATGATTGCGATGCTCACTTGGCTTCCTCCGTTGTCGTGGCTGGGGACGCCGACGACGATGCCGCCCCCGCCCCTTCGCCGCGCCGCTGATCTTCGATCAGCTCAGCGCGCGGCTCCGATAGGCCCGATGCCACTCCCTGGGCGGCATCGCCGTCGTCGTTTGGTACGTCATCGCCGGCGTCGTCATCCTCGGCACCACTGTCGCCGTCCAGCTCCAGCAGGGGTTCTGTGCCTGTTGGGTCTGTGGTTGCTGCTACCAGGGCTTCGATTTGGGCTGGGATGTCGCCGATGTTTTCGAAGGGGAGAGCCAGCGGGAGGGCGTTGGAGATGGTGTAGACGTCGTCCAGGCCCGTGGTGAGGAGCAGCTGGCGGGCCAGGAGCTTGGTGATGGCCCGGGTGACCACGTCCGAATCCCGCAGCGCGTCCTGCTGGCCGGCGGGCTGGTAGTGGGCCACAAGGTCGGCGATTTCCTCGCGGGTGATGGTGGCATCGGTCTGGGCCGTGACGTGGCGGTCCAGCAGCATCCGCAGGCGGAGCAGCACGATGGTCTCCACCCGGCTCAGCGCACGCTGTTGGCGCAGGATGCTCGACCGGCTGCTGCCCCCGATGGCCTCAGGATCCACCGGGCGCAGGACGGCGATCTTGCGCTCGTGGTCCAGCTGCAGGGTCAGGAACAGCTCGGACAGGCGGCTGCGCAGGATGATCTGGTTGTCCAGCAGCGTGGTCCACAGTTTCTCGTCGCGGCCGCCGTCGACGTACGGGCCCTTGAGCAGCTTGACCAGCGCCTGGCGCACCTTCATCGAGAGAACGCCGGTGTCACCGGGAAACAGTGCCGCGCCGTCCACAAACGTGTCCCGGGGCGTGACTCCGGCGCCCCTGGTGATTGAGCCTGTCGAAATCCCCTGGATCTCGGGCTCAACCGCCGGTGCGGCCTCCTCAACGGGGGGTGCCGCCGTCGTAATTTCTTCAGTCATCGTCAATCCTTCTTGAGGGTGACCACCGGCAGGTACGCCGTGCGGGTGGTGCCGTCGATCTGTTCGTAGTCCAGGCCATGCCAGGCGTCGCGGTCAAAGGCCGCGCCTTCCTGGAGGGCGTGCGAGAGGAGTGCGCGGATGGAGTTGATGTGCTGTTCCTCCGGCGGGAGCTGTCCCCAGGCCTCGGCCAGGGTGGACGCGCCGGCCACGGCGGCCCGGATGGCCTCGGGACGGGCCTTGCCTGTCCTCGGCGAGCGCACGCGGTCGGAGTCGCTGAAGGCGATGGGGTCGGCCAGCTTGGGCGGGACGGCGAACTCGTCCGGGTCGTAGAGCTTGACCATGGCCAGCGATTCGAACCCGGCGTTGAACAGCTCCGGACCGCGGACCAGGCCAGGCCGTTCGCGTTCATACGGCAGGGTCCTGATGGCCTGCTCGGCTTCGCGCAGGACCTTCCGGAGGCGGACGGACTGGCGGAAGTCGTCGCTCTGGACGTAGGTGTTCAGGCTTTCGCTGAGCTTGCCGTAGATCCGCTGGATCTGGCTGTGCTGGTGGCGGAGCTCGGCCACCAGGTTCTTGAGCGTCTCGCGGTCCTCCGGGGAAAGGTCGTCGGCGAACTGCCGGCTGAGGACCTCACCGATGGCCGACCGGAACCGGAGCTGCTGCTGCGGGTCTTCCAGGAATGCGGTGAAGGAGCGGAAGGTCCTGCCTTCGGGGCTCTGCCGCAGCCGCTTGTCCGCGTCGAGCACCTGCGCCATGGTGGCGCCTTTGCTCAGCGACTCCTCGATGATCTGGTTGCGCAGCTCGCCCACCAGTTCCTCGATGCGGTCGCGCATCTTTTTGTAGTCGGCGGGCAGGCTGGCGGCGAGGTCCAGGATGTTCCCGGCGGCTTCCACCGCTTCGTCGTCGTCCAGCAGGCCGTCAAAGTCGCCGGAGCTGATGTCCTGGATCAGCTGCTGCCGTTCCCCGATCTCGTCCTCAAGGGATTCCAGCCGGGCACTCTGGTCCGGATTGGTCTCATTGGCCAGCTTCTCCACGTCGCCGAGGAGGGTACCCAGCCGCGAACCGTTCAGTGTGGAACGCTCGCTGGAAAGGCTGTCCAGGAAGGCAAGCACGCGGGCGGCCGGCTCGGTCACCTCGTAAACGATCTGCCCCGACTGGTTGCGGCGGGTCAGGAAATGCTTGCGCGTCCACTCGTCCGCATAGTTCCTGCCGGACGACGTGCCGATGGCGGCACCACCCGGCCCGGGCTCCTGGCGCCGGAGCTGTTCAAGGAAGGAGTCGACGTCGGCGTGGAACTCCTCGAGCGGAAGCTGCGGACGCGTGCGGGTAAAGGATGCCTGCAGCACCGCGATCACCCAGGGCGCCGAGCGCGTCAGGGCCCAGGCGGGTCCCTTTGTGAGGAGTTCGAGGTCCCGGAGCCGGGCACTGATCGCGTCAGCGGATGACCTGGCGGAGCGGGGCACGCACTCTCCTTCAGCTGCTGGGGGATGGTTGGGCAGCGCGGATCGCGAAGCTGCCAACTACAAGGTTAACGCAGGCCCCGCGACCGAATAATCGTTGTACCTTGCTGGCCGCGGGAGCACAATGTTTAGATCACCTGAGAGGAGTTTGTCATGCGTGAAAAAGCTGCACTGATCACCGGCCTGGCGGCTGCGGCTGTCATTCTGGGTGGCGCGACAGTGGCGGTCGCCGCGAGCACCGGGACCAGCGGAGATCAGCCCTTGAGCAAGATCGGGGTCAACGTCGACCGGTCAGTGCCGGTGTCCACCGTCCCGGGGCCTGAGCGGGACGACGATTCCAATCTGGCACCACTTAACACTGCGGACCATGACCAGGCCGCGAACGCCGCATTGGCCAGGGTGGGCCAGGGCAGTGTCATCGAGGTGGAACGGGAAAATGACGGGAACGTCGCGTACGAGGTTGAAGTCAGGCTGGACAACGGTTCCCAGGTTGAGGTGGGGCTCGGCGCCGACTTCGCGGTCCTGAACCAGGCCGCCCCGGAGTTCGACGACGACTGAAGGCAAGCGCGGACAGTGACTTCCGCGACCGCTCCGTGACCTACGTCCCGGTAGCATTGCGATCCCGCATCAACCCGCCGTGACGGCGGGGCAGGTCTGGCTGGGACGCCTCAGCACCCCCTACGCTCATGCTACTGATCTCAACCGAAGCAACGGCGCAGCAGGGGGAACAATGCAGTTCGACTTAAGTGCAGTGGAGACGGCCACCATGGTGTTCATCGGAACCCTGGTGTTTGGCCTGGTCCTGGTGGCCTTCGTCCTGACAGCGGGCTTCCTGGCCCTGGTCATGGTTGGGGTAGGCAAGTTCGCCTGGTTCCTCGCCTCCACGACGCTGCTGACGGTGGTCCACGGAATCAACAGCGGCTGGGACAGGCTGGTCCACCACGCCTCCACCGGATCCCCGGGGGACTTCCAGGGCCAGCCATCCCCTAGCACTGGAAGCTACCCGCGGGTAATGTTGAGAGACAGCTGAAGGGTTCTCCAACCCGGCGGATCCATGGCTTGAACCGGCCATCCCGGTCAGAGGAGATACCCCATGAGCTTCGCCACTGACAGTCCCGCCACGAACCCACCTGCCACCGAAGTTCCTGCCACGGATGCCCCGGACGCCGAAGTCCCCGTCGCCGCGGCCAATATTGGGCCCGAAGCCACCGCGGCGGACGCCCGGGCACTTGCTGAAGCCTCCCGCGAACTCGACTGGGACCGGCCCAGCTTCGCCAAGGGACTCTACCTGGGGAATTTCGACCTCAGCCTCATCCACCCCTGGCCGAAAGCGAACGCCGATGACGTGGTACGCGGTGAGGCCTTCATGGAGCGCCTCACCGCGTACGCCCGCACCATGTCCGGGCGCGTGATCGAACGCGAGGCCCGGATCCCGGACGAGTACCTCCAGGGCCTGGCGGGCCTGGGCGTCTTTGGCATGAAAATCCCGCAGGAGTACGGCGGGCTCGGCCTGTCCTTGGTCTACTACGGCCGGGCCCTGGCGCTGCTCGGCAGTGTCCACCCGAGCATTGGCGCCCTGATCTCCGCGCACCAGTCCATCGGCGTCCCCGAGCCCGTGAAGGTCTTTGGCACGCCGGACCAGAAACGCGAGTACCTGCCGCGCTGCGCCGCCGGCGCCATCACGGCTTTCCTCCTGACGGAACCGGATGTGGGCAGCGATCCCGCCCGGATGGGCAGCACCGCCGTTCCCACGGACGACGGCGGGAGTTACGTCCTGGACGGCGTGAAACTCTGGACCACCAACGGTGTGATCGCCGAGCTGGTGGTGGTGATGGCCGTGGTGCCGGCCCACACCGATAAGGACGGCACCGAACATAAGGGCGGCATCAGCGCCTTTGTGGTGGAAATGGACTCCCCCGGCATCACCGTGGAGAACCGCAACACGTTTATGGGGCTGCGTGGGATCGAAAACGGTGTCACCCGCTTCCACCAGGTGCGGGTGCCTGCGGCAAACAGGCTGGGCCGCGAGGGCCAGGGCCTGAAGATCGCCCTCACCACTCTGAACACGGGCCGGCTTTCCCTGCCGGCGTTGTGCGTCGCGTCCGGCCGCTGGAGCCTGAAGATCGCCCGGGAATGGTCCAACGCCCGCACCCAGTGGGGTCAGCCGGTGGGCAAGCACGAGGCCGTGGGCAAGAAGATCGCCTTTATCGCCGCATCGGCCTTCGCCCTGGACGCCGTCTTCGAACTGTCCGCGGAACTCGCCGACGCCGGGCAGAAGGACGTGCGGATCGAGGCTGCCCTGGCCAAGCTGTGGTCCTCCGAGATCAGCTACCGGATCGCCGACGAACTGGTCCAGATCCGCGGCGGCCGTGGCTTCGAGACGGCGGAGTCCTTGGAAGCCCGGGGAGAACGCGCGGTTCCGGCCGAGCAGCAGCTGCGCGACCTCCGGATCAACCGGATCTTCGAGGGCTCCTCGGAGATCATGAAACTCCTCATCGCCCGGGAAGCCGTGGACGCCCACCTGGCCGCCGCGGGCGACCTTGCGTCCGTGGACGCGAGCCTCCAGGACAAAGCGAGGGCCGCCGTCGGGGCTTCAGGTTTTTATGCCCGCTGGCTGCCCAAACTGGTGGCCGGCGCCGGAATGGACCCCCGGTCCTACAGCGACTTCGGCAGGCTGGCCAAGCAACTGCGCTTTGTGGAACGGTCCTCGCGCCGGCTGGCCCGCCAGACGTTCTACGGCATGGGGCGCTGGCAGGCGAAGCTGGAGTACAAGCAGGCGTTCCTGGGCCGGGTGGTGGATATCGGCGCCGAGCTGTTCGCCATGGCCGCCTGCTGTTCCCGGGCAGAGATGATCCTTCGCACCACGCCCGAACGTGCCGCCAGTGCCTACGAACTTGCAGAGGCATATTGCGAGCAGGCCCGCGTCCGCATTGACGAGTACTTTGACCAGCTGTGGCGGAACACGGACGACGTCGACCACATCCTTTCGCGCAAGGTCCTGGCCGGGGATTACACCTGGCTTGAGGCGGGCGTACTGGATCCGTCGGAGGGCACCGGCCCCTGGATCGCCGATGCCACGCCGGGGGCGTCCACCAAGGAGAACCTGCACCGGAAGTACCGCTAGCAACTCATAAGCATCCTTGTTATCGCTGGTCACCAGTGGTTGAGTTGACCCATGAGCAACCAAACGGACCCAGAGGACAGGCTTCCGCCGACGACGCGGAACGCGAATCTACGGAATGAAACTGCTCGTGATCAATCCTTCGCCAGTGGCGAGCCCACGCGAGCCTTCGATCAGACGCCAGAGTCCTATGCCGAGCCGGGATATGCCCGGGCAGCCCCAGCGCCGATGGCCGACGCTTCGGTGCTGGATCCACGCCTGACGGATCCGCGCCTGACCGACCAGCAGACGGCCGTAGCCAGGGAGAAGGAACAGTTCGGCGGCATCAAAGTGGGCTCGGCCTTTTTCGGCTGGCTCGCTGCCACCGGCATGGCCGTCCTGCTCACAGCCTTTGTGGCCGCAGCCGGAACCGCGGTAGGCCTGGCGAACAACACCGACGTGAACGAGGCCGTGAACCAGGTGACGACCAACGGCGCCGTCGGGCTGGTGGGCATCATTGTCCTGCTGGTGGTCCTGTTCGTCTCCTACTACTCCGGCGGCTACGTTGCCGGCCGGATGGCCCGGTTCAACGGCGCCCGGCAGGGTTTTATGGTGTGGATCTGGGCGCTTATTGCCGCGGTGGTGATTGCTCTGCTGGGCATCATCGCCGGCCAGCAGTTCAACGTCCTGGCCAACCTGAACAGCTTCCCCCGGATCCCCATCAACGAAGGCGAACTGACGCTCACCAGCATCATTGCCGCCGTTGTGGTGGCCCTGGTCGCGCTGGTGGGTGCCGTGCTCGGCGGCCTGGCGGGCATGCACTTCCACCGCAAGGTGGACCGGGCAGGCTTCACGCCGGACGAAACGTACAACGGGGGCTAGGCGAGCATCACGGCGTCGACGTAGTACCAGCGGCGGTTCTCGCGGACAAAACGGCTGGTTTCGTGGTGGACTCCGCGTTCGCCGTCGTGCCGGAAGTGGGCCTTGAACTCCACGGTCCCCTCAGTATCCAGCGGGCCGCCGCGGCTCGTGGACAGGATGTCCAAGCGGCGCCACTCCATGGCAGGATCCAGCTCCAGATCCGAAGGGGCGGTGTCCGGATACCAGGTTTTCCGGAGATATTCGGCGTTCCGCAGGACAAACGCACTGTAGCGGGAGCGCATCAGCTGCTCCGCCGTGGCGGCTTCGGCCCCGCCATTATGGAACCGTCCGCAGCAGTCCGCGTAGGCCTCGCCGGACAGGCAAACGCACGGGCCGGCGTTGATCGGATTCTCGGGCATGGTGCTCCTGTCGCGGTTGTCCGGACCGCTTTCCGGCGGCCTCGTGGGTCCCTTCCGACTATAGGCCGCAGCCGGTGTTGTCATATCCGGTAACAGCTTCGAAACAACCTCGGACGAACCCCGCCCGGGAGCGGCAGGACCGAAAAATAGTCCGTAAGGTGGAGGAGGGCTGTTGCCCGTGGTAAAGAGTGCCGGGACGGACTCCGCCGCCGGCAGAGAGGAGAGATGACGTGGGAGATTCAACGACGATCGCTCTCAACCTGACTTTTTTCGGCACGCTCGGCCTGGCGCTCCTGATGTTCCTGGGCCTGTTCCTGCTGGTGGTCATCACCTTGCTGCTTGCCGGCGCCGGGCGGCTGTTTGTGCTGACCGTAATGGCCCTCTTTGGGCGGCTCCCCAAACACGAAACCCTCCCCCTGGTCCGCCTGACCGGGGAGTCCGTGCCGCCGTCGGGCGCCCCCGACGGAACGCACGACGACGGCGCTGCCGCCCCGTCTGCCGGCCAGCCGGCCCGCGCCGGGGTGCTGCGGGCAGCATTGGTGGCACGGGCCGGCGCCCCACGGACGACAACCGGCGCAGCCCTGTCCACGATGTTTGCCCACAGCGCGGCCGCCGTGGCCGCAGTGAGCGCGCCGGGCAGCTGGCGCAAAGCCCTTCAAGACGCCCGCACCTTCCTGAAACCCTCCGAACTCCGGCCCCGCTTCCACCATGCAGTGGAGCATCACCCGCTGCTCACCGCGGCCCGCAAGGAACCCCCGGTGCTCGCCGAGGACTGGGCTGCCGCGGTGGCCGAAGCAGATGCCCGGGCCATGGCGCGCGCCCGGGCGGCCGCCCCCGAAATCAAGATCTCGGTCCGCGATCTTCCCGGTCCCTCCGTTCCCGCGGCGAAGGTGGAAGCGGTGGCTCCGTTGGTGGAGTCAGCGCTGCACCAGGACAACCCTGCGCGGGACAATTCCAACCGCGACCCCAGCCGTGAGAGCGCCGGCCTTGGAGCCGCCCGCTCCTTCACGAAGCCGCCCACCCCCGCGCCCCTGTCCCTGCTGGACACCGGATCGCTGGTGTCGTTGTCCGGCCACGCGAACGTCCTCAAGGCCAAGCTGCCTGCCGACCGGAGCTGAGGACCGTGCGGCTCCCGGGCCGTCACAAACCGTCGCTGCCCCGGCCCGCGTTACCCCGTGCTACGAAAAGCGAAGCACTGTGGCATCTTCCTGCGGGCTGGCCCCGAATTTGTGTAGCGTCGTGACGATCCAGAGCAATCCGCGTGGGAAATCGATTGTGAGGAGCCGGGGATGAGCCTCAGCGAACTTCGCGTGTTCGGGCGGTCCGGCACGCCCATTAGCCCGCTCATACTGGGCACCATGAACTTTGGCTAAGGGTCGGGCGGCGCAGCCGGCGGCCTCCAGGCAGGCGGCGCCCCCACCGGCGCGGATGAAAGCATCCGCATCATCCAGACCGGATCGATCTGTACCAGGCGCACCGGCCGGACTACAACACCGACGTGCTCGAGACCATCACCGCCCTGAACGACCTCATCCGGCAGGGAAAGATCCTCTACTACGGCACCTCGGTGTTCACCCCGGCGCAGCTCGTGGAGGCCCAATGGCTGGCCACCACCAACCACCTGATCCCGCCCGTAGCCAACCAGGTCCCCTATTCGATGCTGGTCCGCGGCAACGAACGCGATGTCCTGCCCGTTGCGCAGCAGTACGGCCTGGGTGTACTCGCCTACGGTCCGCTGGCCGGGGGCTGGTTGTCCGGCGAGTTCGTCCTCGATGCCGGGAAACCGCCAACCCGAGTGCACTCACTTCCGGGACGCTCCGACATTTCCGGGCCGTCCAGCGAGCGGAAGCTGCTGGCTGCGGACGCGCTGGCCCGGCTGGCCGACAAGCTGGAAATCTCGCTCGTGGAACTGTCCATCGGGTTCGCGCTGAACCACCCCGCCGTCAGCAGTGTGATCATCGGCCCGCGCACCGAGGACCATCTCAAGGCCTATCTCAAGGCCGCGGACACCCTCCTGGGGGAGTCCGTGCTGGACGCGATCGACGAACTGGTGCCGCCTGGGACCAACTTCGTGGAGCGCGACGCCGGGGCGATAGTGCCGTCCCTGGAGTACGCGGAACTCCGCCGCCGCTGATCGCGGGGGGCGGCCGCAACGCCGTCGTGCGTTTGCGGAAAGCCCTTTCCCTCAATAACTTTCTCCGCTAGCGTGGAAACCATGGAATTCAGATACCTCGGAAACAGCGGCCTCAAAGTCTCGGAAATCACGTTCGGCAACTGGCTGACGCACGGCTCACAGGTGGAGAACGACGTCGCCACCCAGTGCGTGCGGGCCGCGCTCGACGCCGGCATCAGCACCTTTGACACGGCGGACGTCTACGCCAACACAGCAGCGGAAACAGTCCTCGGCGAGGCACTGAAGGGCGAACGCCGGGAGTCCCTGGAGATCTTCACCAAGGTCTTCGGCCCCACCGGCCCCAAGGGCAAAAACGATCTGGGCCTGTCCCGCAAGCACATCATGGAGTCGATCAACGGCTCGCTCAGCCGGCTCCAGACGGACTACGTGGACCTCTACCAGGCCCACCGGTACGACTTCGAAACGCCGCTGGAAGAGACCATGCAGGCGTTCGCGGACATTGTCCGCCAAGGCAAGGCGCTGTACATCGGCGTCAGCGAGTGGACCGCGGAGCAGCTCCGCGAGGGCCATGCCCTGTCCAGGCAACTGGGTTTCCAGCTGATCTCCAACCAGCCGCAGTACTCCATGCTGTGGCGCGTCATCGAGGCCGAGGTTGTGCCGGCGTCGGAGGAGCTGGGCGTATCCCAGATCGTCTGGTCCCCCATGGCGCAGGGTGTGCTGAGCGGAAAGTACCTGCCCGGCCAGCCTGCGCCCGAAGGCAGCCGCGCCACGGATGACAAGGGCGGCGCCAGGATGATCCAGCGCTGGATGCGTGACGACGTCCTCGCCGGTGTCCAGGACCTCAAGCCGATCGCCGCGGAAGCCGGGCTCACCATGCCCCAACTCGCGGTTGCCTGGGTGCTGCAGAACCCGAACGTGGCCTCCGCCATCGTCGGGGCGTCGCGCCCTGAGCAGCTCGCAGACACCGTGGCCGCTGCGGGTGTGACGCTGGAGCCTGAGGTCCTGAAGAAGATCGACGACGCCATCGGCTCACTCGCGGAACGCGATCCGGCGCAGACCAAGTCCCCCGCCACCCGGGAAGCCTAGGAGCAGCCCTCGAAGTCCGTGAGCACCTTGACCTTGTCCGCCGAGGCCGAGCTGGGGTCGAACGTGTAGCCGATCCATTCTCGGGCCAGCCTGCTGGCCAGTTCCACTCCCACAACGCGCTGCCCCATGGCGAGGACCTGGCAGTCATTGGACAGTACGGACCGCTCCACGGACAACGAATCATGGGCCGTCGTGGCGCGGATTCCGTCCACCTTGTTGGCGGCAATCGCCACACCGATTCCCGTCCCGCAGAACAGAATGGCACGGTCGGCACGCCCGTCGCGGATCAGCTCTCCCGCCGCAATACCAACGTACGGGTAGGGCCTGACGAAGTCCGCCGGGGCGTCGCTCCGGTTGACCCCGATGTCGATGATTTCGCTGATCCTCGGGTCGTCCTGCAGGTCGGCCAGGATGCGGTTTTTGTAGTCGACGCCGGCCTCATCGGCGCCCAGGACCAGACGCAGTCCCGGGGTTGCTGGAGTGGGGGTTGCTGGGTCCATGGTCATGAAAGTGCCCTTGCGGTCTGGTTGGATGTGATGCGTGATTGACTGGAGCCGGGCTGGCCCGAACCTGCCAGGAAGGGCCCCATGACCGTGAAAATCATGGCGAGGGACGTGGCTCCGGGGTCCGGCGTGCCCAGGCTCTTCTCCGCCAGTGGCCGCGCCCGTCCCTTCAGTGGGCGGAGTGCGGCCGTGGCCTCGGCCGCCGCCACAGCGTCAAGGGCCGCGGAGGCCCAGGCCTGACGCGGTTCTGCACCCTCCTGCACCAGCCGGGTGAAGGCTTCCGTGAACGGCAGGAGCGCATCCACCATTGTCTTGTCGCCCGGTCCGGCCTTCCCCAGGTCAGTGATTCTGGCAGCGAAGGCGCTCATTCCGGCCGCCAGTTCCTCGGCGCCAGGGACCCTCTGGTCCCCCAAGGATTCGCCCAACGCCCGCAGCCCCGCACCCCATAGAACTCCGGAGGTGCCGCCGGCCTTGTCTGCCCAGGCGTCACCGGGGCGACCAGGACCGAGCCCGCCCCGGCACCTCGGGTACCGGCCGCGGCGCCTGCTGTGGCGGCGGCGTCGATCCCGCGGACCATTCCGCGGCCGTGGTCACCGTCGCCGGCCACGGCATCGAGGTCCCCCAGCCGCGACTCGGCCGCATGCAGCGATTGGCGGACGGCTTCGAGCGCCGCAACGCACTGGACGGCGTAGGTGCGGGAGTCGGCGTCGGACGTTTCCTCGCCGGAGGCGTCCCCTGACTGAACGGCGGTAGTTCCTCGGCGGTACGCAGGGGTTTCCGCGGGCGCCGTCCAGAGCGGTTCCAGCTCCGCATCCAGCCAGGTGATGGTGAGGGAGACGCCGGACATGTCGAGGCTGGTGACGAGCTCGCCCACCTCGGGCTTCACCAGCGTGTAGCCGGCGTCCCGCAGGAGCGGGGCCACGGTCAGCCAGAGGACAAAGAGCTCCTCGTGCTTGGTGGACCCCAGCCCATTGAGGATCACCGCGAGCCGGTCGCCGGCGCCGGGCGGGGTTTCGGCCAGCAGCCGGGCCACAAATTCCTGGCCGAGTTCCTTGGCGGACGGCAAATCGGTGTCGAACAGGCCGGGTTCGCCGTGGATTCCCAGGCCGAGGCCCATCTGCTTGTCCGGGAGCGTAAACAGCGGGGCGTCGGCGCCGGGAAACGTGCAGCCGTGGAAAGCGCTGCCGATGGTCCTCGTCAGGCTGTTGGCCTTCCGGCCCAGGCGGACGACGACGGCCAGGTCAGCGCCCGCCTCAGCTGCAGCGCCCATGATCTTGAAGACCGTGAAGTCACCGGCGATGCCGCGGCGTTTGTCGGATTCCGACGGCGGTGCGCTGGCGATGTCGTCGGTGACCAGGACGTTCTCGACCTGGATCCCTTCGGCGGCGAGGCGTTCGCTGGCCATGCCGAAGTTCATCACGTCCCCGGCGTAGTTGCCGTAGGTGAAGATGACGCCGGCGCCCGAATCCGCGGACTTGGCCACGGCGTAGGCCTGCTGCGCCGAAGGCGACGTGAAGATGTTGCCCACCACGGCGCCGTCGGCCAGTCCGGTGCCGATCAGCCCGGCGAACGCCGGGTAGTGTCCGGAACCGCCGCCGGCGAGGACCGCCACTTTGGGCTCGGCGGGGCGGTGGCGCCGCACGGCGCCGCCGGGGACCTGACGCACCAGCCCGGAATGGATGTCGCAGAATCCGGCCAGGGCCTCTTCTGCGAATTCGGAGGGATTGTTGAAAATCTTGGTCATGGTGGGCTCTCTGACGTGGACTTAGTCTTCTGGGTGGAGCGCTGTTAGTGGATGTGGCTTCCGCCGTTGATGTCGATGGTGGTTCCGGTGAGGTACGCGGATTCCTCGGAGGACAGGAACGTGATGACGGCCGCGATCTCTTCGGTCGTGGCGTTCCGCCCCAGGGGGATGCCGGCGTTGATGGCGGCTTCCTGCTCGTCGGTGCTGCCCACCCGGATGTTGGTATCCACGGCGCCGGGCGTGATGGCGTTCACGGTGACGCCGGTGGCGCCAATTTCGCGGGCCAGCGCCTTGGTCAGGCCCAGGATCGCGGCCTTCGCGGCGGAGTAGGGGACCTTGCCGAACACGCCGCCGCCGCGCTGGGCGGAGACCGAGGACATGTTGACGATCCTGCCCCAGCCGTTCTCGATCATGTCCGGCAGGAACGCCTTGGTCACCAGGTAGGTGCCGGTGGCGTTGACGTCCATCACCTTGTGCCAGAGCTCCAGCGTGGTCTCCAGGAACGGGACCGGGGAGGTGATGCCGGCGATGTTGGCGAGGGCTCCGACCGGGGGCAGGATGCCGGCAATGATCTCCGCCTTGACCGCCGCGTAGGCGGTGTTGACGGAGCTTTCGTTGGCGACGTCGATCTCGTGGCCGAAGGCAGGCACGTTGAATTCATTGCCGATGTCGGCGGCGACCTTGGCGGACTTCTCGCCATCGAGGTCCAGGATCACCACCGCCCAGCCCTTGCTGGCGTAGCGGCGGGCCGTGGTGATGCCGATGCCCCGGTCCGAGGTTGCCCCGGTGAGGACGGCGGTGCGCTGGATGGCGGTGTTCATGATGCTCCTTGGATGGTGTGTTGTGTCAGATGAGGTCGGTGATGTAGCTGGCAGCCTTGGCGGCGGCCGCGGGGCCTTCGTCGTGCGTGACGTCGCTGGTTTCGAGCTCGAGGGAGAAGTGGCCGGTGTAGCCGCTCGCCGCGAGGCCGCTGAGCCCGGCGGCGAAGTCTGCCTGGCCGTTGCCGATGCTGAGGTTGATGTTGCCGGGCACGGCATCGCGGAGGTGGACGTGGGAGATCCGGCCCTCGTGGCGGGAGAGGTACTCCAGCGGATCTTCGCCGGCGGCGACAATATGGCTGAAGTCCATAACAATTCCGACGCCGGTATCCGCCAGCCGCCCGGCCAGCAGTTCCGCGCGTTCCAGGTTCCAGCAGAACCTCAGGAAGTGCAGGGATTCGGTCCAGAGCTCGACACCGAACTCCGCCGCCCGATGTCCGGCATGGATCAGGTGGGCGGCAATTTGGTCCAGGTCCTCGTCGACGCTCCGAACCGGTTCGTGGCTCAGCGCCCCGCACGGAAGGACCAGCGCCTTCGCCCCGGTGTTGGCGGCGAGCGTGAGCAGCGCCTCGAGGTGCCGTTCGCGGGAAACCTGCTGGCCGTCGTCGAGCACTACGTTGAGGTCGCCGATATCTCCGTTGACGGAACGGACGCGCAGCCCGGAAGCGGCAACTTCCGCAGTCACAGCGGTGACGGCCGCGTCATCGAGGTTGTACGGGACGTGGTCGCACACCCCCGGGAGGGCGCCGAGATCGATTTCGTCGAAGCCCAGGCCGCTGATGGTCCGCAGAGCGGCCGGCAGGTCTTGGTGCCTGAAGCTGATGGACGAGCAGCCGAGTCGGGAATTGAACATCGTCGTTGATCCTCTGAACGAGTGGGTGGTGATGTGAATCACTGTAGATGATTTCATTGTTGACAGTCAACCTCAAACATTGACTGTTGACATTGACGCATGATGCGGGTCACACTGGCATATCATTTGTTAACAGTCGACAGCGACGGTGCGGAAGCGTTCCTCGCTCTTCGAAAGGGATTCAGCAATGAGCAATGAGGCTCTCAAAATGCGCGGTCACGTGCATGGCACAAAGGACGCAAAGCGCGTCGCAATCGGGTCCGGCGTTGGCGCCGTTATCGAGACGTATGACTTCATCGGCTTCGGCACCGCGGCTGCACTGTACTTCGGCACGGCGTTCTTCCCCACCGGCGATCCGGTGACGGGCACGCTGGCAGCCTTCGCCACCCTCGGCGTCGGCTTCGCCGCCCGCCCCATCGGCGGCATCATCGGCGGCCACCTGGGCGACAAGGTAGGCCGCAAGCCCGTCCTGGTGGCCTCCCTGATCCTCATGGGCGTCGCCACGTTCCTCATCGGCCTCCTGCCCACGTACGAGCAGGTTGGTCTGCTCGCTCCGGCCCTGCTCGTCTTCGTCCGCGTGGTCCAGGGCCTCGCCTTCGGCGCTGAATGGGGCGGCGCCATCCTGATGAGCTACGAACACGCGCCCTGGAAGTCCAAAGGCAAGTACACCGGCATCGTCCAGGCCGGTTTCCCCGTTGGACTCCTCCTGGCGAACCTCGTCTTCCTGGTCAGCGTGAACCTGGGCGGCGAACTTGCCTGGCGCGTCCCGTTCCTGGCCAGCATCGTGCTGGTGGCCGTTGGCCTGATCATCCGCTCGAAGGTCCCGGAGTCCCCGGTCTTCGACGAGGTCAAGGAGAGCGGCTCCATCGTCAAGAACCCCATCATGGAGGTCATCAAGACGGACTGGCGAAGCATCGTCCGAGGCATCGGCCTGCGTATTGCGGAGACCGCCGGCTACGCCGTGTCCATCACATACATGATTTCCTACCTCCACACCCAGCAGCTGGCTGACAAGACCCAGACCCTGGTGGCCCTCTGCATCGCCTCGGCCATCGGCATCTTCGCCACCATGGCCTGGGCCCGGCTCACGGACAGGATCGGCCGCCGGCCCCTATACATCTGGTCCACAGCCTTCGCCGTGCTGTTCGGCATCCCCATGTTCCTGCTGGTGAACACCGGAATGTTCATCTTCGTGATCGCCACCATTGTGATCTCCTACGCCGTCTGCCAGAACTCCCTTGCCGGGGCCCAGGGCGCGTGGTTCCCTGAACTGTTCCAGGCCAAGACCCGCTCCTCCGGTGCCTCGCTTGCCTACCAGATCTCGGCCATGGTCTCCGGGTTCACGCCCTTCGTCACCACCCTGCTCTTCGTTTCCTCGGGCTGGATGGGTCCTGCGATCCTCTTCAGCTTCTACGCGGCCATCGGCCTGTGGGCCGCCTTGGTCACCCGGGAGACCTGGGGCAAGCGCGAGCGCCAGCTCGCGGATGAGGCCACCAAAAGCACGCCCCAGTCGGTGAGCGCATGATGACCGTGACTCACGAACTGAACACGCACGAACTCCCCCAGAAGGAACGAATGTCACACGAAACCGATTCAGAACGCCTCGAACGCGTCAGCGCCGCGGCGTTCCGGATCCGGCACCATGCCCTGAACATGGGCGAGGTGCAGGGCCAGGGCTACGTGGGTCAGGCTCTCGGCGCCGCCGACATGCTGGCCGCCGTGTACTCGGACCAGCTCCGTTTCCGCGCCGAGGACCCCGAATGGGAGGCCCGGGACCGGTTCCTGCTCTCCACCGGGCACTATGCAATCGGACACTACGCGGCCCTCGCCGAAGCCGGCACCATCCCCGTGACCGAACTCGAAACGTACGGCTCGGACGATTCCCGCCTGCCGATGTCCGGGATGTCCACCTACACCCCCGGCATGGAAATCTCCGGCGGATCCCTGGGCCACGGCCTCCCCATCGCCGTCGGCATGGCCCTGGGCCTGCGCTACCAAGGCTCTTCGGCCAGGATCTATAACTTCCTCTCCGACGGCGAACTCGACGAAGGCTCCACCTGGGAAGCGGCCATGGGCGCCCACCACCACCAGCTCGGCAACCTCACCGCCATGGTGGACATCAACGCCCTCCAGGCCGACGGCAAAACCGACAACGTCCTCCGCACCGAACCCGTCACCGAGAAGTGGGAAGCATTCGGCTGGTACACCCAGCGCATCGACGGCTACAACATCGCCGCGCTGCTCGCAGCGTTCGACAACGCAGCCGCCCAGGCCGCCGCCGTCGGACGTCCCTCCGTGATCCTTTGCGACACGAAGGTGGGCCGCGGCGTCCCGCTGCTGGAGGAGCGCGAAAAGGCGCACTTCATGCGCATCGAAGAACACGAATGGAAGACGTGCCGCGAACAGCTGACCGCCGGCTACGAAGGAAAGGACGCCCTATGAGCGCCGCAGCTGTTTCCACGGGACCCGCACCGAAATTGAAGACGTCGGCAATGATCGCGTCCTTCGCCGACCCCGGCCAGAAAACTGCCTCCGCACCGTTCGGGCATGCGCTCGTCAAAGCCGCGCAGGAGAACGACAAGATTGTCGGCCTCACGGCGGACCTCGGCAAATACACCGACATGCACATCTTCGCCCAGGCGTACCCCGAACGGTTCTTCCAGATGGGCATGGCCGAACAGCTCCTCTTCGGCGCCGCCGCAGGCATGGCCGAAACCGGGCTCATCCCGTTCGCCTCCACCTACTCCGTGTTCGCCGCACGCCGCGCCTACGACTTCCTCTGCCTCGACAGCGCCGAACCCAACCTGAATGTCAACATCGTCGGCGGGCTCCCGGGCCTTACCACCGGCTACGGACCCAGCCATCAGGCCACCGAGGACATGGCCATCTTCCGCGGCATGCCCAACCTAACCATCGTGGACCCCTGCGACTCGATCGACATCGAACAGGCCGTCCCCCAACTCGCCGCCAGCGACGGACCCACCTACCTGCGCCTGCTCCGCGGCAACGTGCCCACGGTCCTGGACGAATACGACTACACCTTCGAGCTCGGCAAAGCCAAGGTTTTGCGCGGCGGCAACGACGTTGTCTTCATCTCCTCCGGGCTGATGACCATGCGCGCCCTGCAGGCAGCGAAAGCCCTCGCGGCACACAACGTGGACGTCGCCGTCGTCCACACACCCACCATCAAACCGTTCGACGCCGCCACCGTCCTGGCCGAAATCAACACCGACCGCCTCGCCGTGACGCTGGAAAACCACAGCGTGATCGGAGGCCTCTTCGAAACGGTTGCGTCCGCCATCGTCACCGCCGGACTTGGCAAACGCGTGGTGCCGGTGGCGCTGCCGGACCAGTTCCTCGACGCCGGCGCGCTCCCGACGCTCCACGACCGCTACGGACTCACGGTCCAGAAGATCGTGGCAAAAGTGCTCGCCGAGCTGAAGTAGAAGCGTTTCGCCGGAAGCGCGGGGCCGCACCAGCTGGCGCCGCGCTTCTGGCGTACCATCGACAGTTAACACATCGACTGTAGACAGTTGACCACTAACATTGAGGAAGTACCATGATGGCCGGAGCAACGCTGCTGGGACTGCAAAAGAAGAGCCTTCGCGAGCAGGCCCTCTCGGCACTGCGCGCCGCCATCACCAGCGGCGAGCTGGAACCGGGGCGGCATCTGGTGGAAACCGAGCTGTCGGAAATGCTCCAGATCAGCCGCGGCACGTTGCGGGAAGCGCTGCGCCAACTCGAACAGGAAGGCCTCCTCTCCCCCGGGCCCCGGGGCCGGCTTTCCGTCCGGCACCTGGATGAGAAGGAAATCCGCGACATCTACTCCGTCCGGGCAGCACTTGAATCCCTGGCGGCCCGCACCCTGTGCGAACTCCCGGACCGGGAGCACGTCATCACCTCGCTGCGGGCCGCCATCGAAGCCATGGCCGCCGCAGAGAAGGCCAGCCTGCAGGAACGCATCGAATCGGATCTGGAATTCCATCGGACCCTGTGCCGCCTGACCGGCAACGAAACCCTGCTGCATTCCTGGGAGTCGCTGGAAGGGTCCATCCGCATGTCCATCATGTTCGCGGGCCGGGACAAGGGTGTGAAGAACATGAGCGTGGACCGGCACTACGACATCGTCACCGCCATCGAGACCGGAGACGCCTCGCTGGCCCGGAACACAATCCGCGAGCACATGGACACCGCTGCCGCGAACCTTGTGGCGTAGGGCAGCGGACTTAGAACAGCCCGGGCAGCCTGCCGCTCGCGGCTGTGTATTTTCCGGGAGGGACCGTAGGAGACCGACGCCGTATACTCGGTGCCAGCCATGACCATCCTTCCGTCCTCCCCCGCCAGCGTCCGCATTGATGCGTGGCTGTGGGCGATCCGCGCCTACAAGACACGCTCTGCCGCCACCGCGTCGTGCCGGGCCGGGCACGTGCGGCTGAACGGAAGCCCGGCCAAAGCCTCGGCCACTCTGGTCACGGGCGACACCGTCACCGTGCGGATGTCCGGCTTCGAACGCACCCTCGAAGTCCGCCGCCTGATCGCCAAACGCGTCGGCGCAGAGGTGGCTTCGCACTGCTTCACCGACCACACGCCGCCAAGGCCGGTGGCGCCGGCACTGGGCCTCCCGCAGCGCGACCGTGGCGCGGGACGTCCCACCAAGAAGGACCGCCGCGAGATGGAACGGCTCAAGGGCCCCGCAACCTAGGCCCTCGAGGCCGGCAGCGTCGGTACGTGGAGACTGCTGCGAAACCCTTCATCAATGTTCCCGTCGGGTCAGAGTCCTGCTCCGCGACTGAGCTATCAGAATTGAAACTGTGAACAACATCGTCCTGACCTCCGTCCGACAGCCCGGCGAGGACACAGTCTCGGACCTTTACATCGTTGACGGCGTGGTGACCCGGATCAGTGCCGGCGCCGGGATCCCGGGCGACGCCCGCGTGGTCAGCCTGGACGGGCGCTACGTCATTCCGGGGCTCTGGGACGAGCACGTCCACATGACCCAGTGGGCGCTGCATTCAAGCAGGCTGGACCTGTCCGCCGCCGCATCCGCGCGAGAGGCGGCGGCCGACGTCGGACTTTCTGTTCGCGACGCCGATCCTTCGGTCACCACGGTGGGGGTGGGCTTCCGCGACGCCCTGTGGGCGGACGTCCCCACCCTGGAAATGCTCGACGCCGCCACCGGCAGCCAGGCCACCGCCCTGATCAGCCACGACCTGCATTCTGTCTGGCTGAACAGCGCTGCCGCCCGGCGGTTTGGGGTGGAGGTTGACGCCGGCGGCCTGCTGCGGGAGGAACCTGCTTTTGCGCTGACCCGTGAGCTGGGCCAACTTCCGGACTCAGTGGTGGACGGCTGGGTCCGCGATGCCGCAGAAGCAGCATCCGCCCGGGGCATTGTGGGCGTCGTTGATTTTGAAATGACCTGGAACCGTGACGTCTGGCTGCGCCGCTTTGCCGGTGGATTCAACAGCCTGAGGGTGGACGCCGGTGTCTACCCGGAGGACCTGGAGCGGGCCCGCCACGACGGCATGCGCACGGGCCTGGAGCTCGACGGCGGCAAGGGGCTCCTGCGCGCCGGCCCGCTGAAGGTGCTCGTTGACGGTTCGCTGAACACCCGGACGGCGTTTTGTGTGGATCCCTACCCCGACGGCGGCTACGGGCTGCTGACTGTCAACGTTGATGACTTGTTGTCCCTGCTTAGCCGGGCGCGGGAGTACGGCTTTGTCCCGGCGGTCCATGCGATCGGGGATGGCGCCAACCAGGTGGCGCTGGATGCCTTCGAGCGAGCAGGGATCGGCGGCCGGATTGAACACGCGCAGTTTGTCCGGACGGAGGATTTGGCCCGCTTTGGGCGTCTGGGGGTTACGGCAAGCGTGCAGCCGGTGCATGCACTGGATGACCGCGACGCCGCGGAGGCCAACTGGGGCGGCCGCACGCAGCGGGCGTTTCCGCTGAGGTCGCTGCTCAACGCCGGAGCCACGTTGGCGCTGGGTTCGGACGCGCCGGTTGCGCCGCTGGATCCTTGGGCTGCGATGTCCGCGGCCAGCACCCGGTCCCGGCAGGACACCCGCGGGCCGTGGCATCCCCAGGAATGCATCAGCCGACGGCAGGCACTTGCCGCTTCAGCTAGGGGCCGGAGCCGGCTCCGGGCCGGGGACCCGGCGGACCTGGTGGTGCTCGACGCCGATCCGCTGGCCTCGCCGGACCCGGAATTCGCCGCCATGCCGGTTGCGGCAACGCTGGTGGCCGGCCGCTTCACGTACGACGGCGGCCTGGCTTAGTTCCGCACCTTGGCCTGCACGAGATTCGCGAACGGCAGCCGGCCATGCTCCGCAATAAAGGCTGCGTGATACGCGGCCTCGGCTTGGTTTACTTCTTCGGCGGGCACCTCTTTCCACGCCATGATGAGTTCATCCGTGTGGATCAGCTGCCAGATGAGGCGGCCGTCCCAATGCCCCGGCGGCCTGCCCCGCCCAAAATCCAGGAACTCCTTGATCTGATTCCGAAGGCCGCGGTTGCCCTTGCTTCCCGGCCCGGCTTTGCCAAGGTAGAGAATGTCGGCGCCGTCCACCCATTCCGCCCATATGGCGTCCGCCGGCAGAGTGGGATTCTTTTTCTTGAAGGTCCCGGCGGTGCTGATCTTCAGGAAGTGCGGCTCGAACTCATTCGGCCGAAGAACGGCGAACACCCCGGTGCCCTGCGGAACCCTGATGATCTCAAGGCTGTCGAAGCTCCGGAAGCCGGCAAAGCCGTCGGACTTGAGCGTTTTCCTGTTCATCATCATGACGTTACCCGGCCAGGCGCCGGTCCGGAGCAAACTTGCACTGCGCACCCATACGCCCAAAAGCGTAGAGTGGGTTAAGACGCCTGTTTCTGGACGCCGTGCTGCTGAGGGAGAGATCGTGACGATTGACTGGGACGAAAAAAAGGCCCTGCTACAGGAACCAAACATCGCGGCGGTAACGCAGCTCTGCGATGAACTGATGGAAAAGAAGCCAGGGTCCGTCGTCCCCTACATCGACCCCGTGCACGACGAGGACGAATGCCGGATCGTCAGCCTCCACGTCAGTCCGGGCAAGGGCACCGAATCCGGCTTCGTCTCCCATTTCAACGACGACGAAGCCGCCCGCCGCGCCACCCAGATTTACGAACTTGCCGAGCTTGATCCGCGCTATGTGATGCCGTGGAACGCGTACCCGTGGGTGCGGGATCCGGAGCTTCCGTCGGCGCTGAACGTCCAGGAGAAGACTGACGGCCTGCGGCCCTTTCGGCAGTTCCTGAAGATCAACCGCCGTGTCTCCGCAGTCATCGCCCACGGCACGGACGCTTCCACGTTCCTCACCCTCTTCGAGAAGACCTACCATTCTTCCCTGAAGAACAGCGGCATCAAGATCTACAAGGCCAGCGCGCTCGGCGGGCGGGCCTTTGCTGTTTCCGAAGCAAAACAGGAGGATCTCCTCGCCAAAAGCGTGGACGTCTACAAGGACGCCATGCAGCGGGCAGGCATCCAGCACCTCTAACCAACGCACGACGGCGGCAGTCACCGCGGGTGCCTCAGCCTTCCAGCAGCCTCCGCCGGTGTTTCAGCTCCTTCACCCACGCCCTGGTGACCATGCCCGGGAACGGCGAGCCGCCGTCGTCGTTCTTCTCCGGACCTCCGAGCCCGGCGAACGCGGTACCTGCCTCCAGGTCGGCGATCAGCGGACCTGACGCCTTCAGGGCGAGCTCCATCACCTGGGCTGCCGTGCGGTCACTCAGTCCCAGGTCCTTGGCCCAGCCAAGAAAGTGCCGGCGCGAGATCCCGCTCCGCTTCCCGTTCAGCGTCAGCGCAAGGGTCTTGTCCCCGTAGACCACGGTGGAGGGAATGTCGTAGACCGGGGCGATGGTCCACTCGCCATGCGGCTGCTGGACCATGGAAACGTTCTTGGCGTGCAGGTCCCCGTTGCCGCTCAGCCACGCAAACGCCCCCTGGACCGCCAGGTTCCGGAGGGCCGGGAGCGGCGCCGAGCAGTAGTCTGCCAATGCGTGGCAGACCTGGCCATAAGCCACGTTGTACTTGTCTGCCGGGTAGAGCTTCAGCACCTGGGCGCCGTCCTCCACCGACAGCCGCTGGACGTCGTCGGCTCCGCCGCCGGGGATGGGCACCCTGTCGAAACGTTCAACCAGAAGCCCGGGCCGGCCCGCGATGTCCCGGATCAGCTGGACCCGGCTCAGCGGAATCCGCAATTTGGCCGCGTACCGGAACATCACCAGCTCGTTTTCCACCACATGCGGGAACTCGGGCGCGTTGAGTTTGAGGATGAAGCGTTTGCCCGCGCTGGCCACGGGCAGTGAGATCATCCCGGCAGAGAGTTTGTCCTGCACGCCCGCCAGCGCAACGGGGTCGATCAGGTCCGGATCGCCCAGGAGGTGGTCGAAGTCCACCGGCAGCTTGGGGTCCAGCTGGACAGCATGCTCGTCGGGATCCAGCGGCTCTCCGTGCCCCACGATCTGGACGTCGCCCACCGAGTTGCCGCCGGCCGCGATGAGCAGCGACAGGTCATCGTCCGCGCTGGTCTTGATGGACCGCCGCAGGGCGTTGAGCCGGCGGCCCTCCGGCAGCAGCCCGGTGAAATAGGGCGGTGCAGCCCCCGCCGCTGAATCGACGGGCGCGGCGGTGAGCGGCAGGGAACTGGCGACGGCGGGTCCCCCGGACGCGAGGTACGCCGGCAGATAGCTGAACCGGGTGCCGCCGTCGTGCCGTTCGAGCCGGGCAGCCAGCACCCCGGCCTTGTAGATGTCGGCGACGCGGTGCTTCATGGGTTTGTTTCTTGGGCCTTGCCGTGGCCGGCAAGGGCGCGGGCGGCGCGGCTGGCCCGGGCGGCTAGCCGGAGCTCCAGGCCCAGGGTTTCCAGCACGGCGGTGAGTGAGTCCAGCTGGATGCTGGGCTTGCCCTGCTCAACGAAGCGGACAAAGCGCTCGGAGACCCCGGCCATGTCGGCGAGATCCTGCTGCGTGAGGCCTAAAGCTGCCCGGCGCGTCCGGACTTCACCTGCGAGCCGGTCCCCGAATGCATTCGCCATGGGCATCTCCAATAGGTACGATCGTGCCGTTCTAGCTGTGTTCTGATTCTAGACCGGCAACTCGCTCCAGCATAGAGAAAAATCGGAACGAACGTACCGTGCCTATAATCACGAGGGAACCTTCCCCTGCTCCGACGACGTGGACTTTACGGTGTCGGCGGAAGTGCCTGGTTTAGCGCCGTCGGATCCACCGCTGGCGCTTCCCCCGCCAGCCGCGGGGCCGGCGGAACCCATCGGTCGAGGGTCGCCTCCAGGGCGGCGGAGTCGACGGGTTTGGTGAGGTAGTCGTCCATGCCGGCAGCGAGGCACCGCTCACGGTCTTCGTCCAGGGCGCCTGCCGTCATAGCAATGATGGGCAGATGCCCCGTCACCTCCCCCTTGCGGATGGTCCTGGTGGCCTCAATACCGTCCATCACCGGCATGTGGCAGTCCATGAGCACGGCCGCGTAGGAGACGGCTGCAATGGCCGAGACGGCTTCCGCCCCGTCGGGCACAACGTCAACCAGGTAGCCCAGTCTTTTCACCATCTCCCGGGCAACGAGCTGGTTCACCTCGTTGTCCTCCACTACCAGTACGCGTCCCCGGGAAGGGATGCTCTGCTTCTCCGGCACACCACGGGCCGAAAGCCGTTCGGCCACCTGCGTTCCTCCCCTCAGCCGCAGAAGACGGTCGTAGAGTTCAGAACTGCGCACCGGTTTCATCAACCATTCACGGACACCCGCAGCTGCCAGCTCAGCCGGATCCATCTGCGGCGTTGACGTCAGCATAATCAGGGAGGTAGGAGCCAGAACTCCGTCGGCGCTGATGGCCCGCGCCAGCTCCAGCCCGTCCATCTCCGGCATGCACATATCCAGTACGACGACGTCGAAGGGCCGTCCGGCGAAGGCCGCATCCCGGCACCGGTCCAGGGCAGCGCGCGCATCGCCGACGGTGTCCGGGTCCATGTTCCACGTCCTGAGCTGGGACTCCAGCACCAGCCTGTTGGTCGCGTTGTCATCCACAACCAGGACCCTGACTCCGGTCAGCAGATCCGGGAAGCGGACCGCCGCCTCGTCGATGCCCCCGGCGTCCACCGCGGGCTGCAACGGGAGCACAATCCAGAAGGTGCTGCCCTCACCTGGAGCGCTGGTCAGCCCGATTTCCCCGCCCATCATTTCGGTCAGCCGCCGCGAGATCGCCAGCCCCAAACCGCTCCCGCCGTACCGGCGCGTGGTGGAGGAATCGGCCTGGGAAAAGGACTCGAACAGGCGCAGATGATCTTCTGGCTCAACTCCGATCCCGGTGTCACGGACTTCAAACCGCACCGCAGGCCCACGGGGATGAAGGTCAACGGGCTGCACGCGAACGGACACTTCCCCGGTCGGCGTGAACTTTACGGCGTTGGAGGCAAGATTGAGCAGGACCTGCCGGATGCGTCCGACGTCTCCGGACAGCTGCGCCGGCACCTCCGGGCGGCAGTAGGCGATGAGTTCCAGTCCTTTGGCGCGGGCGGACTCGCTCACCAGGCCCGCCACCTCCTCCACCAGAAGCCGCGGATCAAAGGCTGCGATGTCCAGATCGACCTTCCCGGCCTCCAGCTTGGACAGATCCAAGATGTCGTTGATCAGGGCCAGCAGCACCTCGCCCGCGCCCCTCACCCCTTCGGCATACCGGCGCTGCGTCTCATCCAGCGGGGTCTCCAGCAACAAAGCGGTCAGGCCGATGACGCCGTTCATCGGTGTCCGGATCTCATGGCTCATCGTCGCCAGGAATTCGGACTTCAACCGGCTCGATTCAAGCGCCGCCTCCCGCGCAGCCAGGAGCTCTGCCGCTGCGAGCCGTTGTCCGGTGACGTCGCGGACAATCTGCGCCATCCCGCGCACGCCCCCGCCTTCGGCCCGGATGGGTGAAATAGTCACGGAAACGGGGACCGTCGTCCCGTCTTTGCGCACGCGCTCCGCCTCGAAACTCCGCGCTACACCGCGCTCCCGGACATCAGCGAGCAACGCCTCCTCGCTCAGGCGGAGATGATCCGGAATCAGGAACTGGACGTCCCGGCCTGCCACCTCGTCCGCACCATACCCGTACAGCCGTTCGGCGCCCTGATTCCAGCTGGTGATCACACCCTCCGGGGTGATGCCGATGATCGCGTCGACAGAGGAACTAACGATCGCGCCGAGACCCTCCAGCTCTGCGATGGCGTCACGGGCCCGGTCCTGTGCACGCCGGCGGGCCGTGATATCACGGAAGCTCCAGACCCGGCCGACAATGTCATCCCCCACCCGTTGGGGCCGGGAGTAGCGCTCAAACGTCCGGCCATCACGGAATTCCAGCACATCCAGGCTCTCCGCTCCCGGATCGGCATACAGCTCTTGGACCTTGCGCATGAAGCTGCCCGGATCGGAGAGCTGGTCCAGGACGAAACCGATCAGTTTGCCGTCGTCATGGGAATCCAGCAGATCCGCCGGGATGCCCCACAACGCGGCGAACCGTTCATTGGAACCGGCAATCCTCCCGTCGGCAGTCACCACCAGGATGCCGTCGGCGGTGGATTCCAGGGTGGCGCCGAGCAGCGAAAGGGCATCCCGCAGCTCGCTGTCGGTGCGGCGGCGTTCGCTCACGTCCCGGACGGAGGCGACGATGTCCGCGCCCGGACCGTCCCCGAGAGCGGCGGCGCTGATTTCGATGGGGAACTCGGTCCCGTCGCGGTGCACGCCGAACAGGCCCAGGCCGGTCCCCATCCGGAGTATCCGCTGCCCGGAGGCGAAATCATCACTGGTGCCGGCAAACTGGCCTTCGAACTGCTGGGGCAGGAGCATCCCGTAATGCCTGTCCAGCAACTCGTCCCGCCGGTAACCAAAGAGCTGTTCCGTCTGGTTATTGACGAAGACAATAGAACCGTCCGCACCGACCCTTAGCAGTGCATCCGGCGCCGCCTAGACCAGCTCCTGGTAGAAATCCGCATGATCGTTTCCCTTGACTGCCTGTTCCATTTCAGCCCCCAACAAACGTCGACGGCCTTCGCCGCCGCGCACCCGGTCGGCCGGACGGGCCTCCCCACACACAGCTTATCCGCCAGCCCCGGATGCGCCCTAGAGGCTGGACAGCGACGTCGCTCCCGCGGCCCCTGATCCTGGAGTCAGCCTGCGCCGTGAAACCCCGTCCCGTGCCCGATTGACAGCCCGTGTGACCCGTGCCATATTTTAAGCATGAACCTGTCAGACAGCCGGATAGCAGGACAGCCTGCGGAATCCCCCGGCGAGCAGTCCCTCCGAGCCCAGCCCTTGGCCCGGCTCAGCGCTGCCGAAGCGGTGTTCAACGCCATCCGCGCCGACATCGAGTCCGGCAGGGCGGCCGTGGGCGGCAAGCTCAGCTCCGAAGCCACCCTCGCCCAGCAGTACGGGGTCAGCCGCTCCGTCATCCGCGAGGCCCTCCGTTCCTGCACCGCCCTGGGCCTCACCGTCACCAAAACCGGCAAGGGCACCTTCGTGGTGGCCGACAAGGTGGCCAATGACCTAACGCTGGGCCAATACTCCGCCCGGGACCTCACCGAAGCCCGGCCGCACATCGAGGTACCCGCCGCCGGACTCGCCGCCCAGCGCCGCACCGACGAACAGCTGGAAACGCTCCGGCACATCGTGGACGCCATGACCGCGGAAACAGACCCCGAATCCTGGGTTTCCCTGGACTCCAGCTTCCACGCCGCCATCGCCCGCGCCAGCCGCAACAGGGTGTTCGCCAGCGTGGTCGGGGACATCCGGGGCGCCCTGGCGCACCAGTCCGAAACGCTCAACATGGTAGCGGACCGCCAGCACGCCTCGGACGTGGAACACCAGCGGATCCTCGCCGCCATCGAGGCCGGCTCCGCGGACGAAGCCAGCGCCGCCATGGCCGCGCACCTGCACGCCGTGGGCGTCGCGCTCGATTCCATCCTCAACCAGTAACCGCCACCCAAGGACCCCATGCCAGCCCCTGCCATTCCCGCTGCCCTGCCGGCTCCCTTCGACGCAATGGACGGCCAGTTATCCAGCGGTCTCCCGCAGCACGCCGCCCTGGCCGTGGCCACCCGCGACCGCCTGGTGGAGAGCATCCACTACGGCTCGGTCATCGCCACCGCGCCGGACGGCTCCACCCTGGCAGCGGCCGGCGATCCGCTGGCCCCCTTCTACCCGCGCTCCTCGCTCAAGCCGCTGCAGGCCGTGGCCCTGGTCCGTGCCGGCCTGGACCTCCCGGCCGGCCTCCTGGCGCTGACCGCGGCCAGCCACTCCGGCGCCGCCAGGCACCGCGACGGGGCCCTGCGCATCCTTGAACTCCACGGCCTGGCCCCCAGCGACCTGGAGAACAGCACCGACCTCCCGTACGGCGCCACCGAGCGCGAGGAATGGCTGCGTTCCGGCGGGCACGCCACCCGGCTCACGCAGAACTGCTCCGGCAAGCACGCCGCCATGGCCGCCACCTGCGTCATCAACGGCTGGCCGGTCAAGGGCTACCTGGACCCGTCCCATCCGCTGCAGCAGCTGATCGCCAGCACCGTCGCCGAGCTGACCGGCGAGGCGCCGCTGGCCCTCAGCACGGACGGCTGCGGCACCCCGCTCTTCGCCCTGACCCTCCGGGGCATGGCCCGCGCGTTCGGGCGCATCGCCGCCGCCAGCAACAGCGCCGCCGGCAACACCGCCAACAGCACCTCCGACGGCGGCGGGCACGCGCCACTGACCGCGGAAGCCGCCGTCGGCCTGGCCATGCAGCAGCACCCCGACATGGTGGCCGGTGAGCGCCGGGACGTCACCGAACTGATGCGCCTGTCCCCCGGCATAGTGGCGAAGGACGGCTTTGAAGGCGTGCAGCTGGTGGGCCTGCCGGACGGCCGCGCCATCGCGGTAAAGATCTCCGACGGCGGCGACCGCGCCAGGATGCCCGTCACCGTCCGCATGCTGGAGGCGCTCGGCGTGGACACCGCGCCGCTCGCAGGGATCGGCACCGCGCCCGTCCTGGGAGGCGGCCATCGGGTCGGCCTGCTGCAGGCCACCGATTTCCTGTCCACGCCCGTCAACGAAGCCCTGTGAGGACCCCCATGACCACTGCCAACAAGGCCACCACGTCAGCCGCCGGCACCAACGCGGCCGGCACCTCGGCCGCAACCCGCTCCGAGCATGACCTGCTGGGCGACCGTGACCTCCCCGCCGCAGCCTACTGGGGTGTCCACACGCTCCGCGCCGTGGAAAACTTCCCCATCACCGGGCAGCCGCTGTCCTCCAACATGCACCTGGTCCGGGGACTGGCCGCCGTGAAGCTTGCCGCCGCCCGCACCAACCGCGAACTGGGACTGCTGGACGCCGAACGCGGCCAGGCGATCGAGCAGGCGTGCACCGACGTGATGAACGGCCAGCTCAGCGACCAGTTTGTGGTGGACGTGATCCAGGGCGGCGCCGGGACGTCGTCGAACATGAACGCGAACGAGGTCATCGCCAACCGCGCCCTCGAAATCCTCGGCCACCCCAAAGGCGAATACGCCCGCCTGCACCCCAACGACCACGTCAACCTCAGCCAGTCCACCAACGACGTCTACCCCACCGCCGTGAAACTGGGCACCATCTTCGCCGGCCGGGAACTGCTGGACGCACTGGCCGAACTCGAAGAGGCCTTCGCCGCCAAAGCACTGGAATTCCGCACCGTGGTGAAGATGGGCCGCACCCAGCTGCAGGACGCCGTCCCCATGACGCTGGGCCAGGAGTTCGGCACCTACGCCATCACCATCGGCGAGGACCGGCTGCGCCTGGCCGAGGCGGAGCTGCTCATCCACGAAATCAACCTCGGCGCCACCGCCATCGGCACTGGCCTGAACGCCCCCGCCGGCTATGCCGAGGCAGCCTGCCGGCACCTGGCCGAGGTCACCGGCCTCCCCCTGGTCACCGCCGTCGACCTCATCGAAGCCACCCAGGACGTGGGCGCCTTCGTGCACCTCTCCGGCGTGCTCAAGCGCGTGGCCGTGAAACTCTCCAAGATCTGCAACGACCTCCGCCTGCTCTCCTCCGGCCCGCGCGCCGGCTTCGGCGAGATCAATTTGCCGGCCGTCCAGTCCGGCTCCTCCATCATGCCCGGCAAGATCAACCCGGTAATCCCCGAAGTGGTCAGCCAGGTGGCCTACGAGGTCATCGGCAACGACGTCACCATCACCATGGCCGCCGAAGCCGGGCAGCTCCAACTCAACGCCTTCGAACCCATCATCGTCCACAGCCTCCACAAGAGCATCTCCCACCTGGAAGCCGCCTGCCGCACCCTCACGGCACGCTGCGTCCGGGACATCACCGCCAACACCGAACACCTCCGCATCACCGTGGAACAGTCAATCGGCCTGGTCACAGCCCTCAACCCCCACCTCGGCTACACCACCGCCACCGCCATCGCCCAGGAGGCTCTCGCCACCGGCAAGGGTGTGGCCGAACTCGTGCTCGAGCATGGCCTGCTAACCGCCGCCCAGCTCCAGGAACTCCTCAGTCCTGAGCGCCTGGCGAATCTCAGCAAATAGTCCCTACCCGCCCGCCCAACCACCCCCAAAGGACACCGCATGACAACTCCCCAACAGGACACTGCCCAAAAGCAGGTCGTCACGGACCACACGGTGCCGCCCCAGGCGCACGCCTCTGAATCGGCCCTGCACGCGGAGGATAAGGGCTACCACAAGAACCTCAAGCCGCGGCAGATCCAGATGATCGCCATCGGCGGCGCGATCGGCACCGGCCTGTTCCTCGGCGCCGGCGGCCGCCTCAACGCCGCCGGCCCGTCACTCGTCATCGCCTACGCCGTCTGCGGCTTCTTCGCGTTCCTTATCCTGCGCGCCCTCGGCGAACTGGTCCTGCACCGCCCGTCGTCGGGCTCGTTCGTCTCCTACGCCCGCGAATTCTTCGGCGAGAAAGCCGCGTTCGTCTCCGGCTGGTTCTACTGGATCAACTGGGCCACCACCACCATCGTGGACATCACCGCCGCCGCACTCTACATGAACTTCTTCGGCAACTACATCCCCTGGATGGCCGCCGTCCCGCAGTGGGCCTGGGCCCTCATCGCCCTGCTGGTGGTCCTCGCCCTGAACCTCGTCTCCGTCAAGGTGTTCGGCGAGATGGAATTCTGGTTCGCCATCATCAAGGTCGCCGCCCTCGTGGTCTTCCTCGTGGTGGGCACCTACTTCGTCATCTTCGGCACCCCCGTCGACGGCCAGCCCGTGGGCCTCAGCCTCCTCTCGGACAACGGCGGTATCTTCCCCAACGGCCTGCTCCCCATGATCATCCTGATGCAAGGCGTCCTGTTCGCCTACGCCTCCATCGAACTCGTCGGCACCGCCGCCGGCGAAACCGAAAACCCGGAAAAGATCATGCCCAAGGCCATCAACTCCGTAGTCTTCCGGATCGCGGTCTTCTACGTCGGCTCCGTCATCCTCCTCGCCCTCCTGCTGCCCTACACCTCCTACGAAAAGGGCGTCAGCCCGTTCGTGACATTCTTCGGCTCCATCGGCATCCAGGGCGTGGACGTCATCATGAACCTGGTGGTCCTCACCGCCGCGCTCTCCTCCCTCAACGCCGGCCTATACTCCACCGGCCGCATACTCCGGTCCATGTCCGTCAACGGCTCCGCCCCGAAATTCGCGGGCCGCATGAACAAAGCCGGCGTCCCCTACGGCGGCATCGCCATCACCGCCGGCGTCTCCCTCCTCGGCGTCCCGCTGAACTACCTCGTCCCCGCACAGGCCTTCGAAATCGTGCTGAACGTCGCATCCGTGGGCATCGTCATGACCTGGGCAACCATTGTGCTCTGCCAGATCCAGCTCCAACGCTGGGCGAACAAAGGCTGGCTCAAACGCCCCTCCTTCCGGATGTTCGGCGCCCCGTACACCGGCTACCTCTCACTGCTCTTCCTCGTCAGCGTCCTGGTGATGGTCTTCATCGACTCACCCCTCACCATGCTCGTCACCGCCATCGCCTCCGCACTCATGGTCGTCGGCTGGTACGCCTGCCGCCAACGAATCCGTGAGATCGCCGAAACCCGCGAAGGCTTCACCGGCACCGCCCCCGTCATCGCCAACCCGCCCGCGGAGACCTTCAAGAAGTAACGCCCTGCCGGCCAGCTGGCCGTGACGTCCGACGGCGGCACCTGGGTTCTGTTTCCACGGAACCCGGGTGCCGCCGCCGTCGTCACTTCCGCAGTCCTCTTGACGCCTGACAGGCGCAGGTCTAACGTCGGCCGCATCCTGCTGTTTCAACGTCGAACCCAGTTAAGGAGCATCAGTATCATGCCGGAATTCATGGACGTTCATCGCAACATGGTCGGAATCACCCAGGAAGCTTTGCAAGCAGCCCACGACGCCGATCTCGCCATTCAAAGCGACGAGAGCGTTGACTTCAAATCTGCCTGGGCAGATCCCGAGTCAGGTTTGGTTTACTGCCTGTCCGAGGCCCCCTCAGAGGAAGCTGTACGGCGTATCCACGAGCGCGCGGGCCACCCCGCCGACGAGGTCCACCCCGTTCCGATCAAGGTCTGATCAGGCAGCAGAGTACGACGGCGGCACCTGGGTTCTGTGGACACGGAACCCAGGTGCCGCCGTCGTACTTTTTGTAATGCAACGCTCCCGCAACCCTTCGCCGAGGGCTGATCGCCTATGCTCAGCAGAGCGCCTCACAGCGCCTTTTGCAGTTCGACGACGAAGCTCAATGACCCGTTCAATGACGAACCACCCGGGAGACACGGCATGACCAACTGGCGCATCAGGGATTTCCATTCAGCAGACCTGGACGGGATCCTGCACCTCTGGGAGTCGCTCAAGGCCACTGATGTGGAGCCCGTCTATGCCCTCTCCGAGGTGCTGGCATCCTGCGAGAAAGACCACGCGGTGGTGGCGGTGCAGGGCGATCAGGTGGTGGGCGCCGCCGTCGGACGCGCCGCGCATGACCAGGGCTGGATCGTCTTCCTGGCCACTCTCCCTGAATATCGCGGGCGCGGGATCGGCACGTCACTGCTCGCCGCCGTCGAAAACCGCATGGCCCCGCATGGGCTCAACAAGCTCTCCGCGCTGATGCCGGAAGCGGAGACCCGGGTGGAGGCGTTCCTCAGCCGCGGCTTCGCGCTCAAGAAGAACCTGCGTTATTTCGAGCGGACCATCCCCGTCCAGCGTCAGGAGCTCGGCGCGTTGGGCCAGTTGGGCGGCCGGATCCTAGCCCGGGACTTGTGGGAGAACGTGGCCGGCATGCGCAAGGAAAAGGAACTCCTGGAGCGCCGGCTGGTCCTGCCCCTCGCGGAGGCCGACCTCGCCGATGAATACGGTGTGGTGCCGCCGCGTGCCGTGGTGCTGTTCGGTCCTCCCGGCACCGGCAAGACCACGTTTGCGAAGGCCATCGCGTCCCGGCTCGAGTGGCCGTTCGTGGAGGTTTTCCCGTCCCGTCTGGCCTCAGATCCCAAGGGCCTCGCCGGCGCCCTGCGCGAAACATTCCTCGAGATCGCGGAGCTGGAGCACTGCGTGGTGTTCATCGACGAGGTGGAAGAGATCGCCTCCCAGCGCTCGGGTGAACCGCCGTCGCCCCTGCAGGGCGTCACCAACGAGCTCCTGAAGATCATCCCGGCGTTCCGCGAACAGCCCGGCCGCCTGCTGGTTTGCGCCACGAACTTCATCCGCGCGCTGGACACCGCCTTCCTGCGCCACGGCCGGTTCGACTACGTCATCCCCATCGGCCTCCCGGACCGCCAGGCCCGCGAAGCCATGTGGCAGCGCTTCATCCCGGCCGCCGTGGTGGACGATGTGGATGTGGAGCTCCTGGTGGAACGGACCGAGGGCTTCTCCCCAGCGGACATTGAGTACGCCGCCCGCAGCGCCTCCCAGCGCGCGCTGGAAAAGGCAGTGTACGACGACGGCGGCGCGGCTTCCGCGGGCAGCGTTTCAGTCCGCGAGGCGGTCCGGAAGGGGCCTTGCACCGAGGACTACCTCGACGCGATCGGCGATACCCGGACCACCGTGAGCCAGGAGGTCCACGAGCAGTTCCTCGAGGACATCGACGCACTGGGGCGGGTCTAGACCCAATGCCATTTACTTTGTGATTTTGGGTGTTTTTTTGAGTGGCCAGTTGGACATGATGTCAGCGGAGTTTTCCACATAGGGACTCACCCGCGCGGTCTTTGTCAGACCCTGCTGGGATGCTTTGAGTATGGGTAGCAGAGCAGCTGTGGCGACGGCGGAGGCCCTTTCGACGTCTTTCGCAGGGCTGGCTGTTGTGATCAGTGAAGGTGCCGAAGCCTCCGGTCCCTGGGAGGCTGATCCGTTGCGCCGGGTGGTGGGTGGTTTCCTGGACGGGCTGGCCGAGATCTCGCGGTTGGACGCGAAAAGTGCCGCCCTGAAGGCCTGGCTGGCTGCCGGTTACGGCGCCGCTGCCGAGGCCCTGGCGGGTCCGGCCGAGTCGCCGCAGGACCACACAGGTCAGGAGATGGCTGTCGTCGCTGAGGTCGCTTGCGCCCTGACGGTGAGTGAACGCAGTGCCGGTGCCCTGCTCGCCGAATCCCACGTACTGACCACGGCCTTGCCGCTGACGTTCGCGGCATTGCAGGCCGGGACGATTTCGTGGCAGCACGCCCGGATCATGGTCGCCGAAACCACCAACCTTGACCTCACCGGGGCGCAGGCGTTGGAGGCACATTTCCTGGACCCCTTCGTCGTGAATCCGGCACGTGGCCGCGCCGGTGAGCTCATC
>NZ_JAMXBG010000011.1:0-134456 GCF_023913835.1 Pseudarthrobacter raffinosi | reverse complement strand
TGCCTGGCCTGATTCTTAGCGCTCATTTGGCAGGAAACCAGCCACCAACTCGGCAGGATTTCCTGGCTGAAACGGCCTACAGATAGTCGATCACACACACCCATCTTCCCACCCCCCATCACTCGCGAAATAATCCCACCCGTGTTATCTCACAGCGGGGGCGTAATTAAAAGACTTCAGCGAGCGAAAATCCCCGGAAATTCAATAATTTACCCGCACGACCACCCAGTCATGTCAGGAGCCCTGGTCTCTGGGCCGGGACCGGCGGGGAGGGCGCGAAGTTCTGGATGAGCGTGCTCACCGACATCAAGAACCGCGGCGTGAAGGACACCTTCTTCCTGGTCTGCGACGGGCTCAAAGGCCTGCCCGAAGTCGTCACCAACGTCTGGCCGCTGACAACCGTTCAGACCTGCATTATCCACCTGATCCGCAATACCTTCCGGCTGGCCTCGAAGAAGGACTGACGCGCTCAAACGCGACGTGAAGCCCATCTACACCGCCGTGAATGCTGCGGCAGCCAGAGCGGCGTTCGAGGAGCTCACGGAGCGTTGGGGCAGGAATACGGGGCGATCGTGCGGCTGTGGGAGAACGCGTGGGAGGAGTTCATCCCGTTCCTGGACTACGACGTGGAAATCCGACGCGTGATCTGCTCGACCAACGCGATCGAATCCCTCAACGCCAGGTACCGGCGCGCCGTCAAGGCCCGGGGTCATTTCCCCACCGAGCAGGCTGCGCTAAAGTGCCTCTATCTGGTCACCCGATCCCTCGATCCGACCGGTGCCGGCAAGACCCGATGGGCCGTGCGTTGGAAGCCAGCTTTGAACGCCTTCGCCATCACTTTCAGCGACCGATTCCCGGCAGCTGAAAGCTACTAAAAGAAACCGCCGGATACACCGTCAATGAGATAGTCCCGGGCCTGGCGGGCCCTGAAGAGTGCATTATGAGCGGTGAAGTCCGCGGAGAAGTGGTTAAGTCAGGTGCTCAACGACCATAAGCCTAAAAATTCAAGAAGGCTGCTTAGTCAGTGTCCGGGTTCAATTATTTGGCAGCCCGCTAGGTAATATTGCACTTACTTCCGAAACGGAGGGCTGCCTATCTGTCTGACGGCCCCTAATGGCGCCTCTTGTGTCCTTCCGGGCACCCTTTGAATTGACCCGTTTGACGAGGCTCTGCCCGGGGTAGAGATACCGGAAGAGGATCTCCATGCCTGCGGCTGACGCGCCTAGGTACAGCACGGTCAGCAACAACCAGCCGAACGGCGGCTGCCAGCCGGGGGACGAGAACAGGGTCTGCCAGTTTGCCAGCTCACTGATTCCTACAACATAGCGCCGAAGGACATACACGAATGCCAGCGTGTGGCATCCACCTACAAGCCAGAAAATGATCCTCGCTGCTTTGACGGCCATGCCTTTGTTTGCGAAACGCAGCCGCCTTAGCCCAAGCCCGACCGTGATGAACAGGACGACCACCAAGGGGAGAGTGTATCGGCCCTGCCAGATGAACCCCATGGAGCGCCACAAGACAGTTTGAAGAAGCGCCGGCACAACATACAGCATGGCAAGGGATACCCAGTATCCCGTCCAGCTCCGCAGGGGCCGGATGCAGAAAGGGGCAACGAGCGCCGCTATCATCAGGGCGCTCCACACGAGCATCACGAGTTCCGGGACGGGCGTATCCAGCCAGCCCATGACCCCGATGTACTGGGGGAAGAAGTCGAACGTCCGGTCCAACATGATCAAGAATCCCCGGTAGAGCGGGGCATCAGGGTGCGGACTGGCGATGCCGTCGGGAGCCACGCCCACATTTGCCGGGCCATTGGAGGCGATCCAGGTCCAGAGGAGGCCCAAAAGCGTTCCCGGTACGGTAAGCCCGACGGCAATGAGGACACGCTTGTCTGCGAATACCTGGAGGGTGCGACGGAGTTTGAACGAGCAGACTCCAGCCACGAGTGCGCATAGGAGCCACACCAGGGAGATCTGGCGCGCATTGGCTAAAACCACAGTGGACGCGGCAACTGTCGCCAGAGCTGGAATAACGAGCTTGGTATTCCGCCAGTTGTCCAGCACCACTACAAACCCGGAGAAAGAAGCCATGGTGGCGGCAATCTCCATTGAATTCGGGTTGATGCCGCCACCAAGGAACAGGACCATGGGCGTCATGGCGAGCGCAGCCAACAGCACGGCAAACTGGGGCCGTCGCAGCTCTGTCAGGGCCGTGAATCCCGCAGCAAAGAAAACGGCGCAGAACAGGGCGCTGATCAGCCTCATTGCGTAGATTGCTGGCGCGCCGGACATAATCAGGGTGGGAAGCCCCACCAGCCAGTAGTACATGGGGTTGTAGGACGCGGCCGAGGTAACGCCGATGTTCGTGTAGGTGTCGTCTGCGTAGACCAGCGGAGCGCAATCTGCCGCCTGCCCGCGATTGAATTTGTAGCACCCCTGACCGTGGAGGTTGGCGATATAGTCTGGAACCTTGACGTGGACACCGTGGCCGAAGGAAGTTCCTTCCTCAACCAGAACCTGGCCACGCACAACTGCGGCAGCCTTGATAGTGTGCGCCGGCTCATCAGGGAAGCCCATCAGAGGCGTCGCAGCGGACCACAAGCCTAAGAGCACGGCGAACAATCCGGTCAGAACGGCGAACGTCCGCAGTGGTCTTGGAATTGATCGGCCCTTTGTGGGCCGACTGCTGATGCTCATCGCGCGTCTCCGATTGTGCGTACGAGCGCCAGGCCCTCGCTGATGGCCTTCTTGCTCGGTGACATAACAAAGGAATAAGAATTGGCGTCCTTTTGCGCCTTCTCGCCGAGAAGCGCCTCGCCAAAGGACCGGGTGAGGAGGTTGAGGGGTTCCTCGACGTACTGCTGGCAGACATTGACGTAGATCACGGTCGCCAATCCATAGCCTGCGCGGTCGTCCAGGGCTTGGACAACAGAGCGCGGCGTCGTCGTTACCTGGCCTGCGGCGACTGCATTCACCACAGACGCTGCGTCCATCTTCCGTGCCTGGCCGTCAAACACCAGTTGAGTGGCGACGAAGCGGTTACCGATGATGCCTCCATCAAGTACCGCCAGGCCGCCGTCAGTGTCGTCCAGCTTGTTTGCGAGGTCTCGTGGCTGCGAACCGGTGAGTCCCTTCACATCCTTTGGCCAGCGGTCCGGCTGGAGAGGATTCCAAGACACGCCGGGTGAGTTAGCCAGATAGGTGTTGACAGCGCGAGTTGTTTCCGAGGGGCCCTCTTCGGCCATTACTTTGATCTCGACGTCTGGCAGGGGCTGTTCAGCGTTCAATGCAGCGATCTTCGGATCGTTCCAGCGTTCTACGTCTCCCCGCAGAATCGCTGCCAGCGTTGGGGCATCCAGCACAAGGTCGTTGATTCCGTCGACTTTGATGGCGACTCCGACCGGCAGGACACCGGCTGCGATGGAAAGTGCACCCGCCGAGGTGCAAAGTCCGGAAATCGCCGCTTTTTCGGCGTCGGACACAGAGCTTCCGCTCGCCGTAAAATGGGCCTGGCCATCACTGAAGGCCTTCAATCCAGCGCCGGCACCATCGGGGGAGTAGCTGACAGACGCGCCTTTGACCTGGCTGCTCCACGAGACACTCCAGGCGCTGACGGCACCTTGCGCAGATTGGCCACCGATGCCGGTGAGGGCGCCTTGAACCATGCCTTCAGGAGAATGCGAGCACGCTGACAGGGAGAGCATCCCTGTCAAGGTGGCCGCAACGCAGAGCCTGACACTTCGCCTAGAAACAGAAATCACCACTCCAGCCTAGTGGCACAGTGCCGGAACGGCTGACACGTGGCACGCAGCGGTAGCGCGTCCTACTCCAGTTATCCGCACGAGGTAATCCGGTAAAGCTTGGCATCGGGTCCTTCCGAATCCAACAATTCGAAGCCGGCGGCATTGCCAATGTCGGTAACACCGGGGAAATCATTGGATCCGGCCAGATCAAGCATGTAAGCGCTACCGAAGTCCAAAACGAACTCCACCTTCGTGTGACGGAGGGCATCGCACACTTCAGGATCAGCGGGCTCAAACTTCAGCCGTTCGTCGATGAGCTCACGAATTGGGTCGATGCCGGCGAAAAGGTGTGGCGTCAACACTCGACGCCCGGCATAGGCGTAAGCTAGCGAACTCCCGTTCCACGGGTTGTCAGCAATGACGGAGTCAGGCGGAACGTGATCAGCAACACGCGCGAGCAGAGCGCGCTCGTCCTGGGTCAGCATTTCCGATTGCGCGTCGAACCGATAAACCGTCGAGGCCCCGGAAACATAGTGCGATGTAGGGCCCACGAAAGTGGCGAGAACCGTCACCACCAGGACGACTGATGCCGCTGCCACGAATTGACCTCGTCCACGGACGATGGCAAGGCGTTGTTCAAGTGCGGAAGTAGTCCGGGTGGCCGCCCGGGACCTGCGCCATAGAGCCCAAAGGTGAAGCCCGCCCACCACCGCAATTGGGGTGGTGAACAAGGGCAGCAGGGCCGCCAACCGATAAGTGTCTTGGTACCACGTTCCGACGATGGCGTCGCGAATGAAGCCTGTGGGGGCCGCTGCGGCGACTATGTACAGTGCAGCAACGGCACCATAGCAAGCGGCAAGCAAAAGGTGTTTGCGGTGGCGGACCACAACATATAGGCCGCTGACGGAAAGAACAGACACGACGACGGCGGGAATCGCCAGCTGCATCGGGCTTACGGTCAGGATTTCCCCTATGGCCGCGCCGGGCTTCACTGTTGGTCCCCAATTGTCGTAGTGTGCCGGCCGAAGTTTCAGCCAGGAAACGGCTGCCAGGCCGAGCACGAAGACCGTGGTCAGCGCGAACAGGCCCTGCCGGAGGTTCGGCGTCCGCCAAGGGGCCAGGCGCCGTGCCCGTTGCCACCACAGGAAGAGCAGGACGGGGGTGGAGATGGCAAGAAGGGTATTGATGGAACTCGTGTGGGCAAATGCAAGTCCTCCTATGGCGAGGGCGAGTGAGGCGGCTCCGGCGCCCCGGCTTCCACTGTGGCTCCGGCCCACACCGCATAGAGCGAACACTGCCGTCATTGCGGCAGGCAACATGCTGACCGCCAACGCGTATGGAAACAGAGGGCCCCAGACAATCATCAGGTAGGGGAACGCCACCTGGGCGCCGGCGACGATTGACGCCAGGATTAGTGCTGCCGGGCGCCGGGAAATGACAGACCCGACGAGAAACAGGCACGACGCGGGCCAAATGACTGCAGCGATAACCAGATTCAGGGCATTCTGTGCAGTCGGGATGTCAACGCCTGTTAACTGCACAAGAAGGGCTGCGATGGAATGCCAGGCCGCGGGGTATACAGCATCCAGACCAGAAACTCCCTGGAGCGACGCCAGCGTCAACGACGAAGCGTTCCCGGTATCAAGGATGAAACGGACCGCGTTGAGGTGGAACACGTTGTCGAATACCTGGGCCGGGTTGACCGGGGAACCAACCAACTGCGTGAACCGCCACGTAACACAGGCCACTGCGATGATCACGGCAAGGTAGGGCAGCAACCCCCGCCATGAAACCTTTGCCACCGGCCACTCGACTCCGCGTGTCATGAGGAGGGCTAATCCGGCCAGCACTGCGCAAATGGCGAGGTACGGAACGATGTTCCAAGGCACGCCCGGGACGTCCGCAATCGTTCCGGCGAGGCCGGCGGCTGCCGTCGAGTGCAGCGGCGCCATGCCAATCACAGGACCCAGCCTGAATTTCAGGCACGCGGCTATGGCCGCACCGGGCACATACATCAACAGCACAGCCAGTAGGACAACCGGCAGGAAGCCGAGCCACGTCATGAAGCCGCCTGCTTCGACGCGGTGTTTGTGTCGGGGTCCTTGAGTAGGCGCAGGACGACCAGCATCTGGATAGCGGTGACAACGATTTCACCAAGGGCGAGTCCGAGGGCGCCGCCTGGGCCGCCCATCAAGTCGGCCAGAACGATCATGGCAGGGACGCCCACGACGGCACCGGCAATAGTGCTGGTCAGTACCGTCCGCATGCGTTTTGCAGGGACCAGCCAGTGCGCACCAGTCGAACTGGTTACACAGACCAAGAGAAATGACAGCCCGAACCAGAAGCAGGTCCAGAAATCTGCGGCCAGCGCCTCACTGAAAAGCAGCGCCGTTGCCCAAGGACCGGCAACAGCGAGCAACAGCCAGCCCACCAGTCCAAGTCCGGACAGGGCAACCAGCGAGTATTTCCGGCGGCGGGCATGGTCGCCTGCAAAGTCACTGACCCAGCCCTGCAGGCTGTTTCCAAGCGCTGCCGTGGCCAGCAGCCCGATTCGGTATAGCTTTTCTGCCGAGACAAACGCTGCCAACCCGCCGGATGCAGCCATGAACTGGACGATGATGATAGGCGTTGAAGCATAGGATCCAGCCGCCAGAGTGATGCCTGCGCCGGCACGAAGAGCCCAAATCTCGCGGATAATCCGGCCGAAGGAAAGGTCCTGGAAATCGTCCTTGTGTGCATGATGCGCATTGAAGAGCAACGTCCCGGCAAGACCCAACACCAACAAAGCTGCTGGGTAGATGATTGTCTGTCCGGTGGTCAAGAGAATGGGGATTACACCCAAAGTTGCGACCATTCGGGGTACGACGTCGTACTTGGCGATCCTGCCGGGGTGGCCGGTCGCGATGCAGTACCAGGCGGGCGTTAGGCCGGAAGCCGCCTGAGCGCAGGCCATGAGGAAGGCCAGCCAGAAGTTGGCAGGATCCCCGGCGAGGCCCAAGGCAACAAACATGAGGGGGATAGTACCGAGGAACATCAGTGAACGTGTTGCAAAACTCACGGCGTAATGACGGCGCCGGACAGTCTCATCCGCAGAGGATGCGACGGCTGCTGGCCCGGTGAGGGACCATCCAAGACCGACGACGATCGCGGCGATGGCCCCGATGGCTTGGCCGAGCGCAAGTGAAGTCCATACCGGCGCCCCGCCGACCCTTGCAACTATCGGAAGCAGGATGAAGGATGCCAGCGAAGATAGGAGCGGTAATCCCGCAAACGCGGCAATCCTCTTGATCATGCTGGGAAAACTCCGGGGTGGGCGCGCTGCATACTACATGTAGTCATATGCGTCCTTGCCGAGTCGGTTATCGATGAAAATGTCGGTCACTTCCTTCCGGAAGCGCTCCCGTTCGGCCTTTATCGCAGAACGGTAGGCATCCTGCTTGCGGATCTCCTCCGAGAGGTTGTCCATCAGCCGGGGAAGCGCGGCGGCAGTAGCCGAAACTTCGTTGTCGTCCGGCATGATTTTGTGCTCCCACGGAATCGGGACGTCAGCGAAGTATGCTCCCGAGCCGCGTCGCGCGACAACTGCTAAAGCTCCAGACAGTGCGGCTTCGCGGGGCATTCTGTCTTTCCCGGGGTGATGCCCGAGATCCAGATAGACACCGCATGTCTGCAGGGTGCTGACGACTTCTGCGCGCGTCATGCCCTGAATCGGCAACCATTCAATTCCAGGATCGCAAACCTTCCTGACGGCGTCGATGATGTGGGCGCCCTTAGCCGGGTTATAGGTCACCAGCCGCGGGTTGCGTTTTGCTTCATTTGCTGGGCCGAATTCATCCTGGGGAGTGAAATCAGAAAGCAGTGAAGGGACGGTGTTCAGCCGGCTGGCAATAAATGACCACGCATATGAGGACTGCACTAGATGCACGATGTCACGCCGCTGCCGCATCTGAAAGGGGGTGTCCCCGTGCTTCAGCATGCGCAGGAACGGCACCCATGTTTCGCGGATCTTTGTCGGCAGGCCGCCGGTGGTCCGCTGCCAGAGGCGTTCGCCCATGAAAGTCAGCGCATTGTCTATGCTCAGCCACCAAATCATTTTCTTGGCGTGTTTGTACGCGAACACGTCTTCGATGAACGTCTCGGGCACCACTACGATGTTGCCCGCAGTGTCTTCGATCGTGTCGGCTTCCGGCGCGTCATAGATGGAGTACTGGGCGACGCGGGGTGTAGCTGCGGTGGTGTAGTGGGGCACGAGATAGGCGTCCTGCCCCAACTCCCGGAGTGTTGACACCAGCTGATGCAGTGCTTCGGGGCCTCCGGTGCGCAAACCGCGGTGGTAGAGGACAAATATCTTGCGTGCGTTGCTCACGGTATTCTCTCGATCTTCGATAGCTGATCTGGCGCGGTTTTAGCGCAAACGGGCGGCAAGGGCGTCATCGATCTTACCCATGCGGCCCGTCCAGGCATCTTTTGCTCCCGCCATGGCCGCGATGAGGTGCTTTCGCCTGTTGGGACCGTATACGAAGCGGACGATATGGCTTTGGACCTCCATGTACAAGCGACGAAGCACCCATGCCGGCTGTTTTCCGGCGAACCTGCGGGCCATGACCAAGGAATTCCGGGTGATGTAGTAAACACGGAACGGAGGGTGGTAATAAACGTTCAGCTTCTTCTGCCCTACGCGGACCCGCCAGCCAAAGATTTTCATGGGCCTGGCATTACCTAGGCTGTGCTCGAGGTCGCAGCCGCGACCGGAGAGCGAACGGAAGCCGTGGTCGCGAAGCCGGGCGTTGAATTCAGTGTCTACGCAATCGATAAAGAAGTCTTCATCGAAATAGCCCACGGCATCGAAGACTTCAGAACGGATCATGCTGCCGCTCGTCATGGGGTCGAAGACTTCCGGCTCACGCGTGCCTCCCAGCGTAGGAAGCGCTGCGTGATTGTGGGACTCGGCGCAGACCATGCCCAGAGTGTCAGGGTGATCAGAAGCATGGGCGGTCGCCAAGGCGGCGGTGATGTAATCCCCGGAGAAGCGGGAATCCTGGTCCATCGTGACGATCCACTCGGGATTCCAGCGTTTGCGTGCTTCCTGGATCCCGGTGTTGAGGGCCTTCGCGATACCGGAGTTTGTGTTCAGGCGGACGACGACTGCCCCCAGTTGCTCGAAAGCGCACATCGTGTCGGTGACGTCACGAGGGGAGCCGTCGTCGACGATGACAACCCTGCTCACAAAGCGGAATAGCCACTTGATATTCTCGACGTTTTCCGGACCGGGATTGAACGCGGAGACAACAGCGCAGACCTCCGAGTTTTGCCGGACCTTGTCCGACGATTCGCTGCCCGTCATGCTGCCCTTGCTGCCAGGCGTGCGCGCCGGACCGCTTCGAGGACATTTCGAACAAAAGCCACACGCGCGCGGACGATTTTCGACGCCGAGCGGATTCCCCGCGGCGTGAGATTCTCACCGTGCAGGCGGTGACGAATAGTGTCTGCTTCGAGGTAGGTGATGGAACGGTTAACGTTGCCGACCATGGCGATCCATTGGTCATGTGACTCCGCCATGTGCTGCGGGAAAGGCAGGATCTGGTTGAGAATCTTGTTGCGGACAGCCATTGCGCACCCCCAGTGCAGGCGGTATCCGACGACGATTCCGATGAGGTTGCGCACGGAATGTTCGGAGTGCTCAGCCCGGAGGCGGATTTCGTGGAATGTTCCAAGTGGGCCGTCGAAGTGCTCGCAGTTGCTCGCGACCATGTCTTTGCCATCCATGGCAGAGATCATGGCCTCAACGCGGCCTGGGATCCAAACGTCGTCCTGATCGGAGAGGAACACGAACTCCCCGCGGGCTTCGCCTAGCGCCCTTTCGAAGGTACGGACATACCCCGCATTGACGGCCGCCTGGATGATTCGGATGCGGTCATCCTGGATGCCACGCACGATGTCCGCGGTGTGGTCGGTCGATTTGTCGTCCACCACAATCAGTTCGTCGTGGGTATCCAACTCCGAGATGATGGACTTGATCTGTTCTTCGATGTGGGTGGCGCCGTTGTAGGCGGCCAGGCATACGCTCACACGTGGAGTCACGCCGGGGGTGGGGTCCATCAGGATTGCTTTCTGTTTAGGCCCCCGTTATGCGCCGGCGGGGCGGGGCCGGTCCTTCAGCAGTCTAGCAAGGCAGACGAATCGAACTGGACGCGGGGCGGTCAACTATAATCGAGGGGACTCAGCCGCCGAGTGCTTCGGGCGGAAACTACGGAAGGAACCTCAGGTCCATGACCGTTGACGTAATGTTGCCATACTACGGCGATGTCGATCAGATGAAACTCGCCGCGCGCAGCGTGATGAATCAGGAGAACCAGGACTGGCGCCTCGTCGTCATTGATGACGGGTATCCGGATCCGGAACCCGAGCGGTGGTTCTCGACCATCACTGACTCGCGCGTGACGTACTTGAAGAATGAGCAGAACCTTGGCGCCAATGGCAACTACCGCAAGGCGCTGACCATGGTCGAGGCCGATTATGTCGTGATCATGGGCGCCGATGATATCATGCTGCCGAACTATCTCGATATTGTGGTGGGTGCATTCTCGGCTTATCCGAACGCCGATGTCGTACAGCCCGGGGTCCAGGTCATTGACGAGAAGGGCATCGCCTGCAATCCCCTCGTGGACGCAGTCAAGAAGCTGTACGCCCCGAAGACAAGCGAACGTATGGAGCTCAAGGGGGAGGCCATGGCCACGAGCCTTGTCCGTGCCGACTGGGCATACTTCCCGTCGCTTGCTTGGCGTTCGGAAACAATGACCCGCATTGGTTTCACTGAAGGATTGGATGTTGTACAGGATTTGGCTCTGCTGCTGGACATCGCCGCAGAAGGCGGCTCAATGATCATTGATCCGACCCTGTCGTTCCTTTACCGTCGCCACTCGGCCTCAGATTCGTCCGTCCGTGCGATGGACGGTCGGCGTTTTGACGAGGAGCGCAATTTCTTTGAACTGCAAGCCAAGCGCTTCAAGGACTTGGGCTGGAACAAGGCCTCCCTGGCGGCCGCGTTCCACACAACGTCACGGCTGAACGCTGGCTCTCTCGTGCTGAAGGCCATTGCCCGTGGAAGGTTTGATTCCCTGCCGCGACTCGCTAAGCACATCGTCAGCTGACCATCGAATAATGAATGAGGCGGCCATCCCGATTGGGTATGGCCGCCTCATTCTTTAGTGCACGTTTTGGAACTTCACTTAGTGGCCGCTCCGTTGGTGCCCTCGGAGGAAGTTGAAGCATCAAGCTGCCGCCGGAGCTCCGTCATGTCCTGTCTTAAGATTGCGACCTCCTCGGCGAGAATGCGGACCTCGTCCTCGGCCTGGGACTGCTCCTGGGAGAGGTGGAGACAGACGCCGACCAAAAGAACCAGCGTCATGATAAAGAGAAGATTCGCGGGAACCTGGATCCCCACTAGCCTGCTGGCGAGCTCCAGCAGCCCTGGGAAGGCGGACAGCAAAAGAGTCCCGAGTCCGATGATGATCCACAGAACAGCGTATTTTTCACGCAGCTTTTGCCGCCGAAGCATCTCAAAAACGAAAAAGAGGATCGCCACGACGACGATGGATCCCATGAGTAGCGACATATCAGGTTCCTAGTTGGACGATGGTTCGGATTTTTTGCGTGTCAAGGCGAAGATCAACGCCAGTCCGGAGCGACCGAGGTAGATCGCAGCCTTCAGTGGATCGTGGCTCGGGGCACCCCCCTGCCTTTCACGCATCGAAACGCCAACTTGATGGACAGTGCATCCCGAGCGGATCGCGACGACCAGGGAGTCAATGGTGTCGCCGAGGTATTCGGCCGGGTAGTGGTCAACGTATTGACGGATCGCCTTAGTGTTCCCGGCGCGAAATCCCGACGTGACATCGGTCAAACGAGTTCCGGCAATTCGTGAAATAGTCCATGCCAGCACGTTCATGGCCCACTTTCGAGGACCCTTGACAACGTACTCACCTTTGTCAGCGAAACGGGCACCGATTGCGATATCAGCGTGGGCCAAACCATCTAGGACCGCTTGTATGTCTCGGGGATCGTGTTGACCGTCAGCATCAACCTGGATAACCCGCTCGTAGCCGTGCTTTTTGGCGTACTTGAACCCTGTCCGCATTGCGCCGCCCACTCCCATGTTGAAAGGAAGTTGAATGACGGTGGCCCCGGCTTCGCGGGCCACCATTGCCGTGCTGTCCCGGGAGCCATCATCAACGACGAGGATGTCGCAGGGCGGCCCGAAGGTGAAAACCTCCTGGACGGTGTTACCAATGGCTTCGGATTCGTTCCAGGCGGGCATGATCACCAGAGTGTCATGTCTGCGTATTTGCGCAACCATTGTCAGACCCCGTCCTTCAGATACGCGGCCAAGCGCGCGCGGGACATGTCAGGTGCGAAACCGCTCGCTTTGATTTTGTCCAGTGCCAGACTGCTGTTACGGGGACGCGGCGAAGCCGACTTGCCCTCAAAATACACGTCAGTGGACACCCCGGTCACTGATTCCCGCGACGCTCCGGAGAGTTCGTACACATCTGCTGCAATGTCAGCCCAAGACTGCTCGGGACCGTCATTGGTGAGGTTATAGGTGCCGTACGCCGCCCCGGATTCCAACAGATGCCGGATGCCGGCGGCGATGTCGGTTGTGAAGCTCAGCCGGCCGAACTGATCGTCGACAACGGAAGGGTTGATCCCGCGGGCAGCCAGCGAAGCCATAGTGCGAACAAAGTTGTTGCCATCCCCAATGACCCAGCTCGTGCGCACAATGTAGTGCCTGGGCACGACGCTGACAACAGCGTCTCCTGCGGCCTTGGTCTGGCCATAAACGCCCAGCGGTGTGGGTGGCTCGTCCTCGCCGTGGGTCTTTTCCGTTCCGTCGAAGACATAGTCCGACGACACCTGGACGAGGGTAAGGTCGTGGTCGACGGCAATTCGTGCCAGTTGCGTCACTGCTGTCACGTTGACACTCCAGGCGGCCGCACGGCCCTCAGGGGTCTCAGCGTTGTCGACTGCAGTGAACGCGGCGGCGTTGATGACCGTCGAATAGTTCTTCCAGTTGACCGTGGCGAGGGAGTCTTCAGCCGTGAGGTCGATTTCTGCGCGACTGGCGAACTCGACTGAGGTATCGCCGTCGTACAGGTCCCGGAGGGCTTTGCCCAGCTGGCCGTTAGCACCCAACACAAGAATCTTCTTGGGCGGCATGGGCGTGACATCGTGCAGGCGCGGGTGGGCCTTGTCCTTGTCGGAAAGCTCTGCCTGCCCCAGGGGGATGGGCCATTGGATGCCTGCCGTTTCGTCGGCAAGGTTCAGGAAGGTGTACCGGCCCTGCGCATCGGCGGACCAGTGGTCGTTGACGAGGTATGTGTACGCGGTGTTGTCCTCGAGCGTCTGAAAGGCATTGCCGACCCCGCGGGGAATGAAAATTGCCTTGCTCGGATCGAGCTCGGCGGTGAAGATGGCACCGAACGATGGGCCTTCGCGCAGATCCACCCAGGCCCCGAAGATCCTGCCCGTCGCGACTGAGATGAACTTGTCCCAAGGCTCGGCGTGGATGCCGCGGGTGGTGCCGGCCTTCTCATTGAATGAGATGTTGTTCTGCACCGGGCGGAAGTCCGGCAGCCCCAGGGCCACCATTTTCTCGCGCTGCCAGTTTTCCTTGAACCAGCCCCGGTTGTCACCGTGTACCGGCAGGTCATAAAGGACGACGCCGGGAATCGGCGTTTCGAGGGCGTTTAGTTTTTTGGCGAACTCGATCGACATCGACTACTGGCCCTGTTCCTTGTATTTGGCTTCGGTCTGGGCCTTCTGCGGCCGCCACCAGTCCTCGTTGTCCCGGTACCAGGCGATCGTGTTCTCGATGCCGGCGTCGAAGTTGGAGAACTGCGGTTCCCAGCCGAGTTCGCCGCGGAGCTTGCTCGAATCGATGGCGTAGCGCAAGTCATGGCCCGCGCGGTCCACGACGTGGTCGTAGGCGTCCGGGGCCTGGCCCATGTGCTTGAGGATGAGTTCCACAACGTCTTTGTTGTTCTTTTCCCCATCGGCGCCGATCAGGTATGTTTCGCCGATCCGGCCCTTGGCGATGATGGCCAGCACCGCCGAGGAGTGGTCGTTCGCGTGGATCCAGTCACGGACGTTCTCGCCCTTGCCGTAGAGCTTGGGGCGGATCCCGTCTATCGCGTTAGTGATCTGGCGCGGGATGAACTTCTCCACGTGCTGGTACGGGCCGTAGTTATTCGAGCAGTTACTGATGGTGGCCTGCAGCCCGAAGGACCGCACCCAAGCCCGGACCAGCATGTCCGAACCAGCCTTCGTGGAGGAATACGGGCTGGACGGGTTGTACGGGGTCTGTTCGGTAAACCGCTCCGGGTCATCGAGCTCCAGGTCGCCGTAGACCTCGTCGGTGGAGATGTGGTGGAAACGCTTGTTGTGCTTCCGGGCCGCCTCGATCAGCGTGTACGTGCCAATGATGTTGGTGTCCAGGAACGGCCGCGGGTCATGCAGCGAATTGTCGTTGTGCGACTCGGCAGCGTAGTGGACCAGCACATCGCAGGCCGCAACGAGACCGTCCACCACGGCGGCGTCAACAATGTCACCCTCAACGAATGTGAAGCGGTCCTCCGGGAGTCCCTTCAGAGACTCGATGTTCCCTGCATACGTCAGTTTGTCCAGCACTGTGACGTGATCGTCAGTGTTTTCAAGAACGTAGTGGACAAAATTCGAACCAATGAACCCGGCACCACCGGTAACAAGAAGTCGCTGCATAGTTCCCAAGACTACCGGATTTGCCGCGGCCATTAGCGAAGGGAAAGATGGGGGGCATGCGCGGAATAATACTTGCCGGCGGTACCGGCTCTCGGCTTCACCCCATCACCCTGGGCGTCAGCAAGCAACTCGTTCCTGTCTACGACAAGCCCATGATCTACTACCCACTTTCGACGTTGATCCTTGCAGGCATTAGGGACATCCTCATCATCACCACTCCTCACGACGCCGAGCAGTTCGAGCGTCTTCTGGGCGATGGCTCCCGTTTTGGCGTCTCCATCAGCTACAAGCAGCAGCCTGCACCGGATGGCCTTGCCCAGGCTTTCGTCCTGGGCAAGGAGCACATCGGCGATGACACCGTGGCCCTGGTGCTGGGTGACAACATCTTCTACGGGCACGGCATGGGCACGCAGCTGCGCCGCTTTGAGAACATCGACGGCGGGGCCGTGTTCGGATACTGGGTCGCGGACCCGAAGGCTTACGGTGTGGTCGAGTTCGACGGCAACGGTAAAGCAATTTCACTCGAGGAAAAGCCGGCAGAGCCCAAAAGCCACTACGCAGTGCCGGGCCTCTACTTCTATGACAACGATGTTGTAGAGATCGCAGAGAACTTGAAGCCTTCTCCCCGGGGCGAGCTTGAGATCACCGACGTGAACCGAACTTATCTTGAGCGCGGCAAGTTGCAGGTCGAAATTCTGCCCCGTGGCACCGCCTGGCTGGATACAGGGACCTTCAATGACCTCAACGACGCGTCGAATTTCGTCCGGACAACGGAGAACCGTCAGGGCCTGAAGATCGGCGCTCCTGAAGAAATCGCCTGGCGTCTCGGGTTCCTGGACGACGACGACCTCCGTCAGCGCGCCGAGCCGTTGGTCAAGAGCGGGTACGGGCAGTATCTCCTGAACCTCCTCGAACACGGCCGTTAGGCCGGACTCGTTAAAGCCGGAAGGCGGGACCCGTAACGGGTCCCGCCTTCCGGCCTTTTGCGTCTATGGCCGGATCTTGGCCCCGCCAAGGGCGGTCCATTCGATCCTGCCACTTTGGAAAGTTTGGGCGCAGCTTTGCCCATCGGTGGTGCACGTCTGCGGCGCCGTGGGGTAGCCGAGGGTGCCGTTCTCGAATCCTTGCCCTGCCCAGGCTTGTTGGATTGGACCCGGAACCATCGGATGGGCGCCGCTGGCAGCGGACCACATGATGGTTCCTTTTTCGAAGTTCTGGAAGCAGCCGCCGTTGCGGAGCCCGCAGACAGATCCGCTGGTCGGGTAGCCCAATGAACCCGATTCAAAACCTGCCTGGGCCCAGCGCGTCTGGATCGCCGCCGATGTAACTGGTTGCGCACCGGTCTGCGGCGACCACATCACAGTGCCCTTTTCGAAGTTCTGGAAGCAGCCGCCGTCGCGCAGTCCGCAAATCTGGGCGCTGGCCGGATAGCCCAGCGAGCCGTTTTCGAAACCTGACTTGACCCAGGCATCCCTGATGGGGCCAAAGTGCAAGGCGTGCGCGTCGGTAGCCTGAGACCACATGACGCTACCGCCGAGATAGTTCTGGAAGCAGCCGCTGTTCCGCAGCCCGCACAGGACGGTCGACGCCGGGTAGCCAAGGCGGCCATTCTCGAAGCCCTCCCGTTGCCAAAGGTCCCGGATCGGCCCGTTGAGGCTGGGATGTGCACCGGTCGACGGGGAATACATCAGGGCGCCTTTGGCGAACATCTGGAAACATCCGTCGTTTGCTAGCCCGCAGTATTTGGGGGAGGTGGGGTAGCCAAGGGAGCCGGTAACGGAATCGTAGGCGTTCCATCCATCACGCATTGCCCCGGCGGTGACCGTTTGGATGGACGTGGCGGCGGAGTAGGTCACGGTGCCGTGCTCGAATGACTGCAGGCATCCGCTGTCGGGAAGGTTGCACACCGCGAAGGACGTGGGATAACCCAGAGAACCGTTCTCGAATCCGGTTTTCTGCCAGTAGTCCAGCGTCCGGCCGGTGACGGGAAACGCGCCTGTTGCCGGTGAGAACAGTAGGGTTCCGCCTTGGAACAGTTGGAAACAGCCGCCGCCGCGGATGCCGCAAACCTCAGTGCCGATCGGGAAGCCGATGGGAACAGACTGCGAACGGGCGGACTTCCAGGAGTCTGCCATGCCCATAAAGATGGGCCAGGCTCCTGAAGCGCCGGTCCACGCCACCACTCCACCCACGAAGCTCTGCGTGCAACTCGTGGCATCGCAGGTGGCATCCGCAGAGGGGTAGCCCAGGAGGCCGTTTTCGAATCCGGCGCGCGACCAAGCGTCAAGGATAGGGCCGGATTTCACAAGCTGAGCCCCTGTAGAGCTGCTGGAGAGGACCGAACCTGCCTGGAACAGTTGGAAACAGCCGGAGAGGCGCAGCCCACAGGTGGTGTTGCTGGTCGGATACCCGAGAGGTCCGTTCTCGTAGCCGTTTTTGGCCCAGTAGTCGCGTATCGCTCCGGGCTGAATCAGGGCCGCGCCGGAGGTGGACGAGGAAAGAATGCTCCCGCCTTGGAAATTCTGGAAGCAGCCATTGTCCTTCAGGCCACAGACAATATCGCTTGTTGGATAACCAGCCGGGCCGCCTTCGGCCCCGGTGGCCCGCCAAGCTGCCGCGACAGGACCGGCTATCACCGCGAAAGCACCGGAGGACCCTGACCACATCACGGTTCCGCCCTGGAAGCCCTGGTAGCAGCCACCATTCGCGAGGCCGCATACGATACTAGTGGTCGTGTTGCCCAAGGCGGGATAACTGGACCTGTACGCACCGATCTGCTGAGTGGCCGCAGGCGGAATGCCGCTAGAGGCGAAGGCTTTCAGTCCCGAGTAGTCTCCATTCCAGACATTCGAGTCACCCGCCAATGGCCCGGTGCTGCTGTACTGCCAGATACTGTAAGTGCTCCAGCTTGCGGAAGGAACCGGTCCCGCGTTGTTCGTAGGCGAACTCGGGTAGGCAGCGACCCACAGCGGGTAGTCACCAAAACCTGAGGGATTGCCGAGGCACTGATTCCACCAGCTGGTGTTGGTGTAGATAACGGGAACCCGTCCGGTCAATGACTGCATTGTGTTGCCGAAGTCGCGGACCCAGGAGCCCAGCTGCGCAGGCGACATGCCGTAGCAAGTGTTGCCGAAGTAAAAACCGTTGATGGTACGGCCTTCGTAGGGGTTGAACTCGAAGTCTAGGACAGGCGGCATGGTGTACCCGTCGGCGGTCCAGCCACCACCGTTTTGTACGAAGTACCGTGCTTGGTCTGCTCCGGAGGACCAGTTGGGGATTGCGAAGTGGTAAGCCCCCCGAACCATTCCGACATTGCGCGAACCCTGATACTGCGAACTATAGGACGGGTTCGTATAGTAGTTGCCCTCGCTGGCCTTGACGTACGCGAATCGGGCGCCCATGTTCCACTGGTGCTGCCAATCCACGCTGGGCTGGTGGCCGCTTACGTCCAATCCTTGGATTCCAAACGTCGGCATCCAGGTGCCTTCGGTTCCGAGGGCCTCAGTGCTGAGCCTTTTAAAGCTGGTGCTTGAAGATGTCGCTGCCACTCTGGCGGACCGTTGGCCCATTTCCGCACCGCCGACGCCAACAGCCGCAGCCATGGACTCGTTGATGCTGCCAGATGCCGGATCAGGAGAGGGTGGGGTCGTCGGAGCCGGTGCGACTGATGGCACGGGTGCAGCCGGCGCAGGTGTTGGAGTCGTAGCTGATTCCGGGACCTGCGTCGATACCGCCGATGAGGTCGGCGTCGGCGCGGATGTTGAAGGCGGCGGAGTCGGGGTCGGTTCAACAGCGAAAGCGACCCCCGCCAGTCCGGGGCCCGCGACGAGAGCGGCGGCCAAAACTGCTGTCCCCAAGACTTGCAGGAGGGGACGATGACTGTTGGACTGGTTCCGCTTCATTTTGGCTCCGGAGACAATACGGCGCTGACGTGAGCGCGTCACAAGTGGGTTGCAGTTCAGGAGTCACTGAACTGCAATATCGAGACTTAACGCGCCTACCCTAACACCGCAGTGTCTGCAGTAACCAGAGTTTCCCTTGTTGCCAATGTGAAAGATGCGTCACTGTTATCCACAGCCCGACTCATATGACTTGGCGGCGTGCTGTACGCTCCCTAGGCTGTACCCAGTTGAACTGCCTCCGCCGGGGGCGGCAGTTGTATTGGGGAACTACATGGACGCTGTGCGAATCGTGGAAGACGAAGTCCGCGAGCTGATCCGCCGTCGGGGTCTTGATCCGCTGCGGCAGGCGGGCGAGGTCCGCCGCCTGGTCGAGGCGGCTGTCAGCGACTACGACGAACGGGCGCTCATGGGGCCGCTGCCTCCGATTGGTCCGCTGGAGGCCGCCCGCAGGTTTGTCTTTGACGCGGTGGCCGGCTTCGGTGTCCTTCAGCCGCTGCTGGACGATCCGACCATCGAGGAAGTCTGGATCAACGCGCCCAACGAAATCTACGTGGCCAGGAACGGCGAGTCGGAACTGACCTCACTCAGCCTCACGGACCAGCAGGTTCGCGATCTCGTGGAACGCATGTTGAAGAGTTCCGGCCGCCGCCTGGACATGTCATCGCCCTTCGTGGACGCAGCCTTGCCTGATGGTTCGAGACTCCACGTAGTTATTCCAGATGTCACCCGCAGGCACTGGGCCGTGAATATTCGCAAGTTCGTGGTGAAGGCCAGCCGCCTGGAGCACCTGGTCGAGCTTGGAACCCTGACACCACAGTCCGCCCGATTCCTCGGTGCAGCGGTGTCCAGCGGACTGAACATCCTCGTGTCAGGCTCAACCCAGGCGGGCAAGACCACCATGCTCAACTGCCTGGCAGCGAGCATCGGCAGCCGTGAGCGCGTCATTACGGTCGAGGAAATCTTCGAACTCCAGTTCCCGCTCCGGGACGTCGTCGGACTCCAATGCAGGCAGCCCAACCTCGAAGGCGAAGGCGAGATCCCACTGCGCAGGCTTGTAAAGGAAGCCCTCCGAATGCGCCCGGACCGCTTGGTCGTGGGAGAGGTACGGGAAGCGGAAAGCCTGGACATGCTGATCGCATTAAATAGTGGACTTCCGGGGATGTGCACCGTTCACGCAAACTCGGCCCATGAAGTGATGAGTTAATCATGACGTGTACTCAGGGCAGCACCCGCCACAAGCATCCGCGCATAGAGAACCAGCATGAACGCTCAACGAGAAGGCGCCCGTGCGCGCGCCGCCATCTACACCCGCATCTCCAAGGATCTCCAGCTTGAAGGGCTCGGCGTTGCACGCCAGCTGAAGGACTGCCGTGCCCTCGCGGCGAAACACAACTGGGAGGTCGTCGCAGAATTCGAGGACAACGACATCTCCGCCTCAGGTGGGAAAGTACGGCCGGATTATGATCAGCTCAAGGCGCTGATGGAGATGCGGGCGGTGGACGTCGTTGTCGTTTATTCGGCGGACCGGCTCCACCGGAATTCACGTGAGCTCGAGGACTGGATCGACTTGGCTACGGCGACAGGCATTGGCATCCACTCGTCGACCAACGGAGACATCGACCTCAGCACTCCAGACGGACTGACCCTCGCCCGAGTCGTAACGGCCTTCGCCGGCGGGGAAGTGGCGAAGACACGCATGAGGCTCATCCGGAAGCATCTCGAACTCGCCGAGTCCGGCGCATGGCCCGGCCGCAAGTGCTACGGATTCACGGCAGATGGAACGGTCATCGAGCAGGAGGCCATCATCATTCGGGAAATGGCTGCCCGGGTTCTTGCAGGGGAAGGGTTCAATGCGATTGCGCGCGACCTGACGGAGCGAGGGGTCCTTACTGCCAAGGGAGCGTCATGGCGGGCTGCGAGCATTGTCAACATACTCAAAGCGCCTCGGATCGCTGGTCTTCGAGTCCATAAGGGGAAGGTCGCTTCTAAAGGCCAGTGGGCTGCAATTGTTTCCGAAGAGGTTTCCGCGATGCTGCGAGCAAAGCTTGCCCCCGGTCGGTCGGGGGCCAAAAGAGGAGGGCCCCGGAAGCATCTCCTCACCGGTCTCCTTAGGTGTTCAAAATGTGGAACCGGAATGGTCAAGTGCATCAACGGGAAATCGAAGAAGCCCTCGTACCGTTGTCCGAGAAACGTTGGCGCCGCAGCCTGTGGGGGGACGACCATAGTCGCCGCCGAAACGGAGGCATGGGTAGTCGCAGCCGCTTTCCAGCTTCACGATGCCATCGTGCTTGGTCAAAGTGAGGAATCCGATAAGTGGCTTGAAAAGCTTGGGGCCCTCGACTCTCGGCTCGAGGAACTGGCCGCCGACTACGCCTTGGGAGTTATCGCCCGTGGTGAATGGATGGCCGCGAAATCAGCTATTGAGCGGGCGAAGGCCGCGCTGCCGGTTCCAGTTGTCCGGGCTCCTAGTCTCAGCACGGGCGAAATGGTCAGAGACGCCTGGGACGACATGTCGGTCAGCGCTCAGCGCGCAGTGCTGGATTCCGTATTCGTAAGGGTCGTCGTCCTGCCGAGGCGACAAGTGACGGGGCTCAAGGCCTTCGACCCGGACAGGTTGGCCCCGGAGTGGAGGCGCTAAATGCAAGCTGACAGCCGTGGCGGCCGTGCCCGCATAGAGAAATGTATGGAAACGAACATCGAGATCCTTGAGTGGATGACTAGGACCCGTGAGGCTCAAGGGCTGAGCGGGACGGTCTCGTACGACCCCGCCCTGCATGCACAGACGTTGGCCGCCGTGGAGCGCGCCAGTCGGGCGGCGCTATCGCGGACGGGGAATCCGGCGAAGGCGGCGTAGCAGGAGATGTGGCGGCTGGGCACGCGGCGCTAATAGCCTAAGTGGAGCGGGGCCTAACCTGGCATGGTGGTGAATTGAACCCCTCGCCATGGTCGCTAGTGTCCTCACGTTTCACCTGTGCAACTTCTCCCTTTCGGACAGGGGAAGGGGAAGTCAGATTCCGGGAGAAGGGAAGCCCCGGACTGGGCGCAGTCCGGGGCTTCGTGAAGGCTTCTTATGCGGGCTCGAATTCCTGCTCCTCTGGCTTGAGGCGCTTGATGGTGGAGAGGGACACCCCGAGATGCTCGGCAATTACGGGGTTGGAGAGTGTGTGGTCCTTCTCCTTCATGGACTGGACCAGATCCCATCGCTCCGCCCTAGTAAGAACCTCCCAGTCGACTTTCGACGCGTCGACGAACCTGCGGACTTGGGGTGTGTGCGAGGCCGGCAGCGGGGCAGCAACGACCGGGGGCCCGGGCGCCTGCACTGGTGCCGTAGCCTCCGCGACGGGCTCGACCACCGGGGATGCGTCATTCGCAGGCGAGGGGGCGGAGGTGAGGGCAGCGGCCTTAGGCTTGGGCTGAGCAAGTGCCGGAGACGGAGGCCTGACAGGCTTTGCGGCAACCGCCGGCCCGGCGACCGCTTCGGGCTCAGGGCGGGCAATCAGGACGTTTTCAATCACCAGGCTGGCACCGAGGGCGGCCAGGGGCATCAGCGCGGATAGTGCCGCGCCGGCATAGGTGCCTGCGGACCAGGACGACTGCGGGCCTGCCGGAATGAGGACGTGGACGATATTGGCGGTGATGCTGACGGTTGTCCAGAACGAGGTCATGAGGTTGGTGATCAGGGTCGACTCGCCGCGGGATCGACGGACCAGGGTGGCCATAGTGAAGAGGATCAGTGCGAGGTCTATGACGGCCGGGGCAACATACTGGAGCTGCTCGGGGATCAGCATGAACTTCGCCAGGGAGGCCTGGCCGAAGAACGAGGTGGCGAAGGCGCCCAGGTAGATCGCAGAGGCCAGGGCTGCTGCGCCGTAGGCGATCGGCCGGCTATCCGGGCTGATGCGCGCCGCTTTGGGATGGGTCACTTACACTCCGATAGTCCTTGTTTTATGCAACATAACTGTTGCTGTAAAGTTTAGGGATGAAACACCTTCGTTGCAACATGCGCGCCGTTCTGTGAAACTTGACGGATGCAGCGAGAAGAACCGAGGAACCTCCGTGGCCTGGTCCAGACCCGGGATATGGCAGAGTTCCTCGGTGTCACAGAGAACACGATCCGCGCCTGGCGTAAACGGCATATGGACTGGGTCGAGCGCGGCCGGCCGGCCTCCACCGCGATCCACGTCGACTTTCCAGAACCCGTGCCCGACCCTCAGGACCCGACCCAGGCGTTCCTGGTCAACGCAGCTGCCCTCTACGATGTGGCAGACGTCGTGCGATTCGGTGTCAGCGTTCAGCAACACGAACGCAAGGGCGGGAATCCTGCATGGAGCCGGAAGGCAAGCTGATCAGCAGGGCGGGGCTGCTCCCACATAAAAGGAGACCCGGTCCCACTGGGACCGGGTCTATTCGTGTGTCTGGCGTTTCTAGGAGAGACTCTTTTCCGCGAAGAACCGGTTCACTGCCGCGCGGTCCCAAATCCAGGCGCCGGCAATCTTTCCCAGCGGCTCAGGGAAGCCGGGGCTGCTCTTGCCCTTGGTCGTGCGGTGGATCCGGGATCGGGTTGTGGCCGCGGAGACTTTCATCAATGCAGAGACTTCCCCGTTGGTCATGAACTGAAGTGGTGGGTGGTCAGTTTTCATGGCTATGACTCTACAGCCCGCAACACATCCGATGCATCTTTCAATGGCAATTTCTTGCGAGGCTGCATCTCCGCGTCGTAAACGGCCTTGAAGGCGCGGATCTCATTCTCATCCCACAAGGTGGTCCCGCCGAGCTGCTCGGGGAGCGGGTCGGGGAATTTTGTGTGCACTCCCGCAATGCCGTCGGTCTTTCTCTTGGCCCACGAGCGGATCGTCGCCCGTGGGACTCCAAGGTATGTGGCGACCCGTTGGCTGTCCATGAGTCCGCGCACCGAATCTATGACCGCGATTTCCTCTTTCTTCATGCATTCTACTGTGGCATCAACAAATCCGTTGCACAAGGAAAGGTGTCGCGAATCGCGGGATAGGGGTTCATTTAGCGGAGATTGGCTGTCAGGTCAGTCTCAGGCAGGTAATTGAAGCGATCTTTCGGCCTGGAACCCGGTTTTGTCCACTTTGCGGGGAGCTTTGTCCACCCTTATCCACCTGCTCTCCACTTCGCTCATGGTCTTGCATCCCAGTACTGGCGCGGATTTTTGGGATTCGATCCACTTTGTCCACCTTTTCAGTAGAGGAGCTCCCCATCTAGATGTCATGGGCACGAACGAACGGACATGCATCGGAGGGAAGGAGAATCTCTCTATGCGAGGGCCCTCTTGGAAATAAGTGGACAAAGTGGATAGAACTTAAATAGGAGAGACAACTTCCTTGTAAATAAAGGGATGCAGGGGGCATCGAGAGATTTTCGGCGAAGTGGATAGAGGGTGGATAGAGGTGGATAAACCCTCCTTCAAAGTGGACAAAAGTGGATGTGGTTTCTTGTCGGCTTGTGACTGGGGCTCCCGTCCGGGCGGAATCGTGCTCTACAACTGTCCGCGGCTCAAGCCCACTGCCCCTAGACTTCAGGCCGTGATCAAATTCGCGGTCGATGACGAAGAAGAAGTCCAGTACAGCCAATGGATCATGCGGCTGTTCTCCAGGACAGAAGAAATCGATGCCGCCCTGGAGCGCCGGTTGGAGCCGCTTGAAGGTTCCGCTCTGTCCCTGGACGACATCCGGTGTCCGCATTACCCCGTCTCCGGCTACGCCGTCGGCCAGCTCTCGGTGGCCATGGGCTGCATCGCTTCCTTGAAGCTGATGATGGTCCATGAATCTGATGGCAAATTCCACATGGTGGCCAGCCCCTTTGGCGCCTACGCCCTGGTGCGGAACGCTCTGGACTCCGCAGCCGCAGCCCTGTGGCTGCTGGAACCCGTGAACGGCACCCTACGGATCAAACGAAGGATCCAGCTGGGTGTAGACGAGGTTGGTAAGAGCGCCGCCCTGCGCGAGACCATGGGCCAGCCGTCGGTGAAGGCCCAGCGCCGCGCTCGGATGCAGGAAGTGGCAGAGCTCGCTGGGCTGGCAGGGTGGAACCCTCTGAGCAAGAACGAGGGCCTGCCAACCATGACGAAGATGCTCAAGGATTTGGAGCGACTGCACTCAAACGTGGTCTTTCCCTGGTTGGCCGCATGGCAGCTTGCAAGCGGACATGCGCACGGGAAGGTGTGGGCTCAGACCTCGACGAACGAACTGCAGGAAATCGAAGGCACCCGGACTGCGACAGGAGCTCAGTTCCAGATGACGATCCGGTATGGGATGCTCGCAGCCCTCCTGCTTGAAGCCATTCAGCTGCTGGAGACCGCCGGCGCCCGCTACATCGAGCTTTCCGGCGGACACTGAACATAGCCGCGGGGCAGAAGATCGAATATGACGGGCTTGATTCGCAGAACTCCCGTCACTTCTCGGACCGCCGCCAGTGGGCCGGTACTGTTTGCTCACGTGGCGCAGTGAAGCGCTCCGACCATTGGGGGATGTTTTGAAATCGACGCTGTACGCTGCACTGCTAGTGGCCTGTTCGCTGGTGATGGCCGGCTGCGCCGCCGGTGCTCCTGAGGCTTCCACGACGACGTCTCCAACGCCGAGCAAGTCCACGTCGGCGAGCCCAACGCCAACGCCTGCCAAGACCACGAAGACGGCAAGCCCAACGCCCACGGCCACTCCAGCCGGCCTTACTTACGATCTGCGTTGCAGGGTCGGCAGCGACGGGCCTGCTGTCACCGTCACCGATTACCGGGCGGCCTGGGCCCAGCCTTTCGACTTCTGCACGGTCAACACTGCCGCAGGCAAGCCTTCTGCCGCGGAGAAGGCAGCCGGTGACGCATCCGGCGGAAAGTCTCCGGACACAGCAAAGTTCCTGTACTCCCTGTGCGCCCAGACCGCAGGCCTCTACTTCAACGGCACCGTCAGTGAAGGTCAGGCCAAGGAGATCGCAGCCGCCCTGACGCTGTGCCCCGACCACCCCAAGCGTGCCGCGCTGGAAGCCAGTGCTAGTGCCGGGCTAGCCCTTGAATCGGACAAGGCCAACGGAAAGCTTGTCTATTCGGGGAAGTACCTCGTGGGTAAGACTGCGCAGCCGGGTACGTGGCAGTCTCAGGGGGAGTCGGTCGAGAACTGCTACTGGGAAGTTTCCGACGCTCAAGGGAATATCATGGCCAACAACTTCATCAGCATCGCCCCACAGTTCACGATTTACGTCCCGCCCACGGCTGCAGGGTTCACAGTCCAGGGCTGTGGCTTCCGGTGGATCTGGGGATAGTCGCTATGGAGAGGCCTCACAGCTGATTGAGCCAGCCGGCTATCGCTTCCATAGCGGTCTTCGGTCGCGGGGCACTGGAATACACCCGGATCTCCCTGTAGTGCTGATGGTGGATGGGGAGCCGAGGCAGACCGTCCTCGCGGAGGCGTATTACGAGGAAGCCGGCGGCCAGCAGATCCAGGGTCTTACGTTCGTCTGTGATGATCTTCGCGGGCGCTGAATGCCAGTAAGCGCCGTCGTATTCGATGACCAGCTCCTTCCCATCCACCTTCGCGTAGATGTCGGCCGTCCAATTCTTGCGGGTGGAGAACTGCTTGGAGCGGAGATTGGCGCCGGACCGGGCGCCCTTAAAGATTTCCTTGGCGGCGGCGAAATGGGCCAGCTCGACCTTTGATTTTCCTGCCTCCCGGCAGTCCGGGCACTCTGCTCCGTTGGACCGGGCACTGAGGGGACTGTCCCATACGTGGGACGGGTTGGTCGCGCAGATCCACTGCGGCAGGAATGGCGTAGCGGCATGTGGCCGGACGTCCCATGCGCTCAGGGGGTTGGATGGGCTCCACTCGGCGGCCAGGCCAGGGTCTTGCCAGGCCAACGACCCAAGAATGGTTTTGCACTTCGGGCACCGCAGTCTCTCGTACTTGTCACGGTTCCGAGGGCTGTCCTGCCATTCATGACCGCAGCAGTCGGCCTTCCAATGAACAATTTTCTTGGAGTCCCACACAACGTCCTGAGTGGTGAGCTTGCCGTTGAGGGTCGGGTGCCACTGCGAGGCAATCTCCGGCAGGATGTCCGCCAGCCAGTTCTTCTGGGTCCGGCGGGTCTCAATAGCCCGGCAACTCGGGCAGCCCGCCGTGAGAAACCGTAGTGGATCAAGCCTGGGATGGTGTCCTACGGGGCACCTGAAGCGCCGCAACTGCCAGTCGCCTGAAACCATGACAGTTTTCGGGTCGGCTTCGTCAGCCCATGCAGCGGCCAGTTCGGGAACGTCCGCGACCGGGGTGGTTCGGAATCGATCGACTTCCGCGACCCACTCAGCTTGTCGCTTCTCGCTACAGTCAGGGCACGAGTGGCGTCTGACGGTCATCTCGAGGACCCGCTCTTCAAATGAGAGCTGGCAGTCCGGGCAGATCCAGTGGCATGAGCGTGTTGCACGCAGGGTTACGGTCCGGAAGGTCTTTTCGTCATTACGCCGGTGGTCCCACCACTTCAAGGCCTCATCCTCTGATTCAGCCAACAAGGTTTTGGCCCCTCGGGGAATGACCGGGTTCGAAGACCGTATGTTCCGGGAGGGGGTAGCGGAGGGCGCCGCAGTCTCCTTCCTGCGTGACGGTCTCGATCTTCATGGTTGTTCCTCAGGGTCTACACCGGTACGGCCGCCCACTGACGTGCGGTCTATCCGAGCCTAACTGGACGATCTTGTGAAGGTCGGGATTCGGTGCGGGTGCTTACTGGGGACCCGTGTCGCAGATGTGGCGCCAGTGCTAAGGCAAAGCGGCGACATGTGGGTACGCTGGCATACAACGTAGCTGTGCAAGCGACGTTCCAGGAGAGGGAGACAACCATGGCGAAGAAGATTCACGAGCCCCCGCACCGGTGCCTGTTGCACTACGACCCGGAGGTCAAGGGCACTTGGATCGGGCACGGTGTCGACTTGAGCCCCCGGTGCGGACAAAGCGAGTACATCGGTGTCACCAGCGTCATTGAAGCAGTGGACTGTTTGAAGTGCCTCGCAAAGGAACAGTCGCCCGTCTGACCGGTGGCTGCCTTCATGAGGCACCAAGCCGCATCGGCGGGGGAGCGGTGACCGGCCTGCGTGCCATGTTTCTCACGGTGGAGATGAAGCAGCACCAGCTCGTCGCCAGCGAGAAGACTGAGAGCCCCTTAGAGACGTAAGAGACGGCGGCTAGAGCGTGCGGATCACAATCAGCCGGTGGACTTCCGGGATCTTGGTGTCCAACGCAGCTCTGGCCTCTTCGTAGCTTCCGCCGTCTGCAGTAATTCGGCTCTGCACGCCGTCCGCGTCTTCAACGGTGCCTGAAATCTCCACCTGACAACTCTAGGCCGCCATTGTCGAGGAAAAACCCAGTAAGCCAGGGACTGCCACGTGACATTCGTCAGCAAGGCCTGGTCCCTCGACGAATAGATGGCCGGAGCTTGCAGAGTCAGGGGGAACGATGAATACGAACCAGATAGCGAACACCAGACGAATGCCGGCCATGAGCGACGCCAGGTTGCTGCGCAGTGTGTAGCTGTCACCGACGATGACCTCGCTCAAACGCCGGGCTCCTGACCCGGAGTGGGTGCAGATGTACCGCCAGGGCATCCCGTCCCAGAAGATCGCAGCAGTCGCAGGCGCTGCAGCCAGTACGGTCCGCTATCACCTCAGCCTTGCCATACGGCAAGAAGCCGGTCTGAAAGATGCCCATGAGGCGGCTCTGGTAAAAGTCGCTCGCCAAACGTCGGCCGGGATGAGGAACCTCAAAGACATCCTGGCGTTTTACGAGACGGAAGGACGGTTGCCCACCACCAGCGAGAGGACCGCACGGCAACGAGCCCTGGGTGCCTGGCTGCACCGCCGCCGGCAGGACGTCGTGTCCGGCACACTCTCGGCGACGTACCGGGAAGCCTTGAGCGTTATCCCCGGCTGGGAAGCCCCTTCAACCTGGCGGGCCGATAACGAGACTCGGTGGCATCGCCGCCTAGACGAGGTGGCTGAATACCTGGCCGCCGGCCATGGATGGCCCCGCCACAAGGGCTTCGCCGACGAGGCGGAAAGAATCCTTGGAGTCTGGCTGCACGTGCAGCGCATCAGCCACCGTCAAGGAAAGCTTGATGCGGCCAGGAAGGCGAAGTTGAATGAGTCGCTTCCGGGCTGGAGGGAGGGGTGGCCTCGCTCTGGAGGACGCGCAGCCAGATCTGACCTCGCTTGATTCATGCGGGGCCCGAGCTCCGGTGTTGTTGGTGTCCCCTCAAAGGTTGCTCCAGCTCAGCTCGAAGCAGGGGCATGCCGTGCGGCTGAGGCCCACCGCGATACGACGGTTGCTGACCCCTTTCCTCAACAATCAGAGTTCGCCGCCGAGGACCACTACCTGAGATGCAGTCGCGGCCGTTTCCCTGCGATCCACCCAGGCCGCGCTCGGCCGCGGACCCGTCCGTGGCCAACCCGTTGCACGAGTGGTACCCCCTCATGGTGGACCTGTCCGCGACCCCCTCAGGCACAGGCACATCGCGGCTCATGAACCTGGCCCAGGAGAGACCACAGGAGGCTCTGTGCGGCCCTCGAGGGATCGTGCGGCCCGGCACGCGTGAATCGGTTTAGAGGAGCTCACGGCGGCATGTGGGGGTTTTTGGTGACCCAATGCTGGTTGGACCTGATGGTGCACCGGAACCGCTCCGGCTCCGCGTGCCGTGAACCTTCGTTGGACCGGGTTCATCCGGACAGGCTGACCCTGCCGACGGGCGGTTCATGACCCTGGTGCGAACCGCCCTCCGAGACCCCTTGAACCGGCCCCTTGAACCGGGCTAATGGACCGGCCGTTGACCCGTCATGGACCGGCCGTTGACCCTCACTCCGAACCGGCTCAATGAACCTTGCTGACCCTCACTCCGAGCCGGCTCGATGAGCCCGGTGAACCCCGGCTGTGAACCCGGTTCGATGAACCTGTTGACCCAGGCTGTGAACCCGGTTCATGCACGCGTGACCCTAGGCTGCTGACCCCGATGCTGACCCTGTTTCGGTGAGTGGGGTGACCCGGTTCACGACAGCGAAAGCCCGGCCGTCCAGGACCTCCCAGGGAGTGGCGATCTCGAAGCCCAGGATGACCCGGGTCAGCTGGGTGAGCTGGTCGAAGTCGAAGGCGCCAGGTCCGGCGTTGTACTTCACGATCCGGAGTTCCTTGCCCTCGAGGACCACGATCTCGAGGCATAGGTGGCCTCGTCTTCTGGCTGGTCATTGAGCTGGGCGATGGCAACGCAGGGAGTCATGGGGGAGTCCCTCGATCATGGTGAGCAAGAGTCTATGTGTGGTGGACGACAGGTGGCCGACAGGCGAGCCAGGAGCTAAGAGGTAACCAGGAAGATGAACTATCAGGGAAACGAAAAGGGAACCAACTAGAAGAGAAACATATAGAGAACTTAACGGTCATCTCGAAGCCTTCCGCACAGCTATCAGGTCCACTCAACGATTACGTCCAGTTCCCCGGACCGACCCCTGCCAGCCGTAACGGAGGGCGCAGCCCGAAGTGAAGGTGGCAGCCGTAACGCCAACCTTCCAGAACAACGGAACGCAAAAACGTAGACCCGGCAAAGAGAAACCCCTGCGAAGAAAGATGGCCTCAAAAGCATCCGCCGTCTTTCCGATAACCTCCACGCAGTGCGTACTGCCTACATGACGGACACGGTCCGTGCCATCGGCTTTCCCTTCTCCCGTCGGCCCTTTCCTCTCCCACCGCGGTCCATCCGACCCTCTAGTAATCCTTTCCATTGAAACAAGCACGTTCCTTTATTTCTCTCCCATGCCGCTTTGTCGCTACGCTCCAGCGGCATAGAGGGCTATACTTATTGTCATGTCCGTGTTTCTATCGTCTGCTCCCTCTCTGATCGAAGCCTTGATCAAGACCGCCTCCGCCTACCCCTCCACCAGGGCCACCCCTTCGGAGTTCGTCAAGGCCGTCTCTGTGCGGGCCTTCGCGCTTGGACTGACCGACAAAGAACTGACCCTGTTTTTGAAAAAGCAGACGGCCTCTCATCCAGGACTCTCCGAACTGCTGGCAAACCGTTCCGCTTCCCGTCGACTCATTTCGTCCTGTCGCGCAGCGGCCCGTTCTTCCAGTCCTGCGGCGGCGGCCGAAAACTCGCTCAAGACGGCTCGCCTCACCCTCGGCCGGATACTCTCCCCGGTGCCAATGGTCACGATGTGGACGGAGCCCTCGGAGGACGGAGCCGAGACAGAACCGGTCCTGGTTCCTGCGCTGACGGCAGCCCGCCAGATTCGCGCCCGGGGCACGATGGCGATCCTCTGCGTGGAGATCCTGAAATCCATTCAGGATGAGAAGGGCTGGAACACCCTGATGGTTTCCCGGAAGTGGCTCGCGTTGCGGATGAACGTCACGGTGATCACTGTGCGGGCAGCCCTTGATGACCTAGTGGCGATGGGCTGGATCACAGAGCTCGGTGGCCAGCGGCCGGACTCAGCGAAGCGCTACAAGATCGGCGGCAAGCTCACCCGCGAGCAGGGTCACGTCATAGACAACCCGCACCTCTTCACGGCCGTCGGCTCACTGGCCGGGCTCAACGATGAACCGGCTCAGACCGCGATCGTGACCCGGTCCGTGACCCACACGTCCTGGACCTACGGGGATGACCCCCTGACCTTCAAGAAGTGGCTCGTGACCCTGGCTCATGCAGCCGGTGTTGACCCGGTTCAGCTGGGTGTTCCGGCCCGGTCCATGACCCCGGTCAGGAAGGCCCTGACCCTGGCCGGCCTGACCCTGTCAGACGGGCTAAGGATAGGGGACGACAATCATGTTATGGACCGGCTCAACGAGTGGGGTCACCGGACGGGTTCATTCACCCAGGCCTCCGGGGCCAGGGAGGCGTACAAGGCTCAGGCAGCCGAGCGCACGGCGGAGTTGAACCGGGTCAGGGAGGGCCGGGCCAAGGCCAAAAAGGATCTCGAAAAGGCATTCGGTCCGGTCGGCTTAATCCCTGCTGTAGACGCACCCGTGGACCGCAGGAATGCCTGGCTGAAAGGTGCAGCCCAGGCACTATCCCGTGAGCCGATCATCGAGGACCGACGAAAGGCTCTGCAGTACGAGCTCACCCGCCGGCTCAAGACCAGAGGCTACAAAGGGGACGTTGTAATTCGGCTGGTGGAGCACCTCCTGAGCCATGCGCCGGCCCTTCTCGCTGAGGAGGCCATCCCTGCATCAACGGAAGAACCGGCCGTGAAACAGCAGTGGCTCCAGGGTGCCGCGGCCGCCGTGTCCGGCAGGGTCATGCGGTCCACCGAACGGGACGCCTTCAGCGATGAGATCTTCAGGAAGCTCCGCCGTCGCGGTTACGAAAAGACCAAGGCACAGCAACTCTCGGGTCTGATCCTGGGAGAGGTCCACCTGGCCGAAGCGGCCTAGATACGGGACACCAGTTCCGCACGGAAGGGGCGACCGCTCCGGAAGTGCGACTCATTCAGGTTCTAGGTAATGCTCCGGCATTCTTGAAAGGAATTCCCCGCTGGCCCTGTTCGTGAATGCGTCCAGTAATCGATCAGGAATCACCCAGTAATCGCGTTGTGTGTATTCGGAGACAACCATGATTGTTCCGCATTCGCCAAGCTCCATACGGTGCCATGCTTTGGTCGCTCTAACCCGCTCGCCCTGGGCGTAGGTCAGTTCCTCTGCCCTCCATAGCCGTTTCCCTAAGCGGTTGTACGCCGGGGGGAGATCAGTCCTGTGACCTGTGGCGTCCAACGGCCTTCCCGCAGCATCGGCGGCTACCGGAGTGTGGCCCTTCTTGAGACGCTTCATGGCGAGACTCTACTGGGACTGTGAAGGAGTTCGGAACAGCTTGCGTCTGGCTCGGCCCCGGATGCTGCGTTTCGCCTGGCGTGCCATTGACCCAAACCTGAGGGGAGTGGACACTCATCTCATGGAAGGCAGAACCCTTTCAACGTACACATGAGTTCCGGCTGCCGCTCGAGCCTTCAAGGCTTGGTGGTCCAGATCCAGGCATCTGTATGAGGTGACTCAGATGCCAGCGTTGCGCGTGAGAAAAAAGACCGACGGCGGAGTGCTTCCTCAGCTCCGTACCAACGAAGCCGCATCAGCAGACAAGCCTCGAGCAGGCACGAAACGGGATGCGGTTGACGGGCATCTGCCCCGAAAGCCTGGCGTGCAACATCATCGAGGGGAGACCTCCGGACGTTCACCTGCTGCCGGAGGCGTCACGGCCGACCCAGGGAAACCTGGCCAGCCAGAGCAGGGTCGTAAGGCCCAACCAATCGTCCCGGTCCTCGGGAAAGACAAAATGCCGCTCATGCCTACCAGCGCCGCGCGGGCCAGAAAACTGCTGCGGAACGGGCAAGCAGTCGTCGTCTCGGTGGTTCCTTTTGTCATTAGGCTCAAGCACAAAACAACAGCGGACGGCACGGCTTCAGTGCAGGAGATGGGGCTGGGTATCGATCCTGGCTCGAAACACACCGGGCTTGCGGTCTTCATATCCTCTGGCCCGGACCGGTCCGCCCGGCGAGGTGTATACGCTGTGCGGGTCGATCATCGGTCAGGTGCCATCACGCAGCACATGAGGTCCCGCGCCCAGCACCGCCGGCATCGTCGCGGCCGGCTTCGCTACCGGGAACCTCGGTTCTCGAATCGGACAAGGCCCGAAGGGTGGCTCGCCCCATCGCTTCAGCATCGAGTTGATGGTGTCATGTCCATGGTCAACAAGCTGAGGCGTTGGTTCCCTCTGGCCGCGATCCACCAGGAGCTGGTCCGTTTCGATACCCAGAGGATGGGGAACACGCAAATCAGTGGTAGCGAGTATCAGCAGGGAACGTTGGCGGGTTACGAAGTCCGGGAGTATCTCCTGGCCAAGTTCGGCCGAAGGTGCGTCTACTGTGACGCTGTCGCTGTTCCGCTGAATCTTGACCATGTCATTCCAAAGTCGAAAGGTGGATCTGACCGGCTCTCCAATCTGGCGCTTGCGTGCGTGCCCTGCAACGACGAAAAGGGGAACCGGCCTGTGGAGGAGTTTGTCACGGACCCGGTTCGTCTGGCGCTGATCCTGTCGCGGCTGAAACAGCCACTGGGCGACGTGGCGGCAGTAAATTCGACCCGATGGGCCCTTTGGCGCGAGCTCCAGGGGACGGGACTCCCCGTCTACGTCGGCTCCGGTGGCCGGACGAAGTTCAACCGGACACGAAATGGCCTGGTGAAGAGCCACTGGGCCGATGCCCTGGCGGTAGGGGACGTAGAAATCATCAACTCGAGCATCGATTCGGTTCTCAATGCTTATCAAGCGGGTAGGGGCTCGTACGCGCGGACGAGATCGGACAAATACGGGTTCCCCCGGCTGGCCTTAACCAGGCGCAAAGAACACTTCGGATTCACCACCGGTGACACTGTCCTCGCCCGTGTGCCCCGCGGTAAATACGCAGGCCGTTACATGGGAAGGGTGACGGTCCGTAGCAGCGGCTCGTTCGCGATCAGGGCCCGCGGCGGCACGATCCCGGCCGTCTGGCACAAGCACTGTGTCCGTGTGCAGCGCGGGGCTGGCTGGTACTTCACCACTGAGGTCGCGGGGGACGAGGAATCTTCTTGGCGCGCTGCTTGAGCCTGGCCTCCCCTTTGCGGACGTTTTGGCTGGCTAAGATCAGCACAGACAACTGCCTAGGGGAGGACATCCATGAGCGCCAAAGACCAACCGACCGAAGAAGAGCTCCGTTTCCTGAAGGAAATGGGCATGACAGAGGTCGAGCCCGGCCGATGGAGCAGCGCCTGGCAGGGGAGTGGGCCCGGCATGCAGGAGTGGCTGGACGACCTGGGAGATGAAGGTGAGGAGCAGCTGGATCTGCTGATGCGGGCCGGCCGTGTGGAGAACGAATTCAAGATGGAGCAGGGCGGTGCCGGCGCCACGGCCAGCGTGCAGCGCATCACCACAGGCCCCTTGGTTGACGCGCAGCCCCTTGAGGATCACACCCCGGTGGATCTGGCCGTGTTTGCCGCCATCAGGGACTCCAGCACGTACGACTTGGACGACCTTAAAGGGGACGACATCGAGGCGACTCTCGATCAGGTTCGCGAGGAGTACCCCTTGCTGACACCTGCCGACGCGATTGCCGTAGCCCTCCGCAAGCTCGGTATCAAGAGCAAAGCCATCCGCATCGACGCCCACACCGCAGGTCCGGACGAAGGCCCAAATCCCCGCGATTACCCCGGCTTCCGCGCCGTCCTGCTCCACTTCCCGGGCGCCAGGAGGATCTGGCTGGACTGACCTGACGGGTCAGAACAAAGGGAAATAGAAACTCTTGCGGAACCCGTTCCGACCCACTGCTGGGGCCAGACCACCTGATCTGATTGGCCGGCCCGGGATCCTCGATGCCTTCGGCAATAGATTGGCCCAGGGCTCCTCTACCTCGACGATCATCACGGGCGCCCGCGGCGTCGGCAAGACGGTCATGCTTGGGGCGGCACAGGATCTGGCAGGGAGGTCTGGCTGGGAGGTCATCTCCGAGACGGCAACACCGGGTGTGGCAGGGCGAATCGAAGAGTCACTGCGCCGGCTGATAGCGGCACGGTGCGGGCCGCCGGAGCCAGGGCTCCTAGAGGACACTCAAACCCTCTTTGAACGCCTCCGGGGTGCCGGCATGGGCCTGATCATCACCATTGACGAGATCCACGCGGTGGGCAACGGGGACTTGCCACGCCTCGCTGCATTCACAGAGGACGGAGCCGCCTTGGTTGTGGCAGGCCTGCCCTCCGAGGTCTCGGGACTCCTGAACGAAGATCCGGCCGCGTTCCTCCGTCAAGCGGAACGCATCGTCCTTCACAACGTGGACGTGGCCGACGTCGAGGAGTCATTCGCCAGGACATTTGCCGCCGGCGGGTTCGATGCCCCGGCCGGCGCCGTTCGCCAGGCTGCCGAGGCGACCGCCGGCTACCCTTTCCTCGTCCAGCTGGTCGGCTACTTTCTCTGGAAAGAAGTAGAGGGCGGTGCGGAGATGACGGCTACCGCGGTGGGGCGGGCAGTCGAAAAGGCCCAGCAGCGGTACGCGCGCACGATCCCCTAGGCAAGGGGCAAGGAAACCTATTTCACACCGTTCAGGTCTTCTGCCTTCTGCCTTCTGGTAGTAGCGTGAGGCTATACAAAATGTATAAGCCGAAAGGAGCGCTATTGATGCTGACCATCAAGGACCAATTGGCCCGGACGTTCGCCAATCGCGAGCTCAACCGGATTGACAGGCTTCGTGATTGCGCCGAGGCCAACAAGAAGGGGGTGTCCCAGGCGGAGATCGCCAGGCTGCTTGCAATCTCGCAGCCGGAAGTCAGCCGCATCCTCAAGAAGCTTAAGAACTTCCCGGAACTGCTGGACCGGACCCCGCGCGAGGTCATCCTCGACTTCCATGGCGAGCGGATTAGCCATGACCAGATGATGCACGAGCTGATGGATTGGCCCTACTCCTTCGCTGAGGACGCCGAACCAGGCAATCCTGAGGGGGCGTTGACCAGCGGAGACTGGGATCAGATCGTCGATGCGGTGCACCGCGACCTGATCGACATGGCGGACTATGAAACGCTTATGCGGACCGTCCACCCCACGGCCGCGTAGGTGGATGATGCCACCCTTCGCCGGGTCGAACATCAGCTGAATGACCTGACGGCCACAGGTGGTGAGCTGCACAGGAACTCGTCATTGGCCACATATCTTCCTGGGCAACCCATCGCCCCGGAAGCGTTCGTTTCCAGCGGCGCATGTGCCCTTACGAGCGCAGCCCCGGTGTCCTCGACGAATTCGTGCAGCCATGCGACCATCTCCGCCTTCCGGGTCCCTGGCGACCCGCCCCGCAACGCGTTCCGGATGGTTGATAGACCGCACGGACGGGAGTAGCCTGAGTAACCTTGGGAGGTGGAAAAGATGGTCGATGCAACAGAGCGAACTGAGAACGAGAACCCGCCGGGCGCGGGTGACACCACATGCCCCTTCTGCAAGGAAGTAATTCTCGCGGGGGCGGTGAAGTGCAAGCACTGCGGATCAAGGTTGGCCCCAGATTCTCCATCGCACGGGGGGCAATGTCCTTACTGCCGGGAGCAGATACATCCCGAGGCAACCGTGTGCAAACACTGCAAATCGAGTTTGCTGACGCAGCCGATCGCCGGAGCCAACCTCGGCGGGGCGTCCACCAGCGGATGTCAAGACTGCACGCCTCCTGGGTCCGATCAGTCGTCAGCGCCCTACGTGTCTCGAGCAGGCCGAAACTGCGTGAGAGTGCTTGAGTGCAATGGGGCGGATCCCCCTTACAGAGTCTGTGCTTGGAAAGTAATCTGCGTTGGGTTGACGTCTGAAGGGAAGCTGGACGTCGACATCCGTACCGGTCCTGCGTTTCCAGTTTAGAGGACTCGTGGCACACCCTCCCACGGCCGTCACTAGTGCCAACGATTGAACGCATGCCGATCGTGCTCCCGAAGTGGATGCATGCAGTACGCAGCGTCGCCCCGGACGCCGGACTTTCTGTGGAGCAGACGCTGTACTCGCTCGGGCACCGCGTGACAATGCGATAGGGCTTATACGGTCGGATGACGGCTTCGTTGGGCTACCCGCACTCGCACTAAGATGTATTCGTCCATCCGCTGACATGAAAATAGGAAACGTTTTCTCCCGCCACGGCGGAGCGAAGCGCCCCTAGACAACTAACCGCCCAAAACTCATCCCTTCGCGAACGCACGCTCGAGAAGCGACGCCGTTGTGGGATTCACGCGGATGTAGTGCTGGAGGGTGATCTTCGGGTCAGTGTGGCCGAGAAGCTCCGCGGCAAGGTCGACCCCAGCTTGCTCGTTGATTGCGGTTGCGACGGCCCGGCGGAACGTGTGGGGTGTCACTCCTTTGCGTGTGATCTCGAACCTCTCGTGCGTCCTGGATGCCTGCTCAACAAAGCGCGCCAGCTGCTGCTGAGCCTCGATGATGGTGAAGGATCTCATGAATCAATCTTCGCGCCGATAGCTCAGGCGGCCTTCACGACGAGCAGTTCGTCCCATTCGGTGGTGTACCGGGGTGAAAGTGCGGCCCGTTTCATGGACCAGTCCGGCGCAGTGGTCATCCCGGCACGGCCGAGCCCGATGGAGTCGACCCCGAATTTGTCCATGACGTCTCCGAGGAGCGCCCCGATGTGTTTGTCCTCGTGGGCGGTGCTGAAGCTCGGCAGCTGCGGCTGGGCGCCGGCGGGTCTCAGATCGGTCAGCATTACCCCGGCCCGGGCGTAGGGCACACCGTCGAAGACCAGACCTTGAAGGGCGGCCACCGCGGCCTTGGTGAGCAGGACCGGGTCCGCCGTGGGTGCGGGCAGCTTCACTGTCGCCGACGGGAACGCTGAGGCGGTCTGGTTGAAGTGGGAGGTCCCGGCGAAACAGGTGAGCACCTTGGCCTGAAGGTTCTCGCGCGCGAGCCGGACGGCCGCGTTCTGGGCGTAGATGGAGAACACCTCGTGCATCCGGGCAGCGGACATCACGGGTTTTGAGAAGGACCGGGAGAAGATCAGCTGCTGTTGGGTGGACCGTTCCTCCTCCAAAGGAAGGCACGCGATGCCGTTGAGCTCCATGATGGTGCGCTGCATCAGGACCGAGAACTTCTTCCGCATGACGTTCGGGTCGGTGGCTTTCAGGTCCGCGATGGTGAAGATGCCCAGAGCGTTCAGCCGCTTGCCCAGACGGCCAGCGATCCCCCAGATGCCTGTCACAGGCACCTTAGCCATGACCGCTTCCGCGGTGCCTGGCGGGAGAGCGTCGTAGTTGCAGACCCCGGCCATATGCGGGTTCTGCTTGGCTAGTCGGTTCGAGAATTTGGCCAGGGTTTTGGTGGCGGCGATGCCAACGCAGACGGGCAGGCCCACGTGCCTGGCGACGGCGTCCTTGATCTCGCGGCCGACCTTGAGCAGATCCTCTGGTGTGCCCCGGAGACCCAGAAAAGCCTCATCGATCGAATAGACGCTGACCTCGTAGGAGTACCTGCCGAGCAGTTCCATGACCCTCGAGCTCAGGTCTCCGTACAACTCGTAGTTCGAACTCCGGTGGATCAGGCCGGTCCGCTTGGCGTCGGCCGCCAGCTTGAACCAAGGGTCGCCGTTGTCGATCCCGAGTGCCTTGGCTTCGTTGGACCGGGCGACCACGCACCCGTCGTTATTGGACAGAACGACGACCGGTTTGCCCTCCAGTTTTGGGTCGAAGGCCCGCTCGCACGAGACGTAGAAGCTGTTCACATCCACCAGGGCGATGCTCTGGACGTGCCGTCCGCATGAGGACGTCATCGGGCATGCTCCCGGCAAGTTGCCAGTAAGCTGTCAGGAAACATACACATTGCACTCGTTTTGGGGGATCCCTTGAAGAAATTCGCTGCCGTCGTTCTGGCTGCATCAGGCCTGCTGGCCATGACAGGCTGCGCCCCGCAGCTGTCCACCTCGGAGACCTGCGTGGAGCTCCGTGCCATCACCAGCGGATTCCCGTCTTCTCCCTCGGACGAGGAAATCAAAGCCTCCATGCAAGAGGTAGACAAGCTGTCCGGGAGGGCATCCGACACACTGAAGGGCGTGCTCAAGGATGTAGCTTTCGCGAACTTGGAGCGGCTCAAGCCCGCCAAGGAGCAGGACACCGCGAAGATCGATGAGGCACAGAAGCGCATTGACGCTAAGTCCGACATGATGGAAGCCACCTGCAAGCTGTAGGTTTCAGCGCCGTTATGCCGGTAGACAGCGTTTTTCGTTCCGGCGCTTTTCCCGGCCTCTGGCCCGGATCCAAGCGGATCGAATACCACGGGACGGTGCGATTCGACGTTCACGACACACCCTTTGTTCGAATGTATGTTCGAATAAAGTGTACCGTCGGGCTCTGACAATTGGGCGTCGAGGTCACCGGATAACTGCTCCGTAGGATCGGTTCGATGAGAAAAGTAGTCATGACTCCCCAAGCGGTCGGGATACCGCTGGCGCCAGAAACACCGGCCCCGACCAATACTGCTTAAGCGCCTGGATTGGCCCGGAGGGCGAACGCCAGTGTCAGCAGCGAGTCCTCGTGTGGTGTGGGGCTTGCCATAGTCATCACCGTATCTGTGCACGTGGTTTGGACGCCGCACTGACGAATCTGTCCTGCCAAGCTAGGGGGACCCGTCCGAAGAAGAGTTTGCCCTGACGCTTCGCTCAATGCTCCGTCTCGTTGTGTCTTTTTCTATAGAGGAGCGAGGCAACGTCCAGCAGTCCCAAAACGACTCGCCCCAGAACCCACGCAAACACGAAACACCAGAGGGCATTTATGAGGAGCTGAACATAGAATGCCCGTCGATAGCAATCTCGGTGTCCATCCGTCCCACCGTGGCCAAGAAGTAGCCAAAAAGGGGGCTGAAAGTGACCACGGTGACTAGCACGAAAAGTTCATTCCCTATGACCATCGCTATCAGCATCATGCAGATAGACAGCAGGGCGTGGGTCACTGCGAGTCGAATAATTATTCTCTTAGGACCTCTCTCTGTATCCCCCACGCGGCGAGCCTAGTGGACTAGCGGGGTTCATGCCGCTTATTCGGCGCGCATTGAATCAGCTATTTCCTCCGTAGGCCTGCTTAGGGTATCCGCTTGCTCCTTGAAAGTGGGTGAGCCCTGGAGTCTCCACGAAACCGGTCATACGAGAGAGATAATTCAGCCACAGAGACGCGGGGTCTATACCGAGCACACAATTGTTGTTACGCCCGCCAAATTGGTGGGAGTGCTCAACAGGGTAAATTCTTGGGATGCCCCACACTGGAATACATGACCTCGCTGCGCGACTGGGAATCGATCTCGATCTTTCTGTTGAGCCGACCAAAGAAGATCTCCTGAGCGCTATCAACGTCGAACTCAGAGACCTGCAAGTGCCCCAACCCACCGCAGCGCAACACGCACGACAAGTTGCTCTCATTGAGGCTCGCGGTGAACTTCTTGGGACTGGCCAAGCAGGGGCGTCCCCATCCACAGATCTAGTACCCGTCTCACTCGTGAGTCAGATGGTCGAGGCCATTCAAAGTAATCTGGCCAAAGAACCGATGGCCGCTCCCTCCCGTCCAGATGCAACCTTGACCATGAGGACAAACGTCAAAGCCACTGCCACCCAGGCATCGGCGGATTTCACGAAGGCACGCTCACTACCGTTCGCTGGGGCCGGGGCGCTGGCAGTCTCGGCCTACGGGCTCAGAACCTACTTCAACGTTGGCGACGTGGAACTCCCATCAGACTGGTTCTATCCACTTTTTTGGACAGCAGTCTTCATCATCGGCGTCGGCTATCTCGCATCCACTGTGGCCCAGAGGCAAGCCAGCAGAATCCTGCGGGCGCTCTACAATCCCGACATCCAGGAAGAGGCTCTGAACCATCTTGGAGATGAATCCGTGGACTATTTCGGCAGCCACAGCCAGAGAATGATTGAGATGGATGGCGAACCCGGAAGACCGCATCGGGCTATTGACAGCGGAGATGGGATTATCGTCAATCGAAGCCTATATCGATATGGTCTACGCGAGCTCGCTTACGGGAGGGTCGGGAGCCTGAGGTCCGTTGTGGACCTTCTGTCCACGGTAGACCTCGCGGCGGCGACTGACGACGCTACAGGGTTGGCATTGGACCGTCTCTGCGATCTGAAGATAATCGAGCCCGTCGTTTACCAGCGCCGCCAAGCGTTCAGACTCATATGGGACCGTCCAGAGATCGAGATTCGCATGGGCAGCGGCCGCGAATGAACTAGAAGTTGTCCGTCCGAATAACGAGGCGTTTCTTACCTTCAACTAGTAGTGCGTTGAGCTTGGTGCGGGCTCTGTAGCACCTTCGGTGCTGAGTGGTGACTATGCCGCTGAGTGTCACCGCACGATTCTGATTGCCAGGCTAGGCCGGGCCGCCGGGAGCCCCGCTGCGGCGCCTGCCCTAAGCAGACGCCGCGAAGCTCTACTCCTGCTAAAGCGTGTTTGCCAGGGCTGCGAGGCCGCCCGCCAGGAGCGCCGCGACGGCGCCGGTGGAGGCGCAGCCCGCCGGGCGTGGTGCTGCTCAGCCGGAATCGGTGAACCAGGGGCACGATGAACCACCAGAGTCCCAGTGCGGCGAGGAAGAAGATTGCGGGAAGTGCCATGGCATTTCCGCCTTTCTGACGTGGGGGCGCAGCGCCCACTCGCTGGGTAGACGCCCCGGGTTCGAGGTATCTATCTCCATGTGTGCGGCTGGTTTCGTTCCCGCGCAGCGGTTCGAGGACGCTTACGGCCCGTTCCCATGACCGCATGTTTGGCGGCGGTGGACAGTTGCGGGGCTTAGCGCGGCAGCTGCACGTTCCCTGGATCCAGCTCCGGGCGCGGTCGAATGTATCTGATGGCGCGGCGGAAGGCGTTGCCCGTCCAGGCGATGTCGGCCGTCGAGTACGCGGGACGTCATAGCGAGTTGGGCGTCGGGTCGCGGGTGGTAAGAAAGTTGGACGGGGTATCAGAACGATAGGCAGTGAGAACAAGAGCATGTCAATTTCGGCTACGTGGGAGCAGACCCGTCATGGGCTATTGCTCGAGTTGGCGGCGCTCCCTTCCGAGGGTGATGTCGTGCAGTGGCAGCGGCGCTTGGCTGACGCGATCATCGACGCCGAAGGTGCGAAGGTCGCGACCGACATGGGGGAAGCGAAAAGACACCGGCATTTGTTGCGCGTGATCGCGGACGGCCTGGTGCATGAATTGTTGGACGAACACACGATCCGGTCGCTTTCGCGCCATCCCGGCAAACCAGCATCGCTGTTAGCGCAAGGAGCCGACTTTGATTTCGTTTTTGAGCAGGCGAGCAGGCTCCACAGCCTTGGTTTCATTCCAATCATTGCCGATTTGACGACACTTATTGGTGTGGGCGACATCGTCGGCTGGAGCGCCACCGGTGTGGTGGTGTTGGAGTGCAAAAACCGGCCAGCCCCGCTGCGAGAGGCCACGACCGGGCGGTTGGCGCGGCAACGTCAGCGTGGTGAACAGGTTGAGACGTATCTGACCACCAGCACTCTGGATGAAGGCGACTCGCTGCGGCAGGCGGTTACGATGTCGTTGCCGTCTCCCGATTGGGCTGCGGTCACTGACCTGCTCGAACGTTGCGAGGAATCGAGCTCTGGCGCCGCGGTGTATTCGCTTGGGCAGAATGACATCCTTGTGGCTGCTACGGCGCAGGCGACGCCGGAACAAGTCATGACGCTAGTGCTCGACTTCATAGAGTCGACGAGCCCGACAGTTGTGTTCTACTCGGAGCTGATCAACACCGCCAGCTACCGGTTTATGGCCCCGTCGAGTTATCCGGTCGCCGGTGACCGACGGTGGCGGCTACTTGAAGGTGAACTACGACTAATCAGGCTAATCGACATGAGCGCATTTGCGGCAGAGCTCGTGCACGAGGGTGCTGTAATCACGTTAGTGCCGGAGCAATCCGCGGCGCGGCTCGATTTGCGGATCGACGTTGACGGGCGGGAGTACACGAGGTTTACCCATCAGCTCGCAGAGTTCTGCCTATGGATGCCGGTGCCCTTGGCGGCGATACGGCAAACGCTCATTGACTACGCACTCACGCTGGTTAAGGAACGAGCGGCGGCTTCTGGTGAGACCGCTGACAGCCCGAACCTCGCTGCGGGGGACAACTTCATGTACGCCACGGTGTACAGACCCGAATCCGGGCGCTGACGTCCCAGAGCTCGTAGTTGCTAGACAGTGCGACCAAGCCCCATTCCTTGGCCCGGGGTGCGAGTTAAACCATGGCTCGCCCAGCGCTTTGGCCTCGGGGGAGCGTGTGACCGCACAGCCGTCGTTGTTGGACAGCACGATCACCGGCTTGCCCTCCAGGGAAGGGTTGAACGCCCGCTCTGCGGAGGCGTAGAAGCAGTTCACGTCCACGTGGGCGATCTGCGACATGTGCCGCATCGGTGCCGCTAGACATGGTGCAGGCATCGGGTGACGACACCCCACACGGATACTTCCGATAGCTCCGGGACGATGATGTCCGGGTAGTCGGGGTTCTCCGCTGCCAGCCTGACGCGTCCGCGCTCGAGCCGGAGCCGCTTGATGGTGAGCTCGCCGTCGATGATGGCCACCACCACGTTCCCATCCACTGGTGTGAGCGACCGGTCAACGACGAGCTCGTCCCCGTCGGAGATGCCGGCGCCATCCATGCTGTGGCCGCTGACCCGGACGAGGAAGGTGGAGGTGATGTCGTGGATCAGGTGTTTGTTGAGGTCGATGCGGCCGGTGAAGTAGTCCTGGGCCGGGCTCGGGAATCCTGCGGCCACCGAGACTGGAGCCATCGGGATACCCAGTGAGTTCAGATCCAGGCTGGGGGAGAGCGCACTTATCACCGTGACAACCATGACTTCTCCTCAGATAGAACGCGTGTTCGGCTGCCCAAAAAGAGGATCGAACACATGTCTTATTGTAGGCCGGAGCCATGACATAAGGGACACCGGATGCGCATGCGTGGCCGGAGTACAGTCTCCTCCCAGGTCGTATTCGTGGCGGTAGCGCTACGAATACGACCTGCGGCAGTCAAGGGGACCGCGGAGCCGGCGGGGTCCGTCCGGCAGAGGGAGCGAGGAAACCTTTCGGGCCTGTGCCCAGGCAAAGACAGAGCCGCCCGCCAGCAGACCAGCCGGCGGGGCGGTTCTGCGAGGTGGGGCTTAGTCGTCCTGGGCGACCAGGTCGGCGTCGGCCAGGGAGGTCCACTGTTCCAGGATTTCCTCCGGGCTTCGAACCGAGCCGGCCGGGTCAACGACCACCACGTGTCCGCGGGCGTGGCCGCTGCCGACACTGCCTGCTGCCGCGACGCCGTCTCCGGGGTTGCCGTCCTGGTCGCAGGTGACTCCGGCCGCGGTCAGGGCTGCCACGATCACCGGGGATGCCTCGGTGAAGATCGCATCGTTGTACGCCTCGGTGGCCTCGCCGAGGCCATCCTCGGTGGTGTTGTCATCCATCGCAGCGGCGGTGAAGAGTGCGTCCCACTGCTCGGCGGTGCGGACGGAGTACAGGGCGGCGGTGGCGATCTCGGCGATGGTGTTGCGCTGGTTCATGGGGGTTGCCTTCCGTGGTGCCGGGCTGAGCCGGCGGGTTCTGATCACTCGGTCTGGTGACACCCCCGAACGTTCGGGGAATGGTCTGGGTGGTGCCCGGGAGGCTTACGAGGCCATTCCGTACTTGGCGGCGAGGTAGGACTTCGGGTCATCCTGATCCAGGCCGAGGGCTTCCATCCGCTCATCCTCATCCATGCTCCAGAGGGTAGCGGAGGCGGCGAAGATGTTGTCATCGAGGTCCACCAGGGTCTCGGCGATCTGGGAAGTGCTGGTGTGGGCAAGGGCCCCGGAGCGGCCGGCGCGGGCTTTGAGGTTTGCTGCGGCGATAGCGGCGACTGCTTTTCGGTTGGCCTGGTCGGTTGCTGCGTTCACGGTAGTATCTGTGGCTGTCATGGTGCAGGTCATCGTTTCGCCTTCTTCTCAGTGTTCCTTGCTTGGTCTAATGATTATGTCATTAAATACGTATCGCTGTCTACTCTAGAGGGGGCAAAAGGACCAGACCAGGGGGCACGCAAACTATTTTGGGGGCCGGGGCGGTCGTTACTCGGCGGGATGGGCCTTTTGCAGCTCGGCCAGCGCATATGCCGAGCTGATCCGTTTGGTTTTCCGCGTGGTCCCAGTGAACGTCGGGTCTCCGACCGTCTCAACTTGCCCCCGCTGGATGCGCCGTTTCAGGGTGTCCTGGGCGATGCCGAGCATGAGCGCGTAGTCGGCTGGCGTGATGGTCGCTCTGGAGGCCAGGAAGACCAGCGTAACGGGATCATTTGCGCCGCAGGCGCTCTGGTCGCCGACGGCACTCTTGACCTCTGTCAGGCCTAGGGAAGGCTCGGCGGCGAACACCTCGGCAGTCGGCCAGGTGGGCTCCTGCGAGGCCAGATAGGCGGCAACATCCAGGGATGCGGCTCGGCGGCCTCCGTGCTTGGATTTCGGGTCCAGCTCAAGCTCGAACGGCAGCTTGCCGGCGGTGTACCGGGTGTTGACCACCTCCGGTGCGATGCCCAGAAGTTTGGCCACCTCGGCGGTGGTCACCCAGCGGCTGCCGGCCAGCAGGGCCACCGCCGGGTCCTTGGGCGCAGCAGGGGACATTGGAACCCCGGACTCCGCACCCTTGTGAGCCTTGACCACGGCTGCGAGCTGAGCCTGGGTCAGGTGCGGCCGGCGCTTCATTTCGGCCTCGACATCGGCGCGGGCCACCATGTTGTAACGGCCCTGCTTCTGCACTGGCACCGGGAAGCGGCCCTGGGAGAGGGTGACGGTGGCGGATGCAGGGGTGGAGCCCAGAGCGATGGCGGCGGCCGCCATGGGGATCAGGTCCGGTGCGGGGGAGTTTGTCATGGTCATACGTTCCTTGCCTCGGTGACGCCGTGCAAATCGAGAATCTTGCGCAGCTCCCGCTCAAGCTGCCGCTGGTCGTGCCCCTTCTTCCATTCCTCATAGCGTCGCTGGAGCTCGCCGAGGCCAAGCTCCATGATGCGCATCTGGTTCCCGATGGAGTAGGCACGGTCGACGGCGAAGCTGAATTTGATGCAGCCGATGCGGACCGTGTACAGCTTCTCCGTGCCCCGGACGGATTCGGGAAAGAGCTGGACCTGGTATCCGGAGCACATCTCGAAGATCTCCTCGCAGGATTCGGCGATGCCTTCGTGCTGCTCGATGTGCTTCTTCTTCTCGGCCTCAGGCATCTTGTCGTATGCAGCGTGCAGCGGGTCTGGAATCCTGGTCATGACTGGCTCTCATCTCTTCAGTGGGTTAGTGGTCAGGCGGCCTGGGAGAACGCTGTTCCCTCGGCGATGGCGTAGTGGGTGGTGATCTCGGCCAGCTCGGCCCAGCGGTCCCTGTTGTCCTTGCTGGCCTCGAGCTGTTCGTCGTCGTCATCGAGGTAGTCGTTCAGGTCAACGAGGACCTCATGGGCGTGATCTGCGTGATGGGCGTATCCCTCGTCTGCCCAGTGCTTCATCTCCACCTGGACGGCATACCGGGCCAGGCCCAGCCAGTAATCGATCCTGGCGTCGGGGAGATTCGGCAGGGCGCCGGCGAAGTTGACCGCTGCCTCCGTGGTGCCGGTCTGGGGGAGACCGTCCGTCCAGTACACGCCGTAGGCCTCGCGCAGGAGTTCCGTGATGCTTGATGCCGCGATACGGGCACCAACCCCGGGATCGGCCAGGGCCAGCAGGGTCGTGGCCAGTCCAGCTTCCTGTTCGTCGGAAGTGGGGGCGGGGACTGCGGCGGGGAAGTTCAGGACGGTCATTGCTGGCTCTTTTCGGTGGGTACTTCTTTCGGGTGGTACTGGCTGTCTATGCGGCCGGGCCCGTCGCGGGTGTCGCCTCCGAAACTCAGGTGTTCTGGTTGGTGCAGCGGCGGGGGCTCCGAGTGGGTGCCCGGTATGCGCTGCGGATGACTGATTCGAGAGCAGCTGTACGGATTGCGTCCGCACTCTCAACGGCGGAGAAGCGGTAGTCGTCGTAGAAACCGACCGAGCTTTCAAGCCAGACGGCGACGTCGGTTCCGGCGGCGTTCTCGTTGGTGTCTTGGGTGGTCATGGCCTTCTCGTTTCTGGTTGGTCCGGTGTTACTGAGGTCTATGCGGTGGAGGCGAGTGCGGGTGTCGGTCAGGCTTCTGGGGTCTGCGACTCAGCGGAAGCTGCCGTGAAGTCGCCGCCGCTCGTGAGGGGCCACCAGGCGTGGTAGCCACCGCCGGACCGCACTGTGATTTCTGGGCTGTGTGCTGACTTTTCTTCGTGGGTGTTCTGGGTGGTCATGGCCTTCTCGTTTCTGGTTGGTCCGGTGTTACTGAGGTCTATGCGGTGGAGGCGAGTGCGGGTGTCGCTTAGGCGGCGAGGCTGTGCGTGGCTTTCGGGGAGTCCAGCAGGGCGAGGATCTTTGCGTCTGCTGCCTGGCGTTCTGCCTGCTCGGTCTGAACGGAGCGGCAAACCCGAGCGAAGGCGTCTGCTGCCTAGCGTGCTGTGTCTTCCTGGGCGGACTGTTCGCGGGTTGCCAAATAGAAGTGGACACTTTCAGCGGTGATTGCCGCGAACTCGGCCTGGGCGTTCCGGGACATGTCGGGAGTGCGGCCGTAGACGGTGGCGTGGCCGATGATGCCTCGGGTGTCCCAGGTGTCGTCGGCGGTCCGATGGCCCTTGGGGAAGAACTTTGCGTAGGAGCCGACGGAGCGTTCGAGCCGGCCTTCTGCAATCAGGAGCTCTCCGCCACGGATGACTGCCAAGGTCATCGTCTTGCCAAAGAGGTTCACAGCGCGGGATTCCGAGTAGCCAAACTGGGAGCGGAGGACCTCCAGCTTCGCTGCAAGGTCCGGCCGGTGGTATCCGGCGATGATGATGGCCTGGGCTGTCATGTTGCTTCCTTCGCTTGTTCCTACGTTGAATAAAGCCTAACACGTATTGCCGTCTAGTTCGTATACTGCATCGGAAATGTTGCAAGGGGCATGGAAACCAGTTAATGCGGGGTTCACTATGACTCCCAGACCACAGAAATATGACCTAACCTTTGGTCTCCGGTTGAGACCGACGGGAAGGCTGCCGCCTGGTGCGAAGGCCATTTCCGCGGCGCCCCCGAGACCCTCAGGGAAGCCCGCATCAACATTGAGATCGACTACGAATACCGGCTCTTCAACGTCTGGGTCATATGCAGCGCTGACAATCCCGTCGGCATTGCTGCGGCCCTGTGTTCCTGTAGGCCAAGGCGTGAGCTCATCCAGGGCGGACCCAAAGAAGTGTGGGCCCTGGCCCCGGCCGGCTGCGTGGCGGAAGCTGCTGAGCCCAATGTGCCGTAGCTGTGAAGAGTTCGCCTCCAGTGGCCGGTCCAGCCGCCGCTGCACTGAGCCATCCGCTGCGGCAGCTGCAGCCCGGAGAGACCATGCCGTGAAGACCATCGAACGGGTGGTCCCAGAGGCAATAGAGCCCGAGCCGCCGGTCCCGGATCGTAGCCCTGCAGGCCTAGAATCGAGACATGGAAGGCTGGCACGAAGCGCAACACGCCTCCGGGGGACCCGAGGCGGCAGTTCTCCTGCATGATGTCTGCGGGTGCGGCCGCAGGAACCCGCGCACGATGTCCGCCTCCGACCTTGCCAGGGACACCAGCGGGGACCGGGAAGTGCAGCGGGCCGCGGCCCGGTTGCGCCTCGTCACGGACCGCAGGCTTGAGCGCCTGCCGACACCCCAGTGGGTTATCGACCTTGCCCACGAAGACACAGATCCACTTTTGGAACCGGGCTGGATGGAAAAGGCCATTGCCCGCCTTGACCGTGAGGCCCGTAAGCGGTGCCCCTGCCGCTGTCACGGACACAAGACCCCGAATGAGCTGGCCAGGGATGAGCGGGACGAACGGAATCTCGTACGGGCGCGCGCGATTTCAGAGGACTCTCGATGAGCGTTTTGGCCGGACCACACCCGAAAGCGTCTTGAGCCTGGCGGCCGAAGGGGACGAGTAGCGCAGCGGGACCGCTGGTGCAGGAAACCCCGCGGCATTGGGGGAAAGCCGCGGGGTTTCGCCATTGACCATAGCGGTAGTGATTGATGACTACCAGTAAGGGTGCACAAAGTCCGTTGGGGAACATAGAAACAGAGGTGCCATTTCGGCACATGCGGTATACGAGTTGAATCTGTGAAAAACTGCACACATGACGACGACACCGAACGATGACGCCAAACTCGTCCGACTGGCCGAGACTCGACTTCGGGCGGCCGCGGCAGGGGAGCGCGAAGCGCGCGAGGCCCTTACCGCGGCAGAAGAACTCACACTCTCCGAGATCGAGACGGCGAGGGATCTGGGCATCACCTGGGCGCGCATCGCCGAGATCACCGGGTTGACGGACACCCAAGCGCAGTGGCGCATCCATCGCAATGACCCGTCGGTCCGTGCGCTGCGTGACCGCGAACGTGTTCCGGAGGGCGAGAAGAGGAAGGCAAGCGGTCCCTGGCCCGGAAGGACTTCGAAAAGGTACTGGCAGAGAACAGCAGCTACCCCGGTTTGCGCGAGCACCTCGCTAACTTCGAGGACTGACTAGGCGTCCGTGTGAGGGCATGCCTGCCGGGCTTCGGCCACCTATCGCACTGGCATGGCCAAGGCGGTTTCAGGCCTCCCGTCCACCACGGCAATGCCCGGCGGGTCCGTATACGAACCCAAATGGGATGGTTTTATTTACTGCACACTGTCAACCGCTGACCCATCGACTTGCCCATAAGCGGTTCGCACCAACCCGGATGACCTGAACCGATAGCAGTCGATAGCAGTAGGGTATGAGCATTCATTGGCACGGCTGAAGAGACCACGCTCTGATTCCAGTGGTTGGCGGAGGAGGGGAAACATTCAACATGAATGCAAAGGCTGTTCTAGTCTCCCATCGGCATGCCGCGCGGAAATACAACTTTCAGCGAAGCCTCCCGATCCTGTAAGAGCCAAGTGCCCACTGCCGACGACCTCCGTCCCTGGTCGTCGATTAGATGCCACTCTTGCGCTTTCGCATCAAGCTCGGCGACAAACTGATAGTGGCTCTGCCCGGACTGGCTGACGCCTGTTGCTCGCACCGAAGTGTAGGGTACCCTCTGGTTCGCATCACCAGGAAAACTGCCGTCGACGTGGTCCGGGTCGCGCTACAGCGCCTGGCCACCCCGATTCCGAGCCTCCAACAAAATTATGCCCATGTCCTCGAACTCGTCAGGCAAGAACCGTAGAGGGATCCCTCCGCCGCCAGGAAACACCAGAACCAGAACGCGAGAAGGAGCGGGGTTTCGGCCGCGGCTAGGCGAGACCGAAAAGCCAACGGCGAGAAGAGGAGCGACCGATTGGTCGCCCCTCTTTTGTGCAGCTACTACAGATGCAGGAACACCCTCATCGGTTGAAATCGCGGACACTTCAACTGTGAACAACATCCCACTGGAAGCGCGATCGCGTGGATGCGAGCGAGGATGTCGCACGCCTAGGCTTGAGGATCCCAACGCAGACGTCCGCGAATCGTCGCGGCAGGAATAAGGCGAACGGCCTTCCGAGCCTGCTCATGGACGCTGCTCGGTTCGACAGGCACGAGTTCGATGTCACCGGTGATCTCAAGGCTGAACGCGAATGCGTAATCGTCGCCGAGCAACGGAAAAGGGATCGTCCAGGGAACGACGAGCTTCCCGGCTTCGGCGCGTGCCATCAGATCGTCGAGCGCTGCGGGGTTGTCTTCGTGCCAGACAACGAGCTCGCCGATGCCGACCTCAGGCTCCAGCCCGGCGACCGCGTCCGCGATGATACACAGACCTACGCCCTTCTGATCTGCCAAAGCCTGCATTTGCTCAGGCAGCGCGATAGGTCGCTTGGCCGCAGTGCTGATGCGGGCTAAGTCCTCGACAGCTGCAACCACACCGGGTGGAACCGGCGGGTCACCTGTGAGCTCGATGGTTTGCTCGGCGGCTCGGAGACCAAATTCGTCCTTTGGGCGTAGCAGGTTGTTGTTCCCCCATGCCGCGCAGAACCGCAGCGCCGGCAGGACGCGTTGCACAGGTTCACCCACCCAGCGGTCCCCACGCACCTCGAGCTTCACCGTCATCGACCCCCCAGCCGGGGTTTTGGGCATCATGTACAAATCAACGCCGATATATCCTTCGGCATCGGCGCCTTGGGAATGTTGGCCACCTGTGATTCCGCGTCCTGTCCGCCGCAGGGAGAAGAGCCGCTCGGCCAATACTGTTCCGTCGGTGTCTTCGATGCTCCAGAGGGACCGCCCTGTTGGTTCGTCGTCGAACTCGCCGAAAGCCGGGCCGATTCGCAGCACTGCATCACCAGCGGGCAGGTCACCGCCGAGTCCCCCGGGGAGGTCGATAGTGAGTTTGTCGACGACGTCGCCTTCGAGGGTGAGGGGCGTGCCGTAGTCCCGCCATCGTTCCCACGCCTCGCGCTGCTCGCGAGTCATTCGCTCGGGATACACGTTGTAGCTGCCCGGAATGGGACGGTCTTCCAGGGCGGTGTCGTACTTGGTGGAGACATGCCAGGTGACGTGTGGCGCCTCAGGGCTCGTTCGTGCGATCACGCTGGCGACGAGGCCGTTCCGGGGATTCATGTCGGGCAGGTCTGTCGTTACTTGGTAGTCGTAGCTGAAGTGTGGGTCCGCCGCGTTGATGTGCTTATGAAGGTCTGCCAATGTACTCGCGGCATCACCAGGTTCGATCCTTGTCGGATCTGTCGTGAGGTTGTGCAGCCCGGTGAGGCTGTTCATCTGGTTCAGGATCTCTCGTACTTTTTCCATACCGTCGCCGAGGTAGTACTCGCGGATGTTGGGCGATTCGAGCAGCAGTTCCTCGATCTGTGTGAGCCCAAAAATTTCAACGGGGAATGGTGCTTTGAGCTCCGCAGCAAGGTCTGCGAGCCAAGTCTCCTGCTCGCGGGTGAGTTCCATGGGCAGCGTTAGATACCACTTTGAGATTGTGTAGCGAGAAGTCGTGTCCTGGTGGGTCGCGATCGCCGTCTTCAGAGACTTCTTGATTTGGTTTTTCCGCGAGTCATTGAGTCCGTCCGCGAACTTCTTGACCTGGTAGTTCTCGGCATGGAACGACGACTGACCGGGGGGTACCAGGACGTCCAGTCCGCCGTCGCCCTGGGAGGGTTTGATGCGCCGCGCATGCTGGTATCGGCGACACAGCCCGACCGCGATCATCCGCTCGATCGTGTCAGGGTCTACGACGGTCCATGGAATCGCGGTCACTGGGGAGTGGTTCCTTCCGTTCTGATGTGGATCGCCCCGAATGCCTCCCGTGGCATCGCAGGTAATGGGAGGTAAACGATTTGGCACGACGTCGGTGTTGCTTGCCTGGGTAGCCGTCCCAGCCTTCCGTGCCAACCTGATGGCTTCCCGATTCAAACTCTATTACGACGGGTTCGAAATCAGGCGGACGTTCTGGAACCACGAAATCGGGTCACCGCACACCGGCTCGTTCGAGAGCAGGTTCCGTCACAGGGGCACACCTCTAAGGGGTGCCCCACCACCCATCGATGAGTGGGACAGGTGAAGGAAGCGGCCCCTGTGGCAGTGAGTGCGATGGAACTGACTATTGCCACGAGGGCTCTTACTCGTAGCCTTCGTCATTCAGTGCGAGGGAATTACCGTCGCTGTACTCAATGAAGAGGTTTGGTGATAGCCGCACTTACTCGGTGAGTTGTTATCAGTTGGCTCGATGTTAGCGCTGATGAGACAGCTTCCTATCTGCATCCTTCGTATACTCAGGGGATGACAACGGAGCCTGACAAGCACGCGGACAAGCAGGCACCGGTAGGCGAGCCGGACGGGGATGAGCCAGACAAGCAGGCGGTGGAACTCGCCGAGTCGGACGACGACTTCGCTCTCGGCTCCTTGGACTTCGACGGGCTATCTCCCACTGACTTCGAGGCGTTCAGCTTCGACCTCTTAGCCGAGAGCGGCTTCTCTAACGTGGACTGGCGGAAGGGCACTCCCCTGGCGGCTTCACCCTCTGACCGGGGTCGGGACATTGTTGCTCGGAAGCTGCTGCGAGACATCGACGGCCACGAGTACGAGGAAACCTGGTTCGTCGACTGCAAGCACTATAAGCGTGGAGTGCCACCCGATGCTCTCCAGGGCACTCTCGCTTGGGCTATGGCCGAGCGTCCCGCAGTGGTGCTGTTCATAGCTTCCGGCTATCTCACCAACGGCGCGAAGGACTGGATTGCGGACTACCTGCGCACCAACCGGCCGCCCTTCCGGATCCGCGTCTGGGAGAAGCCGCAACTCCTCAGGCTCGTGGAGAAGAATTTGGACCTCGCCTTCCGCCACGACGTGGGCACGAGCACGCTGCGACGGGTGTCCGAAATACTTAAGGCCGAGTCGGAGTTCACGGATCGGCTCTGGTACGGCAGAAAGCCCGCGGATGAGGACGTCCATCTCTACGATTGGGCGGACAACATTAAGGCGGGGATGCTTGCCGCTAAGCGCCGTATGGAGGAGCAGTACGGCGTCGAAGAGTTGGCGAAGGACGTGGAGTCGGACTGGGCCTGGGGTTACCTGTCGGGCCGGATTTCTGCGCTGCGCTGGGTTCTTGGCGACGAGTGGCACATGCTCGACAGCTGAGCACCGCGCACAAGATGCGATCTCGGACGCTTACAGCGCCCAGGTGTGCGTGCCGCTGCAGCCGCCAGAAGACGGCCTCAGATTGCGCGGCTTCGCAGTGCAGTGCTGGGCTGGGCTTCCAGCCCAGCACCGGCTAACAGAACCCAATTTGGCACCCGTAAGCCGGTCGCCGAGCGCGCAGCCAGGCAAGATTCTTGCCTCGGCGCCGTTGCTAGCCTCCCTACCCCCCACGATGATATGCGCGGTGAAGGGGCCTAACCGCTACACTCCCGAACGTCTCGAAACCCTGGGGTTTTGTGAAATCTCAAGGGCGATGGCATGAGGGCCGCTCCCCTTTTTGATTGCCGGCTTTCCCTTTCGTCCCTACCGGCGCTCTAGTGCAGAAGACTTAGTGTAGACAAGGCTTAAGGCGAAGCGTAGGGACAACCTGGACGTCATTTGCGGTGGTGTTATCGGCCGCATAAATCGTCCGGAGGCAGTCGTGGCAGGACTCCCTATCAATGGCCAGTTATGGATCGTTGGCCGAACATCGCAGCTGAGTTCGGCCGCATCAAAGGAGTTGGCAGCATACCTGCACGTTCCACGTTCAGGGCACCCTTGGCCTGAGGAGCTCGCGCCCGGAATTCTGGACAGGTTCACCAGGGAGAAGGAGCCCGTCCACCTGACCCTGGTTGAGCCGTTGGTCATTGAGGTGGCCGCCGACGCCGCCTGGTCAGGGAGGGCGTTCCGGCATCCGTTGCGGTACCTGCGAGCCAGGCCAGAGCTCGCACCAGGTGAGGTGGAGCTGCCGGAGCAGCTGGCTCGGTAACCCGCCGAATATTGAGTCCTTCTCCGCGCCGTGGCTACCACTTCTCAGGATGCTCTGTGAGCTCTCGGGCGAGGATCTCTGCGCAGTTCCATGCTGCCTTGCACCGGTGCGGCGCCGCGAGGGTCTCAGCCGGCGTGGATGTCCCGCTGAGCAGGAAGACCACGTCATTCCAGCACGTCCTGCAGCCCGTCAGGCTCAGCTCCCACTCGGTAATAGCGTGGAAGTAGAAGCGCACATAGTCGGTCGCCTGGGTGTTTGTCTGGATGTTCATTATCAACTCTTTCGTGTTTCATGTACCCAGGGATTTGGGTTTGTACCCTCAATGTGTGCGGACCGTGCGGTTGCCCTCTTCAATGCCGCAGCCGTCTCATGTCGAAGATCCCCTGGCTCCGTTCTTCGCGAGTGATCGGTACAGGGTGGCCTGGCTGACGCCAACGGCCGCGGCGATCTCCTTAACCGTGAGGTTCCCGGCGTCGTAGAGGTCCTGGGCCCGGCTGAGCGACTTGGGGGAGAGGGCCTTGGGGCGGCCGCCGTTCCTGCCGCGGGCACGCCCTGCCATCGCAATCTTGGTTCTCTCGCTGATGGTCGCCCTCTCCAGCTGAGCAAATGCCCCGGCAAGATGCATCGCAAACAGGCCCGAAGCGGTGGACGTGTCGATTGCCAGGTCAAGCACCTTCAGCGTGACGCCCTTCTCGTCGAGTTCCTCGTTGATCTCCAGCAGGTGCTTCAGGTTTCGACCGGCCCGGTCCAGCCTGGTGATCACCAGCTCGTCGCCGGCACGTAGCGCCTTCCTGCACGCATCCCACTCTGGCCTGGAGGCTACCGAGCCAGTCATAACATCCGAGTAAAGCACCTCGCAGCCAGCGGCCGTCAGCTGGGCTTGCTGTGCGGTCAGTGACTGGTCCGCGGTGCTCACGCGTGCGTATCCGATGCGTGCCATTTAGAAGTCCTCGTCCTCATCGATATTGGTGTTCAGAAGCTCGTTGATCTCGTAGAGCCCGATCTCCGCATTGGCCTGGACGGCGTCGGCGATCCGGCGGTCTCTTATGCTGAAGTACCTGCCCGTCTTGGTGAAAGCACCTGAAGCGAGATCACGGCGCGCCCAGTCAAGCGCAGCGGCAGCTTCCCGCCTCTCCTTGTGGGACAGGACGCCGTCCGAGTCACCGAGCTGATCGATCTCAACCCGCACTGCCTGTGTGCAGTCTTGATGGGTAAGTATTGCCTTCCGGTCGCACTTTCCGATAAGGGCTGTCAGGGTCTGTGGGTCGAGGTGCTCGAGCTCGATCAGGCGCTCCTGGGCTCCGTGGGCGGAAGTTTCGTCCATGCCCAAGATCAGCTCGATTACGTCCGCCGGCAGTTCCGACCGGTCGATCACAAAGGCCAAGGACCAGGGCGACTGCTTGGCTAGCAGCTGGGCGGTCACGCTAACGAAGCGTGCGTCCAGGTAGGGGTTTCCGAGAAGGCGGATGCAGATGGCCTCATGTTCATGATCCGGGAAGCGGCCCAGGAGCGCTTCAAATGCCTCAGTCGAGATGGGAGCACCGACTTCAGCGACGGGCTGCCGTTCAGCGCCCCACCATCGTGTCTTTTCGGTACGATCAGGGTCCGGCTCGGCATGTTCTTCATCGTCAAGCGAGCAGAGGAACTCGTCGAAGAGATTGCGGTAGCGCCAAGGGTACCGCAGTGCGCTTAGCCGCTCCTTGATGGATGCCTCATCCTCGAGTTCGACCTCGCCCCAGTGCAGGAGGAACCATAAGGGGAGATCCCCGTTGCTCCTAGCCCTCCCCTCGTCGCGGAAGCAGTCCCGCACCCTCCGCCACGAACCAAGGGCGAGCCGGTGGAGCGTGAAGTCATACTGTTCGCGGTCGTCCGTGAACGCCGCCGCCCTACGCGCGACGGGACCACAGTCGATGCCCATGTCGTCAAGGGTGAGACCGATGCCGATGCCGGTCATGCCTTCCACCCTTGGTCTTTGATACGTGCGTGGATACCGCGGACCATAGTTGGTGCAAGGGCCGGATTCTCGAGCAGGGCGTAGAGCATTTCAGGACACTTCCGAGCGTCCTTCTTTAGCTCCTCGAGGACGTCCTGCGGCGTACTTTCATTCGCCGCCAGACCCTGCCTGACAGGCTCCTGATGCGGCATGCCCGGCGCCACCATGAGGCGGATTTGGTCTTCCTCGACCACGTCACGAGCCCAGTTGTAGAGGTGCTCGTGCAGGGAGTTGTGTACTGACTCGTCGTATCTCAGGCCGGTGAGCGCTGCTTTTATCGACTCTTCCGTCTCGTTCTCGGTCTGCGCCCAGTAGAGGGCAAACCAGAGAGGGGTTTCGCGGTGGTCAACTCTGAAGCCCTCTTCAGCTGGCACATAGAGTGCGTCCCTCAAATCCCGCCAGGAACCGTAGAGGGCGAGCTCCAACGAGAAGTCGTACTCCTTGGGGTACCCACTCGTTTTCCGAGTGGTGGTGTGGTTGCCCGTCGAGCCGTTGTCGATGCCGAGGTCGTCCAGGGTAATGCCAATACCGGTCATTTGTTCCGTTCCTTGCGCTGTGCCTTGAGGGCGGTGATCTCTTCGTGTGTGGCCAGGCGGCCGGTGGCGGTGTAGCTGCAGCCTGCTTCATCTGCTCCGCCGTCGTCCGCTTCGCCGCTGCGCCATGCGCGCTTGACGGTGACCAGGGTGACGAACGCGTCTTCGGACTCGGCCCAGATGGTCTGGCCCACAGTCCATGCGGCCTGCTCAACCAGGGCGTCATCGGGGTTGAAGGTGTAGAGACTGATCGGTGGTGCGGTCTTCTCGCCGGCTTTGGCGGCCTGAGCGGTGCGCCACTTCCCTAAGGCAGAGTTCACGTCGACGGCGAAGTCCGGCAGGAGCCTCCAGCGCTTGGTCAGCGGGTCGTACTTGCCCTGGAGACGCTTGGCCGCCTTGCGCACGCTCGTTGCCTCGAAAGGGATCGAGACCCACACCAGGCTGGCCAGCTCGGCGGTCTTGGCGGCCTCTGCGGCGATCTCACGTTCGGCGTCCTGGGACGCGTAAACGCGCTCCTGAGCGGTCAGCTCATCGAAGACCTCGACAAGCTCCATGTTCCCGGCCGCACCGATCCGCCACCGCTTAGAGGCGGGCTCCCAGGTGCCGCCTGCGTCCTTGACGATCGCAGCCATCTGGTGACCGTAAGAGGTAGCGAAGTAGAGGCGCCGGTCTTCCTTCGTGATCCTGATGTCGGCCGTTTCGCGGAGGATCTCGACGGCGGAGGCCAGGACACGCGGTGCTGCCTTCTTGGCAGCCCGGGCAGCGGAGCGGGTCAGCCCATCCTTGTTGAGGCCCAGTCCATTGAACCCCCTGGCATCGTAGCCGTCGCTGTCATAGCCGGTGTGGTCAAAGCCTCGGTCGTCGTATCCGACCACAGAACCGTTGAAGCCGCCCTCCGGAGCGTGGGCCACGAAGAATCCGTTCTCGGTTGCGGCCTCCGTAACCGTCGCACGATCTCCGCCGATGATATTCAGATTGCCCATGCTGGAGACCTTGAAGATGCAGTCGACCCCTTTGAGGGCAGCCTCGAAGAGAATCTGCTGTTCAGCGGTTGCCTTTTTCACGCGGACTCTTTCCAAGCGGGTGTACATGTACATATGTGGTACTGAAAGACTATCAAAACATACCCCTAATTGATAGATAGATTCTGAGAGTCTTTTGAGAGACGCTCCGCCCTGGGCTTTGGTGACCTGGCCACCACTGGCACATACGACCGTGATTGTGAGAGCAGATGTGCTGTTCGATAGTTCTCGGGCATGTGGCGAAAGTGGATTGGGCTAGTGGCTGCCGTATGCTCAACTGATGAAAATCGAAGAACGAATCGTTGGGCTGGATCACGCTGTGACAACTGGCCGGTATGCCTCATGGCATTTTGATGAGCTGGAGCTTCGGAGCTTCCTGCTGACAAGTGCGAAGGGTATGACGGCCTGGTTCAAGTCAAAGGAGGAAGAAGCAGAGCGTGAGGGGCGGAAGTCTTTCGACCGCGATACCTACCCGGGCCTTGCGGCTTACAACAGCTTCATGGACGAGACTGGCATCTTCTGGGAACAGTACTGGCAGCAACTGTCCGCGGCGGTTATCAAGGATGCCTTTACGCTCTTCGAAGTCTTCCTCGAGGAGTCGGCGCATGATTTGCTTCGGCGGTATGGATCTGGGCTGAAGAAGCTCTCCACAGAGGGGACGTGGTTACTCCACCAGTGCAACAGCTTCTACGAAGACTATGTAGGCGTCACCATCACAACACCGGAGATCGAGAACATCCAGTGGATTCGGAACAAGCTTTCGCACCTACGCAATTCCTTCCGCACCGTGGAAGGGAAAAATGAGTTTGCCGATAAGGTCACAGCCTTAGGAATTCGCGGTATCGAGAGTAGTGACGAGGAGGGTTGGGGGCTTCCTAACCAGGATCATGACGCGAATTCTCTTATGACAGGATCGCTAGTGCTCAGTCCTCTGGAATCCTGGCGAATCCTCGACATCCTCAGAAAGAATGTCGAGGCACTAACACTCGTGCTCCATGGCATTCAGTACGGTTCCAAAACGACGCCCGCACTGGATGACCTGCGGGCAGGCAAGACAGTAGAAAAGAAACGCGATGAGAAGCTTCTTTCCGTCCCCGTGCCATAGTTTTCCAAGACGGACAGCGGTGCCAACCAAAGGGGCCGGCATGCGGATCAACTTGATGCGGTTGGTTTGAACAGGTGTCGGTCCTGAAACGCCTCGACAGCATTTATACAGTTCTCGGTAGCCCTGACTCCGCTTTGTCGTTTCCGCCCCGGAGGATAAGGACGAGGCGTGGCGGATGCGGTTCGAAGCCCAGGAGCGGGGGACACCTTTCCTCTGCTCCTTGGCGGTGGGTGGGTGCGGTAGCAAGCTGAAGCTCGCCGCGGGGATATTCGTATCCCTTACTTCAGCCACGCGCCCAGGCGCTTTGCGACCTGAGTGAAGCTCCCCGGGACTTGGTTGCAAGATAAACCTGGCATTCGTCCGCGCTTCCGCAAGTTTGGCCAAAGATTCTCCTTGGATCGCCCATTCGGGACTCACCCCTGTGAGCATGGTCTTGAAGCGGGGGCGTGCCTCGCGGAACTGTGGCTAACAATGCGGTTAGCCGGGCTTGGGGGAATGCAAACATGGCCATAGAGAATTTCAAAGTCGACGAAGACTGGTTTGGTACGATGTGGGACCCGCTGCGGGACGAGTACGGGTACCCAATTAATTCAGCCCTTCCAGCCGGGCTCTACGTGGATCACCAAGGGATCGTCGCTAAGCGGTGGCACCCCGAAGCTGGGAAATGGATCGCCTTCCACGACCTTACGGTGACCCCGCTGACGGCGTTGCGTGAACAGATTCGAAGAGAACCTCCCGAGTTGCCGTTTGAAGCGCTGGACTTTGAGACTCGGAAGGCCATCCGCAAGCAGCGGTCGAGAGGGCAGATCCGACCCTCCGCCAAGGCTCTCCCCGCCAGACTTGACCCGACTGGTGCCGGCCGCCGCCAGCGCGAGAAGACGACGATTCGTAACCGGAACATCGGCGGCTCCATTGCGGCTGCAAGCGCCCTGCTTATCGCCGGCAGCTTCATCTTCTCGTCCGCCAACGGTAGCGCCGACACGGGCAACAAGTACGGTGCCCAGTCCGCCTGCGAAGACGGGGCCAAAGCGCGGCTCAAATCGCCCAGCAGTGCCAAATTCAGCAACATGCGCTACACCGAGAAGGGAAGTTCCTACACCATCCGGCTGGATGTGGATGCCCAAAATTCGTTCGGAGCAGCCCTGCGAAATACTGTCACCTGCGAGGTCACGTGGACGGGGAGCAGATACCGGCTGGAAAACCTGGCGGGACTATAAGGCCACTCCAGTCCTGATTAGCAGACACTGAGCCGTAGGCTGTTGCGGTGTCCGAAAAACCTGCGCCGCGCCGCTTCCTGACCATCGACCAGGTGGCTGAGGAACTGAACGTCTCTGATGCCCAAGTACGAGCTCTGCTAAAAACGGGGGACCTCCGGGGAATCCAGGTTGGCGGGAAGGGCTTGTGGCGCATTGGGGCCACCGACGTCGAGGACTATATTGCCGATGCGTACCGGAGAGCGGCCGAACGAATTGCCAGTGGGGACCTGGGAGCGGCAGATGAGATCGAGCCGAGCTGACCTACATCATGCAGGACCTTGAAATGATTGTCTCAGCCAGCGGCTTCCCTGTGGAGCTAGAGCCTGACGGCGCCCGTTGGGTGGTCGGAATCCAGCCCATCCGGTGGTTCGAGCGCGTGTCCTGGTGGGAGACCAAAACGAGGATGAGCACCAGCGGAGGGCAGTCGAATCGATGTTGAGGTGTGGCAACTCCAGGCTCATCCTGCAAGCTGGCGACTCGGCGGATCTCAGGACTTTCGAAGTCCTCCGAGATGGTGACGCCTGATCAATCCGGTCCCCACGTTAAAGTAGGTCGCCGGTCGGTAACGTCAGGCTGGTCGACGCCACGACTGCCGGTCGCAGATGTCTCGTTGCACAGTGGAGGAGCTTGGTACCCTCATCTCGTGCGCATCCACGCGCCGGCTAGGGGGAAGCATGGACGCGTCTCAGCCAGCAGGCTGGTATCCAGTTCGAGGCCATGAACACCTGGTCGACCTCTTGCAATGGTGGGATGGAAGCGCGTGGGACATCCGCCTCGGAAACGTCGTCAATGACGAAGAGCGGGACGCCCGGAAGGCGGAGCTCGTCCTGCTGCACTCCGAGATCGACGCCGCCAAAGAGGTCTTGAAGCACCTGGAGGAAGCGGCTGCTGCCGTGCCGACCGATAATCTTCCGGCGGCCCTCGGCTTCGGCGACTACAAAACGATTGCGGACAATTCCGAGTCCATCATGAATGACATCAAGTCCCTCCGGGCCAAAGCCAAAGCTCTTATCCGCGGCCGGTCGGCAGTATCACAGCGATCTGTGTGGTTAACCTCCAACGACGGCGCCCTTGTCGATATGCCGAAGAAATTTGCCGCGAGCATCGGGCCGCTCCTCTTATCCATTCTAAATATGCAGGTCGAGATCGAAGCGACCCGTAAAACTGGCAACTTTCGGGATGCCCAGATGCGGCTCAACAAAACCTGGTACAAACTCAACGACATCGGCTGGGAGTTCGGGACCAACCTGGATGCCGGTTACCTGCACTTACGCACCGACGAACTCGAGCTCCTGGAGGTCCACCGGAACAGTGTGCTCAGGGAGAAAGAGGAAGAGCGTGAGCGCCGAGCGCAGCTGAGGGAAGAGGCCCAAGCCCAGCGAGAGCTCGAGGCAGAGCGGGAAAAGCTACAGAAGGAACTCGATCACTACTACAACGTCATGGTGGCGCTGGAAGCCCAGGGCGACACGACTGGAATCGCCCGAGTGGAGGAGCAGATACTCGCCCTCGAAGAAGAGCTGAAAGAAATCGACTTCCGCGCCGCGAATATCAGGGCAGGCTATGTCTATGTCATCTCGAACATAGGCACCTTCGGACCGGACATCGTCAAGATCGGTCTCACGCGGCGCTTGGACCCCCTCGACCGCATCCGGGAGCTGAGCAGCGCCTCGGTTCCGTATAGATACGACGTACACGCGTTGTTCTTCTCGGCTGACGCCGTGAGTATCGAGACAATTCTCCACAATCATTTCGATGCCCGCCGCGTTAACAGGGTGAACCGACGCAAGGAATTCTTCCGGGTCCGACCGGATGAAGTTTTGGCCGCGCTACGTGAGCACGAGGTAGAACTAATCGACTGGATCGATGAGGCTGAGGCCGAGGAGTACAGGGTGGGGCTCACACTCAATACCGGCACCTGACCGGCCTTGTTCGGCACCCGCAGTGGAGGTCTATCTGCCGCGGATGATGAGCGGTTCGATGCGCAGCGGGGCCGTGCCTGGCCAGACGAGTACGGCGTTACCTCGACTACCTTCCATATCCAGTACATCAACCCGGGTCGAATGACCGCCTGGGTGAACCAGCTCGTGGGTGACACGCTGATGCCAGTGCCCGGCAAAGACGTTGGGCACGCCGGTTCGATCTATAACGTCACGCAGCAGAATCCGGGTCCGATCCGCTTCCTCGACCAGGTCAGCGGGCAGGTCGAACGCACCCTGGACCGGCACCCCCATGGGCACGTCGTGTGCGATGAGGATGTCGAGCCCGCCGCCGGCCATCAACTTCTCGGCCTGTTCAATAGTTGGTTGCTCGTCACCCCAGTACGACTTTCCTTCCACCCGGAACTGCCTGTCGACGGAGAGGGCGCCGCCCAGGCCCCCGATCCGCAGCCCCTCGATGACCGTCCGGCCGCCCTTGGGGAGCACCCGGATATTGGTGCGCCAAGTGATGAGACCATCGGGTTGGACCTCTTCAAGGTCGATCCGGGAGGTGTTGTCGTGGTTGCCGGGGGAGACTATAAGGGTGGCGCCGAGCTCCATTAGGAGGGCGTTCATACGCTGCTCCCATCGGTTTCGCTTGGGGCCTGGCCAGTCCAGCCCGACATCCCCGACAGAGACCATTGTTTTAGCGCCTTCACGCGCCGCTGCCTTCACCGCGTTGATAGACCACCCCAGGTCCCCATGCCAATCCCCGAAGACGGCCAGGACAGAATCACTCATTTTCCGGCCGCCGCCAGTTCTTCAATCCGGACCACCGGGGAGGTCATCCTTTCGGTGGGGACATGATCTTGCCTTATCTGGAGGAAATAGATGGCCGGCTCTCCGACCATACAGCGCTCGATCATGAGCAGCTCGACGGTCTCACCGTCACGACGAAGCTGCGACACGCCGGCTTCCCTGTAATCCGTGACGGGGGGAGTGGCGGCCATCTGGCGCTGGAGCGTCCTGGACGTCAGATCGAGAACGTAATGGCTGCCTGTGGCCGTTACGACGAGGTACCGACCCGTATCATCGTTGCGTAGCTCCTGCTTCATGCTTGCGAGTTTAGCCAGACCCCCCGACATCTATTTGGCATGCAGAGCGCCCGCACCTCGTGAATCCGGTGCGGGCCCTCTGCTGCTTGGTTCGGGTCGGACGGCTACTTGCTGTACGGAACGTGGAACCGCTGGACGCCACCTGCGCTGGACGCAATAACTGCGTCACCATGAGAGGCGCCAGAATCTGCAGTTGCCCGGATGGCGGCCGATACGGCTCCAACATCCTCCTTATTGAACGCCATGGCGATCGAACTGTCGCTGACGGCATGCCCGGGGCGCATCATCATGACCGTGTTGCCGATGCTCCCGCGGATGGCGCAGGGGGTATGTGAAGGATCGACCCGCTGGGTGCTAATTACGAGGTGAACACCGCGGTTGCGGGCGGTATGAACAATCTGCCGCACGAACTGCAGAATGCGCGCCACTTCGGTGTTGTGCTCCAGGATCCCCCGGTACATGTCGGAGTTGCTGTCGAGGCTGGTCGGCACTTGGTTGTTGTGGACGGTGGATGCGTACTCATCGATGAAAATCACGATGGGGTGGATGCCGTCTTCCCTGCGGACGCTCTCGGGGAGCTGCTGCCAGTGATCGACGTTGTATTTGGCGAAGAGCTCGCCGCGACGCGCGATCTCCGACGCGGTGCTTTCGAGCTCACTGGCCGCTGCGGTTCGGTCGGTCACCTTGTCCGCCGTAAACAAATCCCGGAAGCCGACGCCATGGCGGATGAGGTCGATGACAGTGGTCTTAGCACCGGCGGCAGAGCTTCCGGCTACGAGGTGACGCAGAAGGACGGTTTTGCCTGACCCGCAGGGGCCGACCACGAGTGTATGAGGATTGGCATCGAGATTGAGCATGACGGGTTCCCCCTCGGGGCTGGTGCCAAGGGGAAGACTGAGCGCGGAGGCAGTGGTGAGGGTCAAGATGGTCCAATCTGTGGTGAGTGTGGCCAAGGGCAACAGAAGTGTTGCACTCCCTCCACATTAACACTGCAACGGGTATGTGGCAATACGCGAGCCCCCTACTCCTCGCGTGCCGCTTCGAGGCCCGGATCGCCGGGCAGGAAGTACCGCTTGCGTGGTGGCTTGCCGGCAGCGCCGGGATAAGCGCGGACGATGATGCCATGCCGCTCAGGGTGTGCAGCTACGGTCTGGTGGTGAACGTTGCCCAGTCGCCGGGCCATGGCTGCCGCGGGCATCCCCGGCAGGGCAACAGCAGTCCGGTCTTCACTGAACTTCGCTTGGGCTGTCTGCCGCGAGGCCAGCCGCAGTTCGTCGGCGACCTGCTGCCAGGTGGCGCCTTCGCGCCGAGCATCCGCAACGACCTCCTGTTCGGTGCGCACCAGCTCTTCCCCGACCAGGGTAACGGCTGCCATCCGGGAGATGCCGCCTTCGACTGCGGCCTCATTCACCAGCCGGCGTAGCTGCGCGGCCGCGAGGTCCTGGGGATCTGCCATCAGGAAACCTCCGGCTGGACAGAGGCGACGACGTCCAGCTCGATGCCGGGCTGCAGGAACGAGGCGAGCTGCGTAGCGTCTGCCGGGGAGAGCTGGATCATCCGCGGCTTCATGTCCGCAACGTCCTGTGCGGTGTAGCTGCACTCCGCGCTGGGCCCCGCGATGAACACTGGCGAGACGGACTGTCCGCGGTAGCCGTCCTCGGTCTCGGATTGGGCTGACAGTTTGATCGGCGCGGCATCACCACAGCCGGCGGCGACACCGATCCCGGACGAGATGAAGGTCGGCCCCTCGGGGACGCCTGCTCCAATGTTGGCATGGTAGACCGCCAGGGGCCGCCCGGCTGCACTGATAACCTCCAGACGGTTGTTGTCCTTGCTCACGAAGACCCGCGGCAAGCCCGTCTTAATGGTCACCTCCGAGGTCTTGATCCAGCCGGTGCCGCGATTGACGAACTGCTTCAGAACGCGATCCGGGGCCGTGACGCCTCCTTTCGGCCGTGCCTGAGTAGGCAGGAGCCGGCGGGAGGGCAGCATGACCCGCACCCAGCCGGGTGAATGGGCGATGACCGGGACTGACTCAGCGGGAGATAGGAGGGCGAGCGGATTGCCGTCCACCGCGTCAAACACCGTGACCTTCGAAGCGCCCGGCTGGGCAACCTCTCCTGTCGGCCCGGCGTCGCCATCAATGACTGGCGTCATTGCGACAGTGTCGTATCTCAGCTCCTGGAGCTCCGCTGGGGCGGCGCCGGGAGCGATGGCAGCGGGTGCAGTCATCTGTGGGGTGGCATCGGGAGCTGCTGTCGGGCCTTCCGGGAGTTGGCTGCAGCCGCTGAGAAGGAGCGCCGCGGCAATGACCAGGACTGGTGCGCGAACTGCCATGCGGCGGGGGAGGGACATTACTGGGTCGCTTTCATCGTGGTCGGTAACTTCGCGGGGTGCTGCCAATTGCATGACTTTAGTGCCAGTGTGGTCGAAGGCACTCAAGCCCTCGGGGCGGTTTCCGCACCGCCACCCGTTGCGGAGTCGGAAACCACCTTGTAGTTAGGGGCTTCGTCGCTGGTCGCGACCAACGTGAACTCGCGGCCATTGGGGGAGACCTTGACGGTAAGGACGGTGCCATCGGTCACCTTGCATTCCGCGACGGTGGCAGCAGCCCCACTCTGGGTGAACCTACCGCCCGCGAAAGCGGCGTTGTAGATCAAGTCGCCCTGGCAGGCCTGGAGATCAGAAGTCATGACGGTGGTGTGCGCCATTTCTTCCCCCTGGTCAACCATTTCTTGGGTCATGACGAGGACGCCACTGCCGACGCCGGCGGCGAGAAGGACACCGACCAGGGTGTTGGCGATGGGTGTGACGGCCATTTTGCTTCCCCTTTCGTGGGAGTTTTGGGTAGGGCTAGGAGTTCGTAACTTGTAGTCTCCATTTGACAATATACGACTTTGACCTAATTTGCAACATATCAGTGGCATGTTGTTGCAGGAACACAGAACTACGGCGGAGCCGTCAGGCTCCGCCGTCCTTTGGAGATCTGTGGGTCAGGCTGCCACCGCTTCCTCCTTGGTCCAGGCCTCTGCCGGCGGCCGGCCCATGGAAAGGGCTGAATGCCTGATGGCCTTGGCCCCCGTCAGGCTCACCCGCGCTGCCTCCAGCCTGGCCTTTGCTGCCTCCAGGTCCGCCACGGCCTCACTGTGGACAGGGGTGTTGTTCGCGACGCCCTCCAAATAGGTCTCGATCCGGGCGGTCGATTCGGCGTACCGCTGGGCTGCGAGGTACTTCTGCTTCCTGGGGGTGGGCGCCCCGGTTCTCGGATCAAATTTGTCATCGATCGGCTTCAGCTTTTCCCAGGCCTGGTCCCTGGCGGTCCGGGCATCCTCCGCCTCGGCCCGCGCGATCGAGTGATCCCAATGAGCCACGGCATTGGCGCTGCAGAACCCCTCTGCCTCGCGGGTCCGCATCTCCATGCAGTGCGCCTCTTCGTGAGCGTCCTCGGCCGCCTCGAATTCCAGCTGGGCGGCCTCTGCATTCCGGACAGCTACTTCAGCAGCTGCGCGCTTCTCAGTGTTCTTCACTGCGGCAACCTTCTCCGCGTAGTGCTCGGCCCGCTTCTTGGCCAAAGCATCCCGCTTCTCCCGGAGCCTGACCCTCGCCTTGTCCCAGGCACCCATGACCTGCGAGAGCATTTGCCGCCAGCGGGACAGGATCTGCTCGGATTCCTCCCCGGTCTTCGCGGTGCCGAGGTCGGACAGCCGCTGCTTGATTGCATCGAACAGGCTTGTGGCGGCGTCCTGCAGTTTGCCGGCCGCGCGGGCCTCGGCCTTACCCTCCGCGCTGTGAATCAGGCAGTGCGGATGCGCACGGTTTCCCGCTTCAGCTATGGACCTACACATTTTCGGTCTCCTCTGCATCGATGGTCTGTTCGCTGACGGCGGCGGCTTCCTGGCTCGTGGCGGCCAGGTAGGTTGTGCGGGCCCACCAGAGGGCTGCGATCAGGACCAGCACACCGCCGACCAGGGAGCCGGCTGACAGGATGGTGTCTGCGATTCCGGTCGTCTGCTTCTTCATTGCTGCCACCGAAGATTCTCCGGCCATCTTGGCAACAGGGTTTGAGGTCAGCGAAGAGGTAAGGGACTGGACCAGACCGCCGAGGAAGATGGAGCCCCACCAGGCACCGATACCTAGGCCGGCCAGCACGACCTTGCCGATCGGCTGGTACGTAGCGCCCTCCACCGTCAACTCCATACCCCCGGCGGCGAGCACCCGGCGAGTCATCACCGCAGCACCGAAGGCCAGCGGGATGGCGCCCCACGGCATACCCAGGAGGAAGGCCGCTGCCAGCGAGCCGAGGCTCAGGACTGCGGCGGAAGCCCACTGTGCGGGCGCGGCCAACGGAGTGATCTGCCCCCTGGTTTCGTGCCGGATCATCGTTCCGCGGTCCCAAATGAGAGTCGCCACGATGCTCAGAACGAGCGCCCGGGCGCCCCAATGTGCCCACTCAATCGCCGTACGCCCGACGGGGAGGGTGTACGGGTTGAAAGGCTCCGGGACGGCAAGAACCATGCGGCTCACCTGGCGCTGGCTGGTTGGGACAGTCCGGGTGCGGTACGCGGCTCGGACGCGGGGCTGGGTTTCCATGGGGCCACTTTCTGTTGGGTTTGGATTGCTTACACTGCTCGTTGCGGTTACCACTCGAAGTCGATCTTGGGTTTCGGCTTTGCGGGAGGCGTTCCGCCGAACGGGTCGTCATCCTCATCGGGGACGGCGACGCGGGTTTCCGGCCTCGCAGGCTTATCGGCGAAAGGGTCATCGTCCTCGTCGTGCCAGGCCGGAGTGGCCGGGGCTGCTGCGGGGGGTTCGTCCCAGTCCGGGTCGGCCGGAGCCGGCGCGTCCGGCGCGTCAGTTTCGAAGGCGGCACTCCAGTCGAGCTCGGGAATCTCCACAAGGGTCTCGACCATCGTGGAGTCTTCCTCCAGATCGTCGAGGCTGAGCGCCATCTCCTCGAGATCTACCACCTCGTTTTCAACGGGCTTGAAGTAGGTGGGGGCAGGCTCCACGGTGCCGAACGGGGATTCCCTCTCCAGGACGATCGGGCGACGGTCGCCCTCGTAGCGCGGAACTTCGAGGGCGACAAGACGCTCCACGAGCTCATTTTCGGGTGCATAGGCACCCTGGAGCGCCACATGCCCGCGGCCGTCAATCTCCGCGAGTCCGCGCCCCGGGGTGGCTTCGCGCTCGGTGTCAGAGGGGTCCTGGTCCGCTGTTGCGAAGCCGTGAGCAATCTCGTAGGCCTCTGCTGCATCCTGGGGATCAGCACAGGCCATGGCGAGGGAGCTCGTTGAGGTACGCCCAAGAATGATTCTTGCGGGCATGTTCTCTCGCAATTCGCCGGCTCCCTGGCCAATTTCCTGCACCCCGAAGCGCTGGGTTCCGAAAATCAGGTGGATGCCCACGAACCGGCACTCGCGGAGAATCTTCCCCACGTACATCAGAATGAGCTCCTTGGAGGAGTTCATTTCGGTCATCTCGAGGTAGAGCGGATCCTCCTTTTCCAGAGTCTTGGGGATGCTGATCAGTTTGGCCAAAGACGTCCCCTCGTCAAGGACGACCAGGATGGGGCTGATCCCGTACTTGGCCTGGTCCTCCTTCGAGAGAGCATTCCACTTCGGGACGTTCAGCCCATCGAGAATTTCCAGACGTCGCGTCGCCTCCGCATAGACACCCTTGATGGCCTCCAGCGCCTCGGGGAAGTTCTGGCACCCCCAGCCGCCGTCACGGACGTAAGGACGGGCCCACCTGAAGTCCAACCCCCTCTTAGAAGGATCCAGGATGGCCAAGTCAAAGCCATGAACCAACGCCGAGAAGATCATGGTCTGGATGAAGATGCTTTTGCCAGAACCCGTGCGGCCGACAACCAAGGCATGGGGGGTTGCGGCGAGATCAACAATGACCGGCTTGTTGTAAGCGTCACGGCCGACGACTAGCTCGCCCCACTTGCCGGATTCGATGACGTCGAAGTCGTACGGAGCCCTCGACGGGACCTTAATCGGTACTCCGGCATTCATGGTGACGACTCCTGTCGCGTCGTCAATCTTCACCCACCAACCGTTATGGCCGATGACTGTCTTGGCCAGACCCAGCCAGTGGGCGTGCTCCTTGGCGCGCTCCGGCGAAACAGTGTCCGCCCTCGAAATGATGACCTGGGCGAGGTGTCCGACCCCGTCGCGTACACCAAAGATCGGCAGCAGCTCCAGTTCCCAGGAATTCTGCTTGGGCAGCTTCCGGAGAAGCCGGTTGCGCAGCTCCAGCGTCGCGGGTGGCAGAACGGCGACTTCCACCTCGCGCTTGAACGGGTCATAACCGAGCATCGTGCGACCGTGTGCTGTATGTTCGGCTGCGATGGCCGCCCCGTTACCCGTGGTGGCGCTGGGGCCGGCGCCATAGACGCTGGCGCCAGGTCGCATAGCGGGCCGCTCGCCGCGAACTGCCTCGACCTCGGATGAGTCGGCGTTGAAGGACTCAACCTGCCAGTCGGACCCGAACTTGCGCCATAGGGCGGCCACCAGTTTCGCGCGTTCCTCGATCGAGTCCTGGTACTCCGCAGGCACGTCTACGAACATGCGTTCCACTGCGCCAACCGACGTCTCCTGCTGGAAGGCGGCCTCACCCGCGCCATCCGAGCCAGCCGCCCCGGCTTCAACCGAGTCATCGAGCCCGAATGCAGCCCAGTACTGCTCCACTGCAGGGGAGACGTCTTTAGTGTCAAGCTTAAGCTTCTTGAGCAGCTTCTTGGCGCCCTTTTCATCCTTTCCCTGCATGAGGGCCACGGCGGCCCTTGCGGCTGCCATTTCTGCGTCACTGTAGACGCGCTCCGGATGGAAGTGATCAAGCACAGCGGTGAAGTGTTCGAACGTCCACCCGTGCTGATCGAGCAGGGCGGTAGCGCCCATGACGTCGTTGTCTTTGACTAGGGCGAGGTATGCCATCGCAACTTCATCGTCCTGGGACGTAAAGCCGAATGCCTTGTTGCGGGGCTTGAGGAAGCTCAACATGGGTTTGGTCCTTTCTTAGTAGAGGTCGTCTGCAGTGATGCTCACGGCGGCGCGTACCGGGGTAGCTGTGGTGGCATAAGCGTCAGAGAGTTTCCCGGCGATGAGCCCGCCGGAGCGGGATTCTTCCAGGCGGCGCTGGACGGTCTCATCAGATGCTGCATTCAGGACGATCACGTCCTTGCTTGACTCTTGGTGGTTCATCTCCCATTCAGGGGCCACCTGGGCCAGAATGCTGTCGGCCTGGGCGAAGTGGAGCACAGCCCCGACAGGTACCGGGGCAACAATCAGCGTCATGCCCTCGTCGGTGAAGGTGGATTCGTCCCAGTTGCCCTCGGGCGTGGAGTACGCCTTAGCGAAGATGCCCGTGAATTTCGCCTTGGTGGCCTTGTCCCTCATATCGGTCGCGGCATTCATCTTGGAGGCGCCGTAGGCCAGGTAAAGCCAGGTGCCCCAAACGACAGTCGAAGCGAGAGCGGCAAAGAACGAGGCCGGAAGGCCGAACATGGTCGCCAGCTGCAGGGCCAAGGCCACTGCGGTACCGACGCGGACAACGTTTCGGACCCGGCCTTCTGCCAGGAGCTCGGTGATGTCACCGTGGATCTTCTTCAGTTCATACGGGGCGCCCTTCCTGGCGGAGAGCCGCCGGGCCACAACGAGAACCATTAGCGGGAGCAGGGCAAAGCCCCACACACCGAACGTGACCATCACGAAAAGCGGCAGCACCGTGTAGAAGGCAGCCGAGGGCCACTGTGATCTGGTGGCGAGCCAGCCTTCATTGACGTCCCCTTTGGCCCGTGAAGGGCGGTCGCCGATAAAGCCGAAGAGGAGAAAAAAGCCGAAGAGGACGGTGAAGAAGATGCCCTCTATAACTTTGGTCTCGACGGAAGTCCGACTCGGAGCCTGGCTGGTTTTCATGGTTAGCCTTTCTCGGCTTCGACGGGGCGTCGCTTGAGGATGAAGAGGGTGTAGACCATGACCAGGGCGGCGAAGATGGTCGCCGCCACGTGGCCAAGAATCTTGCCGAATGTGTCGGACTCCGCTTCCGGCTCGGCAAGTCGAACGGTGGGAGCTGCAGATGCCGTCGGGGCGGGCTGGGCGGTCGGCGCTGAGGGCGCAGCAGGGCCTGCCTGGACCTCGCCGGCAGCCGGTGCAGCAGTGGGGGATGCTTCCTTCACAGGCGCCACGATTGAGAACCGCTTGTCGGCCAGGATGTAAGCGATTCCTCCTGGAACCAGCCCCTCGGCCTCTACTGCGACCCAGGATTTCCCGAAGTTCTCGAAGATGGCGGAGGACTTCAGCACGTCGCCCTGTTGTTTCGTGGACTTCTTCAGGTCATTTTCGTAGGACTCCACAGGCTGCTTGTACAGGCCCGTCGGATGGGTCAGCTCGATCGTCGTTACCAGGTCGGCCTTGGTGCTGGGGATGTGCTGCGCAAAGGCTTCCGTCTCGTGGAGCGTCACGGTCCCGGCCCGGATGTAGGCGACGCCGGGAGCGGCCAGCGTGCTCTTGGCCGTGTCCGTCCCGTAGGCGGTTTCCGGCACCAGGATTGCGACCCACTGCTCGTTGTGGGCGGTGAAGGGCGCAGATACCGTGACTCGGTCTTCCGCCGCTCCGAGGGCCCGGACCTTGGGCAGGACGTGGGTCATGGTCTTGCTGGAGCTGGCCGGCTCGCTGTAAACCGGGGCGTTGGGGACCACCGAGCCGGTGAACGTCAGTTCGGCCCTGGTCGAGGGGATCTCTGCACCTTCATATGCGGCCGCGTCCACGAGGGCGTGCGTCGCTGCACTTGCCGCAAGCGGCGTGGCAAGCAGCAGGCTGGCTGCCAGGGCTCCTGCCAGGATGCTGCGTGTTGATCCGGTCGTCATTCTTGCCTCTCGCGGATTAATGCCACATATCTGTTGCGCTACTGAAGAGCATATCAGATCTGTTGCATGATCGGTATCCCCTCAAAGGGAATCGCAGGGGGGCGGAACCGTTCACCTGGCTGGGGTGCCGGCGGGCGGTCCTGCGGTGGGGCTTAGTCGCTCTGTGCGTCCAGGTCTGCCTGTGCCAGGGAGATCCACCGCTCCAGGATTTCGTCCGGACTCCGGACAGAGCCGGCCGGGTCAACGATCACGATGTCCTCGCGGGCATGGCCGCCGCCGACGCTTCCTGCTGCCGCGACGCCGTCTCTGGGGTTGCCGTCTTGGTCGCAGGTGACTCCGGCCGCGGTGAGGGCTGCCACGATGACCGGGGATACTTCGGTGAAGACCGCGTCATTGTATGCCTCGGTGGCTTCGCCCAGGCCGGCCTCCGTGGTGTTGTCTTCCATAGCAGTGGCGGTGAAGCTCGGATCGATGCTGGGAATGCGGCACTCGCGGAGGGACACTCATTCCCGTTGAATCGGACTGGTGTTGGCCAGGCTACTGCTGGCGGGGCTATTCGGAGGCGGAAGGTTGCTGCTCGGGGAGCAGGTAGCGCATGGACTCTTTGCCGCTGGCGCTGGTCACAGTCACCGTCTCGATCTCGCCGCGGAGTGCTAGCTGCTTCACTGTTCGCCGGTCTACACCGAGGCGCCGGCCGGCCTCCAACGCGGACAGCCCTGGCAGCTCCAGTTTGGGCTGGGTGGTCTTCCGGTAGGCCGCAATCCGCTCGCGCTGTGCGGCCAGCTTCGCCTCCCGGTCCTCGGGCGAGTTCCGGCCGGCCTTGGGCCCGTAGTGGTAGTGGGCCGATGAAGGGTTCGCCAGCCCAAGCGCTGCGGCGATCTCTCCCCAGGTGGCGCCGTTGGTCAGGGCCTCATCGACAAGGACCTGAATGACATCCTTCGTCTCGGCGGCGACGGCGACGGCGGCGCTGATCGTGCTGGTGGCGGTCCTGGGTGGCAGCTCGGATTGATCATCCGACGGGTCGGCGAACTGCTCGTCCTCGAGGGCCTTGATCAACTGGAGGACTCGTCCGCCACTGTCCATTCCGCGTACCATACGCCCCAGTGTACGTGGGGCGCGGGTGCTCAGGCGGTAGCGGCGGCGAATACCTGGTGGACCGAGGTGGCGGCAAAGAACCACGCTCCGAGGATTGGAACGGCGAACAGACCCAGCCAAACGGGGGAGGGGATCCCGGTGAAGCGGGAAAGGATCTGCGCGTCCGAGGTCTCGATCTCATCCTGTCGGCTCGTGTGGACACTCAGGACTTTGAACCAGTCCCGGACAGACCCGATCAGCAGGCCGATACCCAGGAACACTGTTGCGTAGCCAAGGATTTCGCCCGAAGCGAGCAAGAGCAAAGCGATGGACGCGGCCATGACACTCAGCACCACTGACAGGCCGGCCCAGTTCCTGATGACCAGGACGGTGGCCAGAAGAACGATGGCGCCAATGGAGAGCGCCGCCGGCGCCCAGCCTGACAGGCCGGCCCAGATGAGAGCCCCGCCGACGACCGCGGGGACGGGGTAGCCCCAGAAGGTACACCAGACTTCACCCGGGCCGCCCAGGTTGCCGTAGCTGCTGGTAACCCCGGAGTGATCGAAGCGCAGCTTGATGCTGGTGACGATCCGCCCTGTCATGATTCCGGCGACAGCATGTCCCAGCTCGTGGACCAGGGTCACAAAGAGGGCGAAGAACCGCCAGGTCACGGGGATGGTCGAGACGGCCGCCGCGACCAGGGTGACGGCGAGGAGCTCGAGGAGGCCAACCGAGGGGGCTTCAATGTGTGCGAAGCCCCCTGCGATCTTGGCCCATATAGCCGGCAGGACAGATTCCACCTAGGCTGCCATCGCCAGTTCGGGCTCTACGTGGTCCGTCCGGTCGTTGGCTTCGGCCATGCCGGCATACGCCACCGCGAAGTAATCGAAGTCTTCTCCTGAGTCCATCCCCTGCTCGACCGTGGCCTTGAGCTCAGGGTGCCCGTCCAGCAGGCGCAACATCAACTGGTAGAGGACTTCCCATTCATGTTCGTTGTGATTGGCGTTGACGTCCTTGTAGCTTTCACGGAGCAGCATCATGGCATGGTCCGGAGTCAGCGCCTCCGCCAGTGGAGTATCGACGGACATCAGGCAGTGTTCGGTCTGCAGCGGGTAGGTCGCCGCCTCAACAGCCGGGGCGAGGAGCCGCTGGGCCGTTTCGATGCAGTTGAAGTCGTCGTTCCTGGCAGTCACGTTGAGGTCGAAGATGCGGTGGTATTCGCGCTGAACATCGGGGAAGCAATCCATGAGCGCCTCGATCGTATCGACGACCCCGTGCACGAGTGTCTCCGGCAGGTCATCAACGCTGCGGAACGAGCTAAGGGTCTTCATGGCTTCGGGGATGGGCTGGGAGAGGAAGGAAAGGCTGGGCTGGAACATGGCGTCTCTTTTCGATGGATTGTGCTGCGGTGTTTTGGGCCTTACATAGTTAATGTGTGCGGCGGCCGGGATTGCCCTTACCGCCAGCGGTCAGAATGTGCCTGAGATCACCACACCCGGCGGTCCTTTGTCAGGCAGCTGCGAGGTACGCGCTGCGGGCAGCCATTGCGTCCTTCGCGGCCATCAGCACATATTCGATGGCATCCGGGCTCAGTCGCCCCTCGGGGATCTCTTCGAAGGCCGGGCCAACTTCGGGGATCCGCCGTTCGAGGACCGCGAACAGTGCGTGGACGGTGCCTTTCGGAATCGCAACTTCGCTGCGGCCTTGATTTCATCCAGGCGGTCCAGAATTTCCTGCGGGTCCAGGTTGGCGAAGATCGAGACGGGTACGGCTTCCATGGCTTTTCCTTTTGCTTAGTGTGGTTGTGCTGACACCTCAAACTTTAGCCCTAAACACGTATCCCCGTCTACTCCATGGGAGAAGTTCGCCGTGGGTGAAAATGGGAATCGCCGTCTACTCTGCAAAACGCTGGGACTCGAGAAAACGCAACATACAAGTTGCATTGCCGTATACTCCAACGTATGTCCATCAGCTTCGAACCCCTCGGCCGCGCAGTGGATTCCGGCCGGCTTCACACTGCCCTTGGCTTCAATCGCGCACGGCTCAACAAGCTGGTCACCAAGACCTACGATTACGGGCTGGGCGCCGTCCTGCCGCGGCCTGTCGGGGTTCTCGGGGGATCCATGGTCTGGGACCTCCACGACCTGGAGAAGGCCACGCCGAAGATCCTGGCCGCCAAGGGGACTGTCTCCCGGAACGCACCGCGCATCGAGCGCGAGCCGCTCGACTTTGAGGAGCTCGCCCGGCGCCGGGAAGATTTTGAAGGTCTCCCGCACGTCCTCGGCTTCGTGGACGCCGTCATGATTGCCGAGGCTTTCGGCCTGGGGGAGGGCGGAGCCAGGGTCCCGGGCGAATGGGCCTCCCGCGGCAAGCTGCTGCCTGCGCACGCCGGAGTGATCGGCACCCGCCGCGTCTGGGATGTCCGTGAGGTCAAGGAGCGCGAGCCGCTCATCCTTCGCCACCTGGAGCGCCGCAGGGCGTTATCCGAGACGGCATAACAACCAATAAGGGCGTGGAGGCAGGCCGCCTCCACGCCCTTCGTTCGTCCTACCCTCGGGGCTCGTAGTTCAACCCTCGCAGATGCACCATACGATCATCGGGCCATTCGATTTTGCCGCCGGTGATCGGTGCCTTGTTGGGGTCAGGATACGGAGACTCACCGATGACCAGGATCTCCCTGCCTTCGGTCAGCCACTGATCCACTCCACCTTCTTCGCCCTGGTGCTCACTGACCACTCGCGGAACCACGATGGCGTGGCCGTGGATGGAAGCGACGTCGAGGCATGCAGGGTCGAAGGTGACGAGCTGCAGCGGACGCGCCCACGCACCGGCGGCCTCGGCGCTCGGCTCGGTGGCCCAGGCAGTGGTGCGGTCGTCACAGTGCACATACGCCAGCGCATCGGCAGGCTCTGCCATCAGGATCGAGGAGCCTGCCAGGACGTCGCCGGCGGCGAGAATCGGGATGCTGGTAGACCCGTATTGGGTCCCAGGGATAGTCATTGTCTGATTGGCCAGGTCAATGACGATGGGGTTTGAGCCTTCACTTACCGGCTCGATGGCGGGCGCGGGCGGAGCAGGAACATCGGTGGCCACCTGGCTGCCGGCACAGCCAGTCAGCAGCGCGACGGTGACAGCGGCCAGAACGGCCAGGGACTGGGTTTTCATTGTGCTGCTTTCTCCTGATGGATGGATGGACTCCGGGTTGAACGGGATGACCTGTACGCGCGGGCGATCCATGTGCATCATGAGACCCTTGTCGCGGTCTCTGTGTTGGCCGGCCAGTTGACCTTGATTTTCCCCAGCGCGGCGAGCCCGAGGGAGAGCAGGCTGGCTTCGGGCACCGGTGAGATGCCCTCGACGACAAAAGCCATGCTTGACGGCAACAGCTCCTTGGTAGCCACCGTTGGCCCGTCCTCGATGCTCACCTGCTGCGGAACGACGACTGTGTGGCCACTGATAATAGGGATCGCCCAGCAACCCGGATCAAAAGTGATGAACTGCACCAGATGGGTGTCCTCGTGTCCGCCGCCGTCCGGAAGATCAGGCTCCCAGGCCGAACCTGCAACCTGATCGCCACAGTGGCTGTAGTCCCCGTCGGGAGCGTCGTCGACCGGCTTTGTGCCGGTATTGATCCCCCCGGGGGCGAGCACGGGGATGGACAGGGGGCCGTAAGCAGCACTCGGCACTGTCAGCGTCTGCTTGGTCAGGTCGAGAACCATCTGCGCCAGGGGCGGCTCGGTATTCTCCGGCACTGAGGAGGCGGCTGCCATCGTCTCAGCGGGTTGCTCAATCTGGGTCGGCTGAGGCGTAGAGGAGGGGACGGCCTGCGCGGAGCTCTTGTCGGCCGGCCCGTCTCCGCATCCGGCCAGGAGCGGGAGGACGATCAAGGCGGCGGCAATTCGGAGTTTCATGGGTTCCTTTTTTCGGTGTGTTGGGTTGCTCCGGCGTGCGCTAGATTCGCTCCTGTCATGCAACACGTGCGTTTCATCTCAAGGCTACCATTGCCACAGACCTGATGCATAGCGAGGAACATTTAGGGAACAAGACAGCCCCGCGGCCAGGGATCGGCTACAGGGCTGTTGCGTGGTCAGGGCTACTGGCGGAGGGCTTCATTTCCGGGCTCCGCGGGTCGCTCCTCGGACCCTGGTTTCTTCCACCAGATGCCCACGATCATCCAAAGCGCAAGGACTGGCACCCCATACCTGAGCGTGTTCTGGGCCAAGGGTTCGCGCAGTGCACGGATCGCGGTTCCGAGATGAGGGATCGTGAAGGCGTATCGATCGACGTTTGGGGCATCCAGCACGGCGGTCCAGTAATCCCTGCCGGGGTTGGCGTCTCCCATCGTGCGGACGGCCATCCGCCCCTCTGGGTCGGTCACGATTTCAGCGACCCGGTGAGTGACGTTGCGCCTGTCTTCGACCGGGATGTTGTAGGTGATGACGTCGCCTACCTGGATGTCGGTCACGGGAACCGGGGTGGTGACCACGACATCGCCGGGGTTGATCATTGGGGCCATCGAGCCCGTGAGCATCGTTGTGGTCTGATAGCCAAGGAACCGCGGAGCGATGCCCAGAAACAGCAGCGCAGCCACCGCGACAATGAGTACTGTCGTGGCGGCCGCGCTGCTAGCCTTTCGCGCCGAAGTCTTGAAGCGGGCCGGTCTGCCCCCAGGCTGCACAGCAATAGCGGCTACGTCATGGAAGTCGTTCGCAGTGTTCATTGCTGTGCAGCCTTAGGGGTCGGTCGGGTCAGTCGTTGATGAGCTTGCCGTTGCGCTGGGTGCCAGTGAACGAGAAATCAACTTCCGCAGACAGGTTCTGGAAGGACACGTCCGCTGTGGAGGGCAACGAGATGACCGCGCGCAGGTTGTCGACCCCGCCACCAACGAGTGACTGCATGGTCGGGAGCGCCGTCGGGGCCTGAGCAGCCAGGGCAGCGATGGAGGTGGGAGGCACAACATTCCACTCATAGCCTGAGCAGAAGTCAGCGCCGGAGGGGTCGACCGTCCACGGGACGAGGCAGTTCGAGACGGAGACCTGAAGGCCGTTGACGGGGTCTGTGGTCAGGGCACTGGACTCATTGACGGTGACATCCAGGAGGACGTCCTTCAGCTCAGCGGTGCCCGGGTTGGTGAACGACGCGAGTCGCTCCACGGAGTCACCCGGCAAAAACCCGGATACAGGCTTATTGAAGGTGTTGTAGCCCATCGTGAGGCCGGCCGAGCCCGTGCTTACCTCTTGGCTGGCGTTGGTGCTGTTGGAGAAGTCGCCGAAAGTGCCGGCGCCGGCCAGGGCAGCTGCCGTAACGACGATGGCAACAGAACCCGCGATCTTCTTGCCGGTGGTCATGGAGAACTTCTTTGGAGCGGGGGCGGTGAGCGTTGAGGTGGTCATGTTGCCTTTCCGGGCGGCTGATAGACATTGCGCATGCCACAAATATGTTGCATATACAAAGTCTATCAAGGCAACTTAACTGTTGCAATAATCGAGCGAGGTCGAGCTGTCCAAGTATGGGCACCGCGACCCTGACCGATGAGTACAAGGACACCGCAGCCTTGAGTGAGGCTTCGGTGTGGCATCTGCCGTCGGGTCCTGACAAGTGCGCCTATCGGAGGCATGGATAACCGCTGCCCTCGTGTGACGCGCTGGATTGAAAACAACCGCCCCACAGTCCCGGATAAGATCACGAGGAGGTACTGGGCTTCCGCCCTGCCATGTAAGGAGTAACAATCGTGTGTGAACCGTGGTCGTCTGCCGACGGTATTTCAGCTTGCCTCAGGGAAAAGGGCCCAATCACCAAGAGCCCGGCGGCCCATGATGGGATCACGTTCGCGACGGTAACTCGTTCATGGTGAAGCTCAACCTGAAAGCCGTCGAGGAACGTGTTGCCCCGCTCGGGGGCCGTGAGTCTTACGATCAAGAGTTCATTTTCAGCTTGCTGCTGGCCTACGGCAAGCCACAAGGCAACGTGACCAGGTTGCGGAATGGCTCACTCAACGTCGCCCACGACCCGTCGACTGAAGTAGCACAGAAGAACGTCGTCTACTTCAAGGAGACGACCGGTGATCCTCTCGCGGTCATCGACGAACTGAAGACTTCACCGCTGGTCGTCCGGTACAACACCCGCTTCGTGATCGTCACCGACTACACGGAACTGCTGGCCATCGACACGAAGACCGGCGAGAACCTGATGATCCCGATCCGGAACGTCGACCAGCACTTCACGTTCTTCCTGCCCTGGGCCGGCATGGAAAAGGCACAATACGTCGCCGAGGCGCACGCGGACGTCAAAGCTGCCGAGCGGATGGGCAAACTTTTCGATGAGTTGCTGGCAGCAAACCCCGAAATGTTCGGCATGGCACACGGGCGTCATGCGCTCAACGTGTTCTTCACCAGGCTCCTATTCTGCTTCTTCGCCGAAGACACCGGGATCTTTGACGAGGGGGGTTTCACCAACTCAATCGGCTCGCATACTCAGCCCGACGGCTCTGACGTCGCTGACTTTCTCACGGAGGTCTTCAGGGCGCTCGATACTAAAGACGCCGCAAAGAAGCCAGTGCACCTGGCACGGTTCCCGTACGTCAACGGCCGGCTATTCACGATGTCACCAGAGCATGTTGTCCCGCAGTTCACGAAAAAGGCCCGCGACCTGCTGATTGAGTCGGGCACACTGATCTGGCGCGACATCAACCCAGACATTTTTGGCTCGATGTTCCAGGCCATTGTCACCCCGGGCAAGCGCAGCGACCTGGGCCAGCACTACACGTCGGTGCCGAACATCCTCCGTACCATCGAGCCGCTTTTCCTGGATGATTTGAAGGAACAGTTCGATGCAGGGTTCGACTCCGTCAAAAAGCTTGAAACACTGCTCGAACGTATCAGCGCAATCAAGGTTTTCGACCCTGCGTGCGGGTCCGGCAACTTCCTCATCATTGCCTATAAGGAACTGCGCCGTCTGGAGCATGCCATCCTGGAACGATTGTTTGAGATCGATCCGAAGCACCAGATGCTGTACGCCGAGTCGAAGATCAACATCGAGAACTTCTACGGGCTGGAGATCGACGACTTCGCTGTCGAGGTGGCGATCCTCTCCCTCTGGATTGCCAAGCACCAGATGAATTCCGAGTTCAAGGAGAAGTTCAACCTCTCCATCCCACTAATCCCCTTGAAAGAAACAGGGCAGATCCAAGCCGGCAACGCGACTCGCCTCGACTGGCAGCAAATTTGCCCAAACGATGGTTCTGGCGAGATATATCTCGTCGGAAACCCTCCCTATTCTGGCTACAGCATGCAAAGCAAGGAGCAGAAGATCGATTACGGGTATGTGTTTGGCAATCGCACATACTCGAAGACGCTCGACTACATTGCTTTGTGGTTCATCAAGGGAGTCGACTATATTCATAATACGCGCGCAGAACTTTCCTTCGTGACTACAAACTCTGTCACTCAGGGTGAGCATGTTGGCCTGATGTTCCCCATGATCTTCGAAATGGGAATTGAAATCGGCTACGCTTATACATCGTTCAAGTGGACGAATAGTGCCAAACGAAATGCGGGCGTGACCGTAGCAGTAATCAATCTGCGAAACACTCAGCTGAAACCCAAGTACCTCTACATTGATGGTGTGAGGCTTCAGGCAAGCAACATCAATGGGTATCTGGTGGATGGACTCAATACGTTTATTGGACGCCGTACGAAACCATTGTCTATTGCACTACCTGCTATGGGCAGGGGAAGTCAGCCGACAGATAACGGGACGTTGATACTTGAAACTCCGGAACGAGAGGCCTTGCTTTCAGAATACCCTGAAGCAGCGCCTTTTATTCGACGGTACATTGGCAGTCGCGAATACATCAACGATATTGAGCGCTGGTGTATATGGGTCGACCGGGAAACGCAGCATGCAGCTGAATGCATCCCGGCCCTCGCTAAACGCTTTGAGGACGTACGACTTTTCCGTTTACGAAGCCAGAAGGCTGCAACACGTGAAAAGAGCAAGACCCCCTGGAAGTTTGACGAGGTACGTTTCCAACGCTCAGAATTTGTGATTGTTCCGAAAACTTCATCTGAGCGCAGAGAATACATCCCACTGGGATACATGAGCGGCGCTGAAGTTGTTTCAGACCTAGCCTTCACTGTGTATAACCCGGCACCGTGGGTGTTTGCGTTCTTAACTTCGAGAATGCACATGACGTGGACTCGAGCTGTTGGCGGTCGTCTGAAAACGGACTATCGCTATTCGAACACGATCGTTTATAACAATTTTCCGGTACCGCCGCTTTCGGACACCGTGAAAGAGATGCTGACCTTTGCGGCGCTCCGTATTCTCGACGTACGTGAGTATCACTGTGAGCGGACGCTTGCGGAGTTGTACGACCCGGACTTGATGCCTGCCGACCTGCGCCAGGCACATGCCGAGGTCGACACCCTGGTGGATTCCATCTACTCCAAGCGCGTCTATGAAACCGATGAGCTGAGATTGTCAGACCTCTTTGCTATGTATGAGGCAATGACAGCAGCAGAATCTGTAAAAGGGAACAAAAAGAAGTGAACAAGCCGATAAACATCGTCAACGTGACCTATGCCCGCACTAAGGCATCGGTCAACACCGATGCCTTAGGTATGCGAGAGATGCAGCAGCGCGTCTTCGCCAAGAGAGATGCCCAGCACCTTCTGATCAAGGCTCCGCCGGCCTCAGGCAAATCGCGTGCGCTGATGTTCGTGGCGCTGGACAAGCTCTACAACCAGGGCCGCAAAAAGGTCATCGTCGCCGTCCCCGAGCGATCTATTGGAGCTTCCTTCTCCTCAACGAAGCTCACTTCACACGGATTCTTTGCCGACTGGGAAATCAAAGCCGAGCACAACCTCTGCGACGCCGGTTCCTCGCAGGGCAAAGTCGGAGCGTTCATCGACTTTCTTCAAGGTCCCGACGCCACGCTGGTCTGCACGCATGCGACGCTGCGGTTCGCTTTTGAAAAGCTCGCACCGGAAGCGTTCAACGGCACCGTGCTGGCAATCGATGAGTTCCACCATGTCTCCGCTGACACTGAAGCCAACCGCCTCGGTGCGCTCCTGCGTGAAGTCATGAACGGCTCGGACGTGCACATCGTCGCAATGACCGGCTCGTACTTCCGCGGAGACTCAGTACCGGTTCTGTCTGCTGAGGACGAGGCACAGTTCACGCCGGTCACGTTCAACTACTACGACCAGCTGAACGGTTATGAGCACCTTCACTCGCTCGGCATCGGGCACCACTTCTATCAGGGCCGCTATACGGACGCTATCGGTGAAGTCCTGCACTTGGACAAAAAGACCATCGTTCATATTCCGAACGTCAACTCGGGCGAGTCCACCAAGGACAAGATCGAAGAAGTCGGGTTCATCATCGATGCGATCGGCCACGTCGAAGCCACTGACCCCGATACCGGAATCATCAGCATTCGCCACAAAGACACCGGTGAAATTCTTCGCGTCGCCGACCTCGTGGATGACACTGACCAAAAAAAACGTTCTGACACGCTCCACTATCTCTCCCATGTCGCCTCGAAAGAGCGCGACGCCGTGGACATCATCATCGCCCTGGGCATGGCGAAGGAAGGCTTCGATTGGCCTTTTGCCGAGCACGCCCTGACCGTCGGGTACCGTGCCTCGCTGACCGAGGTCATCCAGATCATCGGCCGCGTCACCCGCGACAGCCCCGGCAAGGAGCATGCCCAGTTCACGAACCTGATCGCTGAGCCCGACGCCTCCCAAGGTGAAGTGAAGGTCTCGGTGAACAACATGCTGAAGGCCATTACGGCATCGTTGCTTATGGAGCAGGTACTGGCACAGAACTTCACCTTCAAAACCAAGAAGTTCGATGGTGACGACTCGAAGATCCCCGGTCAGCTGAAGATCAAGGGCTTCAAGGAGCCCTCGACGGAGCGTGTCAGGCAGATCGTCGAGACGGACCTGAACGACCTGAAAGCTACGATCTTGCAAGACGACACCTTCGCACGCGCAGCAGCGGGCTCGATCGACGCAGAAACCGCCAACAAGGTCCTGATCCCGAAGATCATCCGGGAAAAGTACCCGGACCTCAGCGACTCGCAGGTTGAGGAGGTGCGGCAGCAGGTCGTCGTGGACTCGGTGGTCAAGAACGGTGAGGTTCGCGAAGTCGGAGACAAACGGTTCATCAAGATGGCCGAGAAGTTCGTCAACATCGACGAGCTCACCATCAACCTCATCGACTCGGTGAATCCCTTCCAACGCGCCTTCGAGGTTATGTCCAAGTCGGTGACTCCCTCGGTACTCCGGATCATCCAGGACCAGATCACGGCCACCCGCGTCGAGTTCACCGAAGAAGAGGCGCTAGCACTCGTTCCCCGGATCAAGAACTGGATCAAGGTCAATGGTCGGCGACCGGACTCGAGGGCCGAGGAACCGACCGAGAAACGGTACGCGGACGCGCTGCTGTGGCTCCAGCGGGCCAAGCAGAAGCTCGAAGCCCAGAAGCGGGCGACTGAAATGGTGACGGACGAATGAGCGAGAACGACGACATCTTCGAGGCGGCACCGTCCTCCCTGCAGGACCTCATCGATAACGACCTCGACGGGCTGCTCAACGTTCCTGAGAAGCCCAAGAAGGTCACCTCGTCCGACCGGCTCGAGCGTGCGTTCCTGGAGATCGTGGAATTCCGCAGGACGCACGAGCGCCTGCCGAGCTCGGCGACGCGGGAGATCGCCGAGCGGAAGCTCGGGGCCCGCCTCGAGGGCATCCTCGCCAACGACGAGAAGATCGCGGCGCTCAGCCACCTCGACACGGAGTACGAGCTGCTTACTGTAGAGGCAGCTCCCGAGTCGCTGGACGAGCTTCTCGAGAGCGATGACCTGGACGATCTGCTGGGCGATGAGAGCGGCCTCCTCGACGTGTCGGATCTGCCCGTGATCAAGCGTCCCGAGTCTCCGGACTCTGTCGCTCAGCGGGTTAAGGCCGAGGACTTCGACTTGTTCGAGCCGCTGTTCAAGGCGAAGCACGCCGAGCTGGCCGAGGGCACGTACAAGCTGATGCCCTTCGCCGGCATGGATCTCATCCGAGAGGGCGTGTTCTTCGTGCTGAGCGGCGTCATGTGCTTCGTGGCTGAGGTCGGCGAGGACGTGGACCTGGTCGTCGGTGGCAAGCCCAGGCAGAAGCAGCGCCTGCGCGTCGTCTTCGAGAACGGCACGGAATCGGCGATGTACAAACAGAGCCTCATGACCCGCATGTACGAGGCGCAGGGCCAGGTCCTGGCGCGGACAAGCCACGATGCCACCGAAGTCCTCGATGCGGACGTGGAGAGCGGTCACATCTACGTACTGCAGTCGCTCAGCGAGGATCCTGTTGTCGCGGGGATGAAGGACCTCCACAAGATCGGCTTCTCCACTACCAACGTCGGGACCCGCACCAAAAACGCGGCGAATTCACCGACCTACCTGATGGCACCCGTGAAGGTACTGGCGGACTACCGACTTTACAATGTGCGTGCGTCGTGGCTGGAGCACCTCCTACACCGCGTGTTCGCCGAGGTTCGCCTGGACCTGACGCAGGTCGACCGGAAGGGACGCGACTACGACCCCTCGGAGTGGTTCGTGGTGCCGCTGGAGACCATCAACAAGGCTGTCGCAATGATCATGTCCGGCGAGATCACCGACTACGTCTATGATGCTCAGCTCAAGAAGCTCGTTGAACGCTCATAAGCTGAGTTCGGGATGGGCCAGGTCTCGCATGCCATGACTCCGCCTCTGGGCCCGTCTATACGAAGCCAATTCGAGGTCCACTCCTGAACCTCTAGCGCCGCTGCTTCTTGAATGTCACGCATGGGAAGTAATGACCGCGTTTGCCTCGGCATCAACAGGACCGAGTCGCCTCGGGTTCGCGATTGCTTAAATACGTCAGTGTCGCATCGATTAATTCAGTCAGATCCCGGGCTGAGGCCCGTTCGAAGTCGATGTCGACAATCGCCTGAAAGCGGAGTGCTCCATCACCGAAGAAGCCCGGGGTGACGGTCCTTCGGTTGTTGGTCTTCCTGCCTTGGAGAGGGGCAGCCTTCATCCCGTGGACGATGACCTGCTCCCAGTCACCCTTGGCTCCAGGACGGCTCCTCTTGTCTCGGCTCAGGAGTTCCGCGAGGTCTGGCCGCACTGTCTTCAGATAGGCATGGAGGCTCGCGAAATCGATGTCGGCATCCATGCTGATTGCCAGATCATAGGCGGCACGGCGCACTTCTTCATCCTCGACGCTGTCTGGTGGCCGAGCGTCAAAATCCACGCCGAACCGTAGTTCGCCGCCGCGCTTTGTTTCCCACCAGCGGACCTCAGCCATGAAACAGCGGTCATTTCCCTCGCCACGAATCGGTGTCCGGCCCTGGATGATTGGCAGTCCGCCTCCGCTGGTCACACCGGCCCAGGCCACTCGGTTGTGCTCCTTCAACTCGTGCGCGATCTGGCGGGTCACCACACGCGCCAGGAACTTCTGGTTCAGAGCGCTCAGGGGCAGCCAGCTCGCCTTGGATCTTGCTTCGAACACCGCCGAGATCATCTGGTCCCAGGTGCGTAGCACGCTGGCGGCCTCGCTCGCCAAACCGCAGGCCAGTTCGTCGTCGGCGAACTCCCAACGGTGGACGAGGTCGCTCAGGCCGAGGAAGCTCCATCGCCCGGCATTGTTTCTCAGCCTGAGCTTGTCCGAGGCCAAAGCGGCCAAGAAGAGGTCTGGGCGGGAAGATAGCGCCTCGTACTTCTCCTGCTGTTGATTGCTCATCAGGTGTCCAAGCTTCACCTCGACCACCGCTGATCGTGAGACGGAGGTCAGTAATAGGTCAGCGTTGTTGGCTTTCCGCACCTCGCGGGAGACCTCGTCCGGTACGAAACCGACGAGTTCAGCCCAGGGCGATGCGTCACGGTCGCTCAGGAATTGAATAAGATCGGACACGCTCGTCTCTTGAGCCAGAAGACGGCCCAAGCCTCTGTTCCGGACCCAAGGTGTGACAGATTTCCCCATAGGGTTAGCATGGCCCACGCGTCCCAGGATTTGCTGGCACGACACCTCCGCCAAGCACGTTCCGCATCACCTGCCAACGCAAGTGAGACCAGAGGATGTTCTCAGTTCCAGACCATTTGCTCGAACCTGCCCGACTCGTAACCGCGCAACAACCCTTGCAAACGGGCTGTGACTTAGGCCTTGTCCTTCGCCCACCACAGAAATTCGGCAGCATGCTGCTGGTGGCGGAAGCCGTCACCCAGAAGCGCACGCAGCAAATCATTGCTCCACAGGATCAGGCGTCCTTTAGTCCAGGTGGTCGTCTCAGGGGCGGGCAGTTCGAGGCCCCAGAGGGATCGGGCGATTTCTCGTTTACCGGCCAAACCGGTGTACATGAGGATTGTCAGGTACTCCTTGGGATAGACGATGCAGAGGACCTTCGTGAGCAGGGATTCCTTGAAACCCTTCATCGCATTAGGGGTAGCGTCGTTGATGAGCGCAGTAAGGCGGTCCTCCAGCGCGGACGGCGAAGGGCCGCGAAGCAGATACTCGATTGTCCTGCGAACTTGTGCAGCTGCGGCGTGAGCACCCATTTCGTTCCAGGCTTCATTGAAGACAGACATGTTTCCCGGGTTCGCGCCGACATTGGAGTTGGCGAAGTCCTTCAGATCCTGCGGGTTGGCCTTCGACAGGCCTTCGGCGCTGAACACCTGCTGATATTTGCTCCAGTAAGGGGCAACGTTCGGCACAGGTTCAGGTTCACGCCGCAGAAACTCCGCCTTGAGTTCATCGGCCCGTGCCAATTTCACCGTATCGACATCCCCGGGCTTAGGGAACTGCGCCTTTATCTCCTCCAAAGTAGGCAGCGGTCGCGTCTGCCGGGCGGCCTCACCGCGGAGCCACTCGTCGCCGCAGTTTGTGCACTTGACCTTCTTCTGCGTCCCGGTCAACCGTTCGACGAGCTCCACGTGCTCGTCTGTCAGGCAGCTGGCGCACTCGAGGAGATCAATTGCCATGGGAACTTACCTTCCGGAGACGAGGAGATGTGTGGGCAACCCAAACGTTAGCAGTCCCTGCCCCGCACAGTTTGGCGGCAAGGGCAACGGCCCGTGCCTGCAAAGCTGTCGTGCGGAGGTCGCATTTGCATTCCAAGATGCAAAGTTTGTCGATCAGAATGACTCCACGGGGGACTGGTTGGATCCGGCGGCAAGACCAGCCCGCTAGAGAAGCTCTTTCGGGAGCCAGCAAATTGCCAGGCACCGTGCGGCTGGTTTGACGGTGTCCCTGTCCGGCGGCATGCTCAACAGGTGAAGCCTGAAGAGAAGCGGATTGCCCTGCTCATCGATGCCGACAATGCGCCGGCCTCAAAAATAGATGTGGTCCTGGCCGAAGTGGCCCGTCACGGGGTCGCCAACGTCAGGCGGGCATATGGTGACTGGAAGAGCCCGCACCTACAGCAGTGGGAGGCCGCCCTCCACCCATATGCCATCAGGCCCATGCAGCAGTTCGCCTACAGCACTGGTAAAAACGCTGCTGACATGGCCATGGTGATTGACGCGATGGACTTATTGAGTGGAGGCTCGGTCGACGCCTTCGCTCTTGTCTCAAGCGATGCCGATTTCACTCCGCTGGTTATGCGCATCCTGGCAGATGGACTCAAGGTGTATGGGTTCGGCCAAAGAAAAACCCCCGAGCCCTTCGTCAACGCCTGCTCGCTCTTCACCTACGTTGAAGGACTGGGGCAGTCACCCACCAGCCTGGAGGCAATGGTGGAAGCGCCCGCTGAACCCAAAAAACTACGCGGGAACACGCGTCTGGTGCTCTTAATGCGTAACGCAGTTGAAGCCGCAAGCGGTGACGACGGCTGGGCGAACCTGGCTGCGGTGGGAAGCCAGATCGGAAACCAGGCGTCGCTCGACTCCCGCAATTACGGCTACAGGAAGCTAAGCGATCTGATTGAGGCAATAGGGCTCTTCGACCTCAAAAGAGAAAACCAAAAGCTCCTGGTCCGCGATAAGCGCTCAGTTTCCAAAAACTCTGCCGCAGTCGAGTACCCGTTGGCCCGGTAGGGCTGTCGTTCGAAGAAAGGGGAGCGCTGGGCATGGAGCGACAACCGGAACGGTACAGAAGGTGGTTCGGGCCTGGGGTGCGCGGGACGGTCTGGCTGGTAGTGGCCGCAATGCTGGGCTTTATCATCGTCAGATCCATCTTTAATCCGCTGAATTACCAGTCCGACAAGCCTCTGGCGATCCTGGCATTTTTTATCTTCCTGTGTGTGATGCTTCTGGTCTCCTTGCGCAGTGGCTACCGCGGCCTCCAGCGGTCCTGGAACAAGCTTCCCGACCCGGTTAGCCCATCTTCATTCCTGCTCAAGGCCACGTTTTTGCTGGCCCTCGCCGTCGTTCTGTTCTGCGCTGAAGTCGTCGCGGTCAGCGACCTGATTTCCGCGGAGAAGATAACAGTGGCGGGCACGCCGGACCTGCGGGCGCTGGTGTTCACCGTTGTGGTCGTATCGATTCCAGCCCTGGCCTTGGGAGCGGCCGGCACAGGCTACATCGTGTTGTACGTGGAGCATAGGACTGCGTTGAAGAAAGGCCAGTAATATCCGGTGGCTGGCCCGTCCGGTCTGAAGAAAAGAACCACCCTGTCCTTCCGGTCAGGGGGACACTCAGACCCGATCCCGTTTTGGCTCGCCTGTCCTGGGAAAACAGGAGAGGTTCCACCTTGAGCACAGTTGCAGGTTATAGCTGCGGTCTCTTGTTGCAGCCCTGAGTGCTACGCCGCGAAGTGAACTACTCTGGCGGGCAGGTACACGTCATGGTTGCACTATCCCTGACGCCGTCACCAAGATTTGCACGCTTCCGCTACTCGCAGGCGAAAATATCTCGTCTGCCTTCGTGGTTCCCACGGTGGCGTCCTGCATCGACCTCGTGGTCCACTGCAGCAGGCATGCCAATGGCCGCCGCCAGGTAACAGAGATCCTCTCCCTCGGCCGGAGGGTGGAAAACGGCATCATTGAGTCCTCCATGGTTTTCGCCATGGAGGACGGCCAGCTGCAGCCGCGGGCCAACTCCATGCCCGCGGCGGAGAAGTTTTCCCGGGCAGGGTACGACGTCGCGGCGCTGCTGGAGCCGCGCTGATGGCGCCTCTGTTAGGGGTGCTTGCGGGCGCCGGGCTCTTCCTGATCTGGTGGTCGTTCTGGGAAAAGCCGGCAGCGCTGAAGCGCCGGCCGAGGGCCAGCCGCCTCGAGGACCTGTTGGCCTCCGCCGGAATCGAAAAGGTCACGGGGACGGGCCTTGTGGCCTCATGCTTGGGATTGGGCATTTTTGTCGCTCTCATTTTCTTTGTGGTCAGCCGGTCCTGGCCGATATCCGTCTGCTTCGGACTCTTCGGCGCGTGGCTGCCCGTCAGCATTGTCCGGTGGCGGGCGAACAGGAGAACCGCCGTCCTACGCCAGCTCTGGCCGGACGTGGTAGACCACCTGCGCTCAGCCATCCGCGCGGGGCTTTCACTGCCGGAGGCCCTTATCCAGCTGGGGGAGAAGGGCCCCGAGGAGCTTCGGCATGTTTTCCGGGAATTCGGAGCCGACTACCGCGCCGGCGGGCAATTCGATGCATCTCTTAATAAACTCAAGGACCGGCTGGCGGACCCGGTGGCGGACCGGATCGTCGAGGCACTGAGGCTGACACGTGAAGTTGGCGGTTCGGACCTGGGGAAACTGTTGGGCACGCTCGCGGAATTTCTTCGAGAAAATGCGCGGACCCGAAGCGAGCTCGAGGCCCGGCAGTCCTGGACTGTCAATGCCGCCAGGCTCGCGGTTGCCGCTCCCTGGATCGTAATGCTCCTTCTGGCCACCAGGCCTGAAGCCGTGAACGCTTACAACACACCCATGGGAGCCGGCGTCCTCCTCGGCGGGCTCGTTGTGTCGCTGTTCTGCTACTCCATCATGCTCCGCATTGGGGCCCTTCCGCAGGACGAACGGGTGCTGCGATGAACGGGATCTCGGCGGCTGCGATTGTGTGCGGCATCGTCCTCGGGACGGGTCTGTGGCTACTCTTCGTCCGGTTGCCCTTTATGCGGCCGCTCACATTCGTCGAGCGCATCGATCCGCAGCTGAAATCGCAAAACCTTGAATCGCGGCTTTTGCGGGCCAGCGGACAGAACGCCACGCCATTCGGACCGTTGGAACGGATCGTGCGTCCCCTGCTCCACGACGGACTCGCAGCCTTGGGGAAGCTGAACCTAGGATCAAAGGCGCTGACCCGCAGGCTCGCCCAAGCCGGCATCAACAAATCACCCATAGATTTCCGGGCCGAACAGCTCCTCTGGGCCGCCGCTGGATTCGCCGCCGCCGTGGCCGCCGTGGTGCTGGGCGCGGTAGCCGGCCGGTTCAGTCCATTCCTCGCGGTTGTGGCCGTCCTCGGAAGCGCGCTCGGCGGCTTTCTCTTCCGTGACTTCTGGTTGGGCGTCCAGATCAGCAGGCGGGAATCCCGGATGATGGCGGAGTTTCCCAGTCTTGCCGAGCTCATGGCCCTGGCTGTCGGTGCCGGTGAAAGTGCCACGGGGGCCCTGGACCGCGTCTGTCGCAGTGCCAGTGGCGAGCTGGCCAAGGAGTTTTCCAAGATTCTTGCTGAGACCAGAGCGGGAAAACCGCTGGTGGAAGCGCTCCAGGAGTTTTCCTCGCGGACAGATCTGGGGCCGCTCGTCAGATTTGTCGACGGAATCATCGTCGCGGTCGAGCGGGGCACACCCTTGGCAGATGTGTTGAGGGCTCAGGCCCAGGACGTCCGGGACACGGCAAAACGGGACCTCATGGAGTCGGCGGGCAAGAAAGAAATTGCCATGATGGTTCCTTTGGTCTTTGGTGTCCTGCCCTTAACAGTGGTTTTCGCAGTGTTCCCCGGCATCGCGGCCATCAGCCTTGGACTTTAGCCATGAGCATCGCCAAGCCGTCACAGCCACTAACCGCCACATGACTTCCACCGCGTCATTTACACAACGAATGGGACCGAAATGAAAAACATGGGAATCTCGGGCAGCCTTCTGCTCCTCGCTTTGCTGGCCGGCCTGTGGGCATGGACCGGTGAAACTGTGTCAGGCCGGAGGTACGCAGCGACAGATCCCGACGTGCCGGCACAAGACCACCCGGAACGTGGCGACGTCCCCGGTTGGGTGATGATCACCTTAATGTCCGCAGTCTTAGTGGCGGCGTTGCTGGCTCTCGCCGGCCCAGCCCTCGAAACGATGTTCAACCAGGCCATGGACAAGGTAGGAAAGTAAGTCATGCTGGGCGCCAGCCAATGCATGCCCAGCCGGGAACCGTGCCAGTCCCGGATCGGCGCTGAGCCGGGCTGGCGCACGGATGAACTCGGTTCTGCCGTCGTGGACTTCGTCTTCGTGGGCGGCCTGCTCACCATGTTTTTTCTGGCGATAATCCAGCTGACCCTGGTCCTGCACGTCCGCAACACACTGATCGACGCGGCAGCCTCAGGGGCACGTTATGGAACCCTCGCAGACCGGGGAGCGTCAGATGCCCAGGAACGGGCGGCGACGCTCATCGAGACTTCCCTGAACGCTGAGTTCGCGCAGGACATCACAACTGCCGAAGTTACGTTCCAGGGCCTGCGGACCCTCGAAGTGACCATCAAGGCTCCCATGCCCGTCATCGGGCTGATCGGCCCCCGGGACCTGCTCGAGGTGAAAGGCCATGCCGCAATCCAGCCCTAACACCTGGCGTTCCTGCCTACGCAAGCGATTCAGCGAGGCGCTCCGCAACGAGCACAGGGAAGAGGGGAGTGCCGTGGTCGAATTCACCTTCCTCGCGCTGCTCCTGATGGTCCCATTGGTCTACTTCATCATCACCGTGGGACAGATCCAGGGTGGGTCCTTCGCCGTGGTCGGCGCCGCCGACCAGGCCGCGAAGGTGTTCGTCGCCCAACCGGATGCAGAGTCTGCCCAGGCTGCTGCCGAACAGGCAGCCCTCATCGCCCTCGCGGACTTCGGCCACGATGCCGAGCAGGCACGCGTATCCACCCGCTGCGACCCTGCCGACTGCCAGGCTGCGGGCACGGCCATCACCGTCACGGTCAACCTCACTGTCCCGCTGCCCTTCGTGCCATTCAACGAGGATTTCAGGCTCAAGGCCAGCGAAGTTGAAGCCTCGTCCACCCAACTGGTGGGCAGGTTCCGGTGACCCAAAAGTGACGCAGAAAGCGATCCCCGAAGCCACGCAGAGCGATCCAGGTGAGGGCGGCCAGATGACCGTCATGATCATCGGCTACGTCGCGCTGGCCCTCCTGGTGGTCACAGTGGTCATCGGCATCTCCAGCGTCTACCTCGAACACAAGCGGCTGTTGTCCCTGGCCGACGGCGCCTCGCTGGCCGCCGCCGACAGCTACACCTTGGGCGAGGTCAGGGGAGAGGGCGGGAGCCCCTCAACCGTACTGGGCCCTGGACGCGTCCGCAGCGTTGCGGCCGACTTTATCGCCCGGAGCCCGTCGTCGGCCCGGTTCGACGGGTTAGCCGTTTCAGCGGCGACCGGCAGCCCTGACGGGTCCACCGCCGTCGTGGTTCTCAGCGCTGTTGTCCACCCGCCGGTGGTGAACTTCCTGGTGCCTGATGGCATCAGAATTGAAGCGGCCTCCACGGCCCGTTCCCGGCTCACGCGCTGACCGGAAGCGGAGAAGCCAGGAGAAGTCCGGCACTCCAGCCGGATAGCGTAGGCTTAAACAACCATGGCCAATATTGATTTTTCCGCAGAAATCCGCGCTCTTCGCGCCACCTACACCTCCATCGAGCGAGTCAGCGATGTTGAGGCTCTGAAGGAAGACATCGCCGAACTGAGCGAACGCGCCGGCGAGCCGGACCTGTGGGATGACCCCGCCGCGGCGCAGAAGATCACCTCCCGCCTGTCGCACCGCCAGTCCGAGCTGGAGCGGCTGAACCGGCTGGTATCGCGGATCGATGACCTGGAAGTGCTGGTGGAGCTTGGCCAGGACGAGGATGACGCCGATTCCATGGGCGAAGCTGCAACCGAGTTGGAGTCCATCAGGAAATCCCTGAAGGAACTCGAGGTAGTGACGCTGCTTTCGGGAGAGTACGACGAACGTGAAGCCGTGGTGTCCATCAGGGCCGGGGCCGGCGGCGTGGACGCCGCAGACTTCGCCGAAATGCTCATGCGTATGTACCTTCGCTGGGCCGAACGCCACGGGTACCCCACCACCGTCATGGACACCTCCTACGCCGAAGAGGCGGGACTGAAGTCCGCAACGTTCGAAGTCAAGGCACCGTATGCGTTCGGCACGCTCAGCGTCGAAGCAGGAACCCACCGCCTGGTGCGGATCAGCCCGTTCGACAACCAGGGCCGCCGCCAGACGTCCTTCGCCGCCGTCGAGGTCATTCCGCTCATCGAGTCAACGGACTCCATCGACATACCGGACAACGAGATCCGTGTGGATGTGTTCAGGTCCTCCGGTCCCGGCGGGCAGTCGGTTAACACCACCGACTCCGCCGTCCGGCTGACCCACATCCCCACCGGCACCGTGGTGTCGATGCAGAACGAAAAGTCGCAGCTCCAGAACCGGGCAGCAGCCCTGCGCGTTTTGCAGTCCCGGCTCCTTCTCCTGAAGAAGGAGCAGGAAGACGCCGAAAAGAAGGCGTTCGCCGGCGATGTCAAGGCATCCTGGGGCGATCAGATGCGCTCCTACGTCCTGAACCCGTACCAGATGGTCAAGGACCTCAGGACCGAACACGAGGTAGGCAACACCTCCGCCGTGTTCGACGGCGAAATTGACGACTTCATCGACGCCGGGATCCGCTGGCGCACCGACAACCGGAACGCCGAGAAGTCGTAGCTGCAGTGCCTACCCGGTAGCCCTGATCGCGCGACACACCCCCGAAGCCCCCGAAAACCGGCCAAAAGCCTGCGTATAGTCGAGGAGCCGGAGCTCTACTTCCCCCAAACGAATGCCCGTGCGCCGGCTGCAGATCTGGGCTGTATCAGCCGTGCCCTGCAGGGTAATTAGGGCCATGATCCGATTCGAAAATGTCACCAAGGTCTACGACCATACGGCCCGGCCTGCGCTGGACGATGTCAGCCTTGAGATTGACCGTGGTGAATTTGCCTTCCTCGTCGGCGCTTCCGGATCCGGAAAGTCCACCTTCCTGCGGCTGGTGCTGAAGGAAGACCGGGCCTCCTCGGGCGCCGTGTACGTCGCCGGGCAAAACGTCGCCAAGATCTCCAGCTGGCGCGTGCCCAGGCTCCGCCGCGGCATCGGCGTGGTCTTCCAGGACTTCCGGCTCCTTCCGCAGAAGAGCGTGTTCGCCAACGTAGCCTTCGCGATGCAGGTCATCGGCAAGAGCCGCAGCGTCATCCGCGACACCGTCCCCGAAGTCCTGAAGACCGTGGGCCTGGAAGGCAAGGAAAACCGCCTTCCGCATGAGCTTTCCGGCGGCGAGCAGCAGCGTGTGGCCATCGCCCGTGCCGTAGTCAACCGCCCCGGCATCCTCCTCGCCGATGAACCCACCGGCAACCTGGACCCCACCACCTCCATGGGCATCATGGGCGTGCTGGACAAGATCAACCAGAACGGCACCACGGTGGTCATGGCCACGCACGACGACGACATCGTCAACGAGATGCGCAAGCGCGTTGTAGAGCTCAGGAACGGCATCGTCATCCGCGACGAGGCCAAAGCTTTGTATACCTCGATGATCCCCGTGGTGGGCCAGTCCCGCCGGCTCAGGGACGCCAGCGGCCGGGACGAATCCCAGCCGCCCGCATTAGGGGAACGCAATCCGGGCGCAGGGGAGGAGCAGCGATGAGGTTGGCTTTTGTCCTCGGTGAGATCGGCAGTGGCCTGCGGCGCAACGTCTCCATGGTGGTCTCGGTCATCCTGGTCACCTTCGTCTCACTGACGTTCGTTGGTGCCGCAGGCATGCTGCAGCTCCAGATCAACCAGATGAAGGGCTACTGGTACGACAAAGTCCAGGTTGCCATCTTCCTCTGCAGTGACGGTTCGACGGCGGCCGGTTGCGCCACCGGGCCGGTCACGCCGGAGCAGCAGGACAACCTGCAGACCCTGCTCGAATCACCCGCCGTGGCCCAGTACGTCAACGATTTCCAGTACGAGTCCAATGAAGAGGCCTACAAGCACTTCAAGGACCAGTTCTCCAATTCTCCCATCGTCGATTCCGTCACGCCGGACCAGCTCCCGTCATCCTTCCGGATCAACATGAAGGATCCGGAAAAATACCAGATCATCAGCGAGACGTTCTCCTCGCAGCCGGGCGTCGAAACCGTCATTGACCAGCGCCAGTTGCTCGAGCGGCTCTTCTCCGCCATGAACGCCGCTTCCCTAGTGGCCGTCAGCATCGCCGGCGTGATGATTGTCTGCGCCATCCTCCTGATCGCCACCACCATCAGGCTCTCGGCCTTCAGCCGCCGCCGCGAGACCGGGATCATGCGGCTGGTGGGCGCTTCCAAGATCGTCATCCAGCTGCCGTTCATCCTCGAGGGCGTGATTGCGGCGGTGATCGGCGCCGCCCTGGCATCCGGCACGCTGTGGGCCGTGGCGCACTTCTTCCTGGGGGAATACCTGTCCAAGCAGTATCCGGACACGGCGTTTATCTCACCGGGCCAGACGCTGATTCTTGCGCCAGCCTTGCTGATCCTTGGCGGATCTTTGGCAGGAATTTCGTCTCTCTTGACCTTGCGCAGATATTTGAAGGTTTAGGCTGTGCAAACCGAACAAGGAATCCTGATGAACGAATTGCACCGAACTGCGCCCCGGCACCGGGCCGAACGCCGACGACCTGCAGGCCGCCGCGCCGGCCTGATCAGTGGCCTCCTGGCCCTGCTCCTCGCCGCCAGCATGGGTGCGTCAGCCCCGGTGGCGCACGCCGATGAGCTCGATGACAAGCGTGCCGCCCTCGAAGCTGAGGCGGCCCGGGTTCAGCAGTCCCTGGAATTCGTGGACTCACGCATCGCGAAGGCCGCCGGCGACCTAGTGATCTACCAAGGCCAGCTGCCGGGCGCCCAGCAGGCACTCCTGGAGGCCCAGGGGCGCGTGGCCAGTGCGGTCAAGGAAGTCGAAGCCCTGACGGCGCGGGTTGACCTTGCACAGCAGAATAAGGCCATAATCACCCAGCAGCTTGAGGCTGACAAGCAGAAGATCGCGGACACCAAGAAGCTGATCGGCCAGATCGCCACCCAGGCCTATAAGTCCGGAGGCGTGCCGTCGAACCTGACCCTCTTCTTCGGGGCAAACAACGGCGGCAGCCTGACCGACACCATGGACCTCGCGGACCAGGCCATGCGCAGCCAGAACGCCGCCATGGACAAGCTGTCCCAGCAAAGCGCCACAAATGTGAACTCGCAGGCCCGGCTCGAAGCCGTTGAGGCAGAAATCAGGGACCTCAAAGCCAAGGCAGACGCCGCCTTGGAACGGGAAAAGGCTGCCCGTGACGAGGCGGCTGCCAAGAAGGCCCAGGTTGACCAGCTGATCGCCGACACAACAAGACTTGACGCTGAACTCCAGGCAGCGAAACCTGGCATTCAGTCCCAAATGGCGGCGGTTGCAGCAAGCCAGAACGCCATAGCCAACGAGATCGCCGAACGTGACCGCAGACTCCGGGAGGCCTGGGAAGCAGAGCAGCGCCGCCTCGCTGAGGCTGCTGCTGCCGCCGCACGGGCGCAGGGCCAGGCCGAGCAGCCGTACGCCCCGGTGACCGGATCGCCGTCGGCCTTTGGCTTGCGGCATCCCTTCTCGGGCGACGTGCCCATCACCTCCGGCTTTGGCTGGCGCTCAACCCCGCCGGGAACCATCGACTTCTACGGCACCGGCGGTTACCTCCACACCGGCATCGACTTCGGCGCCGCCTGCGGCACTCCGGTCTACGCAGGGGCAGCCGGCGAGGTCTTCTCCTCAGGCTGGAACTCCGCCGACGGCGGCGGCTGGCGCGTGAAGCTCTCCCACGGAGTGGTGCAGGGCAACTCGCTGACCACTATTGTTTACCACAACGCCAGCGTCGTGGTCTCCAACGGCCAGCAGGTTTCCGCCGGGCAGCTCATCGCCTACTCGGGCAGCACTGGCAACTCAACGGGCTGCCACGCACACTTTGAAACCTGGCTCAACGGGGCCGCAGTGGACCCGATGCGGCTGCTGTAACGCCGGTCCGCGCCTGCCGTACACTGGTATGACTCCGCGCCGGAACGGCCGGAGCCAACCAGGATCCAAGAACTGAGGAGTTCAACCGTGCCCAAAGAAAGTGGCCGTAAAGTAGTGGCCACCAACCGCAAGGCCCGGCATGACTACCACGTGCTGGATACCTACGAGGCCGGCATCGCCCTGATGGGGACCGAGGTCAAGTCGCTGCGCGAAGGCCACGCCTCCATGGTGGACGGTTTCTGCACGTTCTATAACGACGAGCTGTGGATGGAGGGCATCCATATCCCGGAGTACAACCAGGGGAGCTGGACCAATCACTCCGCACGCCGCCGTCGGAAGCTGTTGCTGCACCGTGAAGAGCTCAACAAGATCTCCGTGAAGATCCGGGAGTCCGGCTTCACAGTGGTGCCGCTGCAGCTGTACTTCCTCGATGGCCGGGCCAAGGTGGAGATCGGCGTCGCACGCGGTAAGCGGGAGTACGACAAGCGCCAGACCCTGCGTGAGCAGCAGGACAACCGCGAAGCCCTTCGCGAGGTCCGGGAACGCAACCGCAGGTAGGAATGATTTCCGCCGGGCATGCGTTATGATAGATAGTCCGGCAGGGATTTGTGCGTGCACAGCCCGGCCGGTTTGAAAACAAAATACGGGGATGATCGGTTTCGACGATGTTAGTCGCGACAGGTGAAGCGGGCCGAGGATGCAGAATTATCTCGTAAACGCTGTCTGCAAACCAATAAGTGCCAAATCAAACCGCACTGACTTCGCTCTCGCTGCCTAAGCAGTAAGACAGTCCGTCAGCCCGAGGTTGCTATTGCCCCGGATCCTGGCGTCATTTAGATAGCCACTGCTGCTTGCCTCCGTCATCGGGGCAAACGGGACTCTTAGATGACTGGGCCCGGATCAGCCACCTGTTTGCAGGAGGGCTGGGGCCGAGAAAGTCCGACGCAAACTGCGCCCGGAGAAGCCCTGTTAACACAACATCGGACGGGGGTTCAATTCCCCCCATCTCCACATTTTGAATGTCGCAAGACATTGCCAGAAGACCCGGACCCGCGTCCGGGTCTTCTGGCATTTAAGCGCGGTGTTGAGTGCCCTGTTCACCCACGGCGTAGCTTTTCCGGGACTACGCGGTGCTACCCCGTGGTTGTCGCCAATAAGCTCCGGCGCAGCAGCAGGTCTGGAAGCCGGGGGCAGCAACGCCAGCCAGGAGGTGTGCCATGGAACAGGCGCAGGAACCCAATGCAGCGGCCGACGACGGTCCGCTGGACTCGTATTCGGAGACCGTCATGCGCGTGGCTGAGACGGTCACCCCGCATGTTGCGGCCATTGAAATGACCGGCAACCGCCGTAACGGCCGGTTCCGCATGGGCGCAGGCTCGGCGGTGCTCTTCACTGAAGACGGCTACCTGCTCACCAATTCGCATCTGGTGGCCGGCACCCATCAAGGCCATGCCGCCTTTGCTGACGGCAGCCGGACCGATCTTGCACTGGTGGGGGCGGATCCTTTGTCCGACCTCGCGGTGCTCCACGGCAGGGCACCGAAAGTGGCCCCGGCGCAGTTCGGCGATGCCGAGACGTTGCGGGTGGGCCAGCTGGTCATTGCGGTGGGGAATCCGCTGGGCCTGGCCGGATCAGTTACAGCGGGTGTGGTCAGCGGCCTGGGCCGTGCCATTCCGGTATGGTCCAGTGGCAACCGGCGCGTGATCGAGGACGTCATCCAGACCGACGCAGCACTCAATGCCGGCAGTTCCGGCGGAGCACTGGCCGATACGCACGGCCGCATCGTGGGAATTAATACCGCAGTGGCCGGAGCGGGGCTGGGCCTGGCCGTGCCCATCAACACCACCACGCGGCGCATCATCTCAGCGCTGCTGAAGGACGGCCGTGTCAGGCGGGCTTATCTCGGCGTGGTCAGCACACCTTTCCGGCTCAATGCCAGCGCAGTGATCAGGACGGGACAACGGGACGGGCTGCGCGTGGTGGAGGTTCTGGCCGGTTCGCCTGCAGACCGCGGGGGCCTGCGGGCGGGTGACGTCATCCTGACAGCCGGAAGCCGCCCCGTCAGCAACGCCGAGAGCCTGCAGAAGCTGCTGTTCGCCGATGCGATCGGCCAGCCGCTGCCGATTCGAGTGCTGAGGGACGGCCAGGAAGTGGACATTGTGGCAGTGCCCGAAGAGATGGCCGGGAACGGGTAACCCGCTACCGGCGCTTCTTCAGGTGCGCTACCGGGTCCTGCGGGCCTTCAATCGGGCTCTTGGCCTTCTTTTCCGCGCGTTTTTCCTTGATGGTTTTGACCGGCTTCTTGTGCAGCTGCTGGTGTGGTGACTTGTCCGGCATGGCATGCTCCTTACGACGTGGGACGGGCTGCGTCCCACTTCGTAAAATACGCCTGTTCAGCCCCGAATGTAATGCCCGGAATCAGTCCGGAACTGCAACGTCCGCGATGCCCACGAAACGGGTGCCGACGCCGTCGAACTCGCTCCGGATGAGGCCCGGCCTCAGCGGCGGCACCTCGTCCGGGGCATGGTGCTCGCACACCACATACGTGAATTCCGGCCACCATTTTTTGGGCCGGGCCGCTTCCTCGTAGCCGCAGACGGCACATTCCAGATGCACCCAGACCGGACGCTTGCCGGTCCGGTTGGCCCGCGACTGGATCAGCCATGCCGGTGGGTTGTCCAGGATTTCGCCCAACTCCGCCTCGGTCAGTCGTTTCGGGATGCCATGGCGCTGGGCCATTTCCATCGGTACATCAAGGGCAATTGCTGCGTCGCGTCTGCTAATCATCAGAGTCAACGATACGGGACCGGGACAAACCTGAATGAGTCCCTTACGACGCCAGTGCGATGCCGACAGCCGCCGCGGCAAATCCGGCGGCCAGGTTGGCGCCGATGTTCAGGGCGGCGGCACTGAACCTCGACTCGCTCAGGAGCCGCACCGTGGCGGTGGTCCAGGAGCTGAACGTGGTGAGCCCGCCCGCCAGGCCGGTGGCGACAGCGGTCTGCCACTCGGGGGCAAGGCCGAGCCGTCCGGTGATGCCGATGGACAGTCCGATGATCAGGCACCCGGTGACGTTGACGGTGAGCGTGGCCCACGGCCAGTGCCGCAGCCTACCGCTCGGGCTGACGGCCGTGCGGAGCCCCTCGCGGTGGGCGAACCAGCTGTCGACGGCGAAGCGCAGCAGGGCGCCCGCCATGCCGAACACTCCCACCAGGACCGCGCCCATCACGGCGCTGTCCCCGCCCGGTCACCCTGCAGCCGGTCGGTGAGTAGCCGTCCGGTCCGCCAGCCACCGGCCGCGCCGCCCAGTCCCAGCAGCAGGGATAGCCCCAGGTAGGCGATCCACACGGGATGTTCGCCGGCCCTGGACAGCTGGTCACTCGAGAAAACGACTGCTGAGAACGTGGTGAACGAGCCCAGGAGTCCGGGCCCCAGGCCGGCGCGGAGCCAGAATGCCGTCTGCGGCCGGGCCATCCAGACCGTAGTGAGGGCAGCCAGCACAAAACTTCCGGTGACGTTGATGGCCAGGGTGGTCCAGGGCATTGCCCCCACGGTTTCCGGAAAGGCGAGTCCCAGCCCGTACCGGAGTTCCGTTCCGGCGAGGCCGCCTGCCGCCACGGCCAGCCAGGCCCGCCAATGCGGCGCGCGGACGTTCGTCATTCAGCTGCCGCTGAGGGTGCAGCCGGTATGGGGGTGGTCACTGTGGACCCAGAGCGCCGCGGTGACTTCATCCGCGAGATCGTAGTCCCGCTTCCTGCCGGCGTTGCTGATCCGCACCACCAGCGCTCCGCCAAACGGCTTACGGCCCACTACCTCCACCTCGTCGTCGAGGTCAATTTCCTCGGCCGAAAGATACCGCAGCAGATCAGGGTTCTCGTCGCTGATGCGGGTGATCCGGCCGGTGTGCCCGGGATCGAGTTCGCCGAGGAGGTGGGCCTCGGGCAGGCGCACGGTGCCGTCCGCGGCGGGGATCGGGTCACCGTGCGGGTCGCGTTGCGGGTTGCCCAGTTTTGCCGCCATGCGCTCAATAAACGTGTCCGACACCGCGTGCTCCAGCAGTTCGGCTTCGTCGTGGACTTCGTCCCAGCTGTAACCGAGCTCCTGCACCAGGTAGGTCTCAATGAGCCGGTGCCGGCGCACCATGGACAATGCCAGCCGGACCCCGGAGTCTGTAAGGGTGATGGCGCTGTATGGCTTGTGGTCCACCAGGCCCTGGTCCTTGAGCTTGCGGACCATCTCCGAGACCGAGGAATTGGCCACCCCCAGGCGCTGCGCGAGCTGCGAGGACGTGATGGGTTTGTCCTGCCACTCCGTGAAGCCGTAGATGACCTTGACGTAGTCCTCGATCGAGGAGGAGGGCGCGCTGGTCTTCACGTTTCCAAGCCTACCCGGTGGTCAGCGCCCGTCACGCCTTCGTGGCCCGCCACGTCAACGTCAGGTACGGCAGGCTGATCTCCTCTTCGGCGGCGTGCCCCAGGTGTTCGTGCAGGTACCAGTCGAGGTTGGCGAGGACCTTGCCGCGCGTGGCTTCGCCGGCGCGCAGGTAGTAGCTGCGGGACTTCGTCAGTTCCATGATGTCCGCCGTGCTGAGGCTGTCCTCCCACCGCGTCACATGGCTCTCGAGCCCTTCAAACTCCGGCCCCACCACCGGGCGGAACCCGGGCTTGTAGACGTCGCCCGCGTGCATGATGCGGGACAACCGGTGCACCCACGGAACGGACGTGTCCAGCTGGTTCCAGATCAGCCCCAGCGTTCCGCCGGGCCGCAGGATCCGCGCCAGTTCGGTGCTCGCCGGCAGCGGATCGCACCAGTGCCAGGCCTGCGCCACGCTTACGACGTCGAACGAGGAGTCAGCGAGTCCCGTCGCCTCTGCCGTCCCCTGCGTCGCGTCCGCCGCCGCGTAGTGGGCCCGCAGCTGTTCGAGCATGTCCGGCGACGGATCCACGGCGGAAACCGCCAGGCTGCGTTCCAGTAGAAGGGCGGTGAACTTGCCGGTTCCGGCGCCCACGTCCACGGCGTCCGTGGCCCCGGCAGGGATCAGCCAGTCCGCTGAGTCGGCAGGGTAGCCAGGGCGTACGCGCTGGTAATGTTCGCCGCCGTCCTGGAAACTCTGTCCGAGTTCCAGGCGGCGTCCGTGCTCAAGTCTGGGGCCACCCCGTGCCACGTGCGGCCTCCTTCAACTGAGCCCATCGGTATCCTTCGAATTTACCGCATGGGCCGCAGCCGGGTGGGCAGCGGTCAGGTCAGGAACCAGGGGAGGAAAGCGTCAGTCAGTCGTCAAGGCACGGAGCCGCGCCGGCGGTGCCCGGCGTGTTGGGAGCCCAGTGAGGGTACGTGCGGGAGTCGTTGGCCGGAACCCAGCGGCCCGCGTCCACCACGTAGTCCCAGCCCAGGCCGGTCCGGCGGAGTTGCTCCAGGCCGGCAAGGAGCCGCTGGGCATCCTCCAGCCGTGAGCCCACGCCGAAGCTGGCCCGCAGGGAACCGGAGGGAAGGCCGAGGCGCTTGAGCAGCGGGTGCGCGCAGAAGCGGCCGTCCCGGAGACCAACGCCATGCTCGGCCGACAGGTACGCGGCCACAAGCCCGGCGTCGTACCCTGCCACGGAGAAGTTCACCACGCCGATGGTGCCCGCTTCAGCGTCCGTGTCCGAGAAGATCTGGTGCACGGTGACGCCGTCGATCTTCCCGAGCCCTTCCACCAGGAATGACCTGATGGCTGCCTCGTGGGCGTGCCAGCGGTCGTGGTCCAGGGACGCGATGACCTGGGTGGCGCGGGCCAGAGTGGCCGCGCCGAGGACGTTGGGGGAGCCGCCCTCGTGCCGGGCCGGACCGGTGGCCCAGCTGACGCCGTCGAGCCTGGCCTCGCGGACGGCGCCGCCGCCGGCCAGGTGGGGCGTGCCAGCGTCGAGCCAGTCGGTGCGGCCCACCAGGACGCCGGAGCCGAAGGGCGCGTAGAGCTTGTGCCCGGAGAAGGCGAGGTAGTCGACGTCGTCGGTGCTGATATTGATGCGCCGGTGCGGCGCCAGCTGCGCGGCGTCCACCACGATCCGCGCTCCGTACTCATGGGCGAGGGCGGCCAGGGCCTTGATCGGGAGGATCTCGCCGGTGACGTTGGAGGCGCCCGTGACCGCGAGGAGGCTGACGTTGCCCTGCTCAAGTTCGGCGCGGAGGACCTCGAGGGTCCCCACGATGGTGTCCGCGGCGACAACGCTGCGGTGCGGGACTCCCTGCCACGGAAGCAGGTTGGCATGGTGTTCGATGTCCAAGTAGAGGACATCGCCATTGGGCCGTCCGTCCGTCGCCGGCAGGCAACCCGCCAGCAGGTTCAGCGAGTCGGTGGTGTTCCGGGTGAAGATGACGGAGTCGTCCGGGCGCCCGCCCACAAAGTCGCGCACGATGTCCCGGGCGTTCTCGTAGACGGAGGTGCTGATCTGCGACGCGTAGCCGGCGCCGCGATGGACGCTGGCGTAGAACGGCAGGATCTCGTTGAGGTAGGCCGACACGACGGAGAGGGCGGGAGCGGATGCGCCGTAGTCCAGGTTCGCGTACCGGACATGGCCGCCCTGGATCAGCGGTGCCTGGATTTCCGCCCCGGTGACCGCAGAGAGGGGGCGCCCTGCAATAGCGGCGTCATCGTGGATCAGCGCAGTGGCATTGGCGGGGGCGGCGTTGCTGGGAGAAACAGTGTTAGGGGAGACGGTGGCAGTTGTCACGGAGACCTCACTCTAGAAGGACTCCCGGTAACGGGAATCCGCGCTTGCCGTGTCCATTCCGGACCGGCCTGGTCGTCACCCGGGGCACCCCACCGCGAATGGAGGGTTGCCGGCCAGCAAACCGGGGTTTCGCGCTGGCACTCGTGACCTGTTAAGAAGCCTAGAACATCCGCCGCTGCAGAAAGGAAGCTCGGCCCAATGTTAAGGACTTTGTTACGCGCGTTTGAGGAACAGCCTCATTTGTCGAAGATACGACGGCGGACGCCCCCTTGAGGAGGCATCCGCCGTCGATAATTCGAAGAAAGTGCCTAGAGGAGATCGTCCAGATCCGGGTTCAGCCGCTTGAGCACCTCTGAGTGCAGGATGGAGTTCGTGGCCAGGGCGTTGCCGCCGAACGGCCCGTCCTGTCCCTCCAAGGAGGTGAAGCGGCCGCCGGCTTCCACTACGATGGGCACCAGGGCAGCCATATCGTACAGGTTCAGTTCGGGCTCGCAGGCGATGTCCACGGAACCTTCGGCCACCATGCAGTAGGACCAGAAATCGCCGTAGGCGCGCGTGCGCCACACGTCCTCGGTCAGGCCCAGGAACTCATCCAGGTTGCCGCGTTCCTTCCAACCGCCCAGGCTGGAGTAGGACAGGGAGGCATCCGAAAGTTTGGAGACGTCGGAGACGCGGAGCCGCGTTGCGGCGGCAAGGGACTTGCCCATGTACGCGCCGGAACCCTTGGCGGCCCACCAGCGTTTGCCCAGCGCGGGCGCGCTGACCACTCCCACCACGGGTTCGCCTTCGTCCACGAGGGCGATCAGGGTGGCCCAAACCGGGACGCCGCGGACAAAGTTCTTGGTGCCGTCGATGGGATCAATGATCCAGCGGCGGGAGCCATGGCCCGAACTGCCGAATTCCTCGCCCAGCACGGCGTCGCGCGGACGCGAGCGGGACAGCTGGCCGCGGATGGCTTCCTCCGCGGACTTGTCCGCGTCCGTTACCGGCGTCAGGTCCGGCTTGGTCTCGATGCGGAGGTCCAGTGCCTTGAAGCGGCTCATGGTCTGGTCATCCACGGAATCTGCCAGCACATGGGCAAGGCGCAAGTCATCGTTGTAGCTCGAAGCGGGTTGGATCATGGTTCCAAACTACCGTCTCAGGGCCGCAGTGTTGGGGACATCGGCGTCCCGTCTAGCCGATGCTGCCGAGTTCCTTGGTTTCCTGGCCCACCAGGCGGGGATCCGTGCCCAGCAGCCGTCGCAGGGACGCGAGCCGGGCCGGGCCGGTGGGGCCCGCGTGGCCGGCGGACACCCAGGCATCCACGCCGCAGTTGACGGCCGCGGTGTTGTGCTTGCAGCCACGCTCGCAGGCATCCGTACCCGGCTCCAGGTCCGGGAAGGACCGCAGGATCCGGTCCGGGTCCACGTGGGCCAGGCCGAACGAACGGATGCCAGGGGTGTCGATGATCCAGCTTCCGGCGGGAGCTCCGGTCAGCTTCAGGGCTAGGGCCGACGACGACGTGTGGCGGCCGCGGCCGGTCACGGCGTTCACACCACCGGTGGCCCGTTCGGCCCCGGTGAGCGCATTGACCATGGTTGACTTGCCCACGCCGGAATGACCCAGCATCACCGAGACCTTGCCCTCGAGGTACGCGCGGAGCTGCGAAACTGCGTCACTGTCCAGGCGGGCCGAGAGGCCGTCGTCGGAGCGGGCATCGATACCTGAGGCTTCGGAGTCCGACGTGCGGCTGATGATCACCGGGAAGTCCAGGTGCTCGTAGTTGGACAGCAGTTCCGCCGGATCCTTGACGTCCGCCTTGGTGACGAGCAGCAGTGGCTCAATGCCGGCGTCGTAAGCGGCCACCAGGGCGCGGTCGATGAAGCCTGTGCGCGGCTCCGGGTTTGCGGCGGCCACCACCACCACCAACTGATCTGCGTTGGCCACCACCGCACGCTCGATCGGATCAGTGTCATCGGCGCTGCGGCGCAGCAGGGTCCTGCGGTCCTGGATCCGGACCAGGCGGGCCAGCGTGTCGGGTTCCCCGGAGACATCTCCAACGAGGGAGACGAAGTCGCCGGCAACCACGGGGGAGCGGCGGAGTTCGCGGGCCCTGGCTGCGATGATGATCCGCTCGTCGCCCGAGTCTTCGCCGACGACGGCGGTGTACCGGCCGCGGTCCACGGTGATGATGCGGCCCGTGACGGCGTCGTCGTGGCTGGGGCGGTCCTTCGTGCGCGGCCGGGAGCCCTTTTTGCTGGGCCGGATCCGGACGTCGGACTCGTCCCAGGAATCAGTGCTGCGTGCCACCGGGCGAACCTTCCATGCCGTCGGCGGCAGCCGCGCCCTGGGCCAGCATGTCGGCCCACATCTGCGGGAATTCCGGCATGGTCTTGGCAGTGGTAGCGATGTCCTGGACTTCGATGCCCGGCACCGCGAGGCCGAGGATGGCACCGGCGGTGGCCATTCTATGGTCCGCGTAGCTGTGGACGACGCCGGCGTGCAACTTTGCCGGGCGGATCACCAGGCCGTCGCTGGTCTCCTCCGCGTCGCCGCCGAGGCGGTTGATTTCGGTGACCAGCGCGGCCAACCGGTCCGTCTCGTGGCCGCGAAGGTGCGCGATGCCGGTCAGCCGTGAAGGTCCGCTGGCCAGGGCGCAGAGGGCCGCCACGGTAGGGGCGAGTTCGCTGGTTTCGTCAAAATCCGCACCCTTGATCTCTGGCCCGGCAGTGACGGTCAGGACGCCGTCAGCCAGGCTGACGTCCGCGCCCATGTCCGCCAGGATGCTGCGCCAGAGGTCTCCCACCTGGGTGGTGCCGGCGGGCCAGTCCGGGATCCGGACGGTGCCGCCGGAGGCCAGCGCGGCGGCCAGGAACGGGCCGGCGTTGGAGAGGTCCTGCTCAATGCGCTGGTCAAAGGCGCGGATGGGGCCTGGTGCCACTACCCAGTGGTTCGGCACGGAATCGTCAATTGATACACCGACGCCCCGGAGTACTGCAACGGTCATGTTGATGTGGTCCAGGCTCGGCACCGGTTTGCCCACGTGCTCCAGGTGGAGTCCGTCGGTAAACCTGGCGCCGACCAGCAGGAGGGCCGAGACGAACTGTGACGACGCACTGGCATCGATCACCAGGTGGCCGCCCCGGACTTCCCCGGTGCCTTCCACGGTGAACGGCAGCGACGAGGGGGTCCCGCCGTCGTCCGCGGTCAGGGCCACCCCGAGGGCTTTCAGGGCCTCGATGATGGTGCGCATGGGACGCTTCCGGGCGTGGGGGTCGCCGTCGAAAACGCTCACGCCGTTGCGCAACGCCGCAAGCGGCGGAACAAAACGCATTACTGTTCCGGCGAGGCCGCAGTCAATGTGCGTCCGTGACGACGGCGCCTCCTGGCTCAGGGGCATGACCTCAAGGTCCGGCCCGAACGCGCCGTCGCCGGGCACCTCCGTGATGGTGGCTCCCAACTGGCGGAGGGCGTCGATCATCAACGCAGAGTCCCGGGAATGCAGGGGGGCGCGGAGGCGGGACGGCCCGTCAGCCAGCGCGGCCAGCACCAGGAACCGGTTGGTCAGGGATTTTGAACCCGGCACCGTGACGGTGGCGTTGATGGGCCTGCTGGCGAAGGGGGCCGGCCAGTGCGGAACGGTGCCGGTGGAGCTGTGTGAGTCGGTGGCTGCGGGCGGGGTGGAACCGGTCATCCGTCCTTACGCCCCCGTTGCGTGTTCGACGGCGCGGCGCACGGCCTTGTCTGCCTTGTTAAGCTTTTGGCCGGTGGTCTTGCGGGCGCCGGCGGCGCTCTTCCGGGCGTCCGCGGCGAGGTGCCCGGCACGCCAGGCCAGGCCCGGCTTGCCAGCGGTGTCCACCGAGGCCAGCAGGGCGCCGCCGCTGAGGGAAATGTTCTTGAGCAGCTGGTTCCGGCGGGCCTGGCGGCCTTCCTTGGTGCTGATGTCTGCGCTGCGCCATTCCACAAAGGTGTTCAGGAGCGAGATGACTGTCAGCAGCGTTGCCGAGAGGCGGCTGAACTTGCCCAGGCCGAACAGTACGCCTGCACCCACCTGCGTTCCTCCGATCACCCGTGCCAGCATCTTTTCGTCGGCCTGGAACGGCAGCGACGCGGCTGCCTTCTGCAGGAGCGGCGAGAGCTGGGTGGCGGTGTCATCGGCATTCTTCAGCTTGTCCAGTCCGGCGACTACGAAACTGGAAGCCAGCATGGGGCGGGCGAGAGTACGGACAAAGGACATGGATTTCCTCCTGGCTGGACGAACCGCACCGGATGCGGCGGAGTCCGTTCTAGTCTTGCACTTTTGGGGAATATTTGCCTGCCGCCAGCGGTTATGGTTTGCGGGTCCGCCGAACACCGGACGAATTGACTCATCATGGATTCCCCGGCAGGTATTTGCCTGGAACACTATGGCCTGACACAGACTGGAGTTGCCCTTGAGGTTACTGAAGGACGGGACGGAGCCCGCCGGACCCGTAGCACTGCAGACTCTGGAATCCGATCCTCCGGAGTACGGATCGCCGCGTGCCAAGGCCGTCACAGTAGACTTGAACGCAATGAGCACCCTGGATCCGGCCCTCGAGGCCATGTATGAGGCCTCCGTACGCGAAGCCAAAACAAGCAGCGAAGCCAATGCCCGCAGCGATGCGCCGGCAGGGAGTGACTCGCGGCCGGCAGACGCGCAGCCTGCAGGGGATGTCCCTGCGCCCGCTGAGCCTGTGCCCGCTGAGCCTGCGCCCGCCGAGCAACCCGTGGATGTGGCCACCGAATCAGCGGAAGAACGCCGGGTCCGTTTTGAGCGTGATGCCATGCAGTACGTGGATCAGCTCTACTCGGCCGCCATGCGGATGGCCAGGAACCCCGCAGATGCGGAAGACCTGGTCCAGGAGGCCTACACCAAGGCGTTCTCAGCGTTCCACCAGTACAAACCCGGCACCAACCTCAAGGCCTGGCTGTACCGGATCCTGACCAACACGTACATCAACCTCTACCGCAAGCGGCAGCGGGAACCGCTGCAGTCGAACTCGGACACCATCGAGGACTGGCAGCTGGCCAGGGCCGAGTCGCACACGTCCCGCGGCCTGCGCTCGGCCGAGGCTGAGGCGCTGGACCACCTGCCGGACTCGGACGTCAAGCGGGCGCTCCAGGCAATCCCCGAGGAGTTCCGGCTGGCGGTGTACTTCGCCGACGTCGAGGGCTTCGCGTACAGGGAGATCTCGGACATCATGAACACGCCCATCGGGACTGTGATGTCACGGCTTCACCGCGGCAGGAAAATGTTGCGGGACATGCTGGCGGACTATGCCGCCGAACGAGGATTCAAAGGCGCCGTCGAATCACAGGACACGGCCGCGAACACACAACAGGAGAACAGGAAATGAGCGACTGCCAGGGATTGGGCGACTGCGATGACGCCCGGATGCAACGCATCTACGAATACCTCGACGGGGCATTGACCCGCGAGGACATCACGGAAATCAAGACCCACCTTGATGAGTGCCCTGAGTGCACGGAGCAGTACGACCTCGAGTGCGTGATCCGCACCATGGTGAAGCGCTCGTGCACCGAGGCCGCTCCGGAAAACCTGAAGAACGCCATCCTGGACCGGATCCACTCCATTCGCCCGGTGGACGCCTGACGCAAGCGGTACCCGTCTGCAGGGACCCACGTGACCGCATCGACGCCGGACTGCGTCGATGCCCGTCAGCAGAACCGCAGGCGCCAAAGACCAGCGCAAAGACGAAGGACCCCGAAAGCCGTTTGGCTTCCGGGGTCCTTCGCTTAAACCGTTTTCCAAGCTTTAGCTTAGGCGTTGGGGCGCTTCCCGTGGTTCGCGCCGCCACGCTTACGGTCACGACGTTTACGTGCACGCTTGCTCATAGCTGGCCTCCTTAAATGTTGGTACTCAAAAGAGCTGCCCTCAAGTCTCCCACACCATGGGACACGCCGCGAAACCGAAACGGGCTGTGACCGGGGGCAACACCGGTCCGGCGGCGCAGTCCGGCTGCTCAGCCGGGCTGCTCAGCCGGGCGGCTCAGCCGGGCAGTGAGTTGCGGATGGAGATGCGCGCCTGGTCCAGCACGGTCCTGACAGTTTCCAGCGTGACGGCGCTGAGCGGTTGCCGGGTGGCCTGCAGCCGCAGTTCCACGCGCAGGTCGTCCCGGAACGCCTGCAGCAGCATCTCCGCTTCCTTCAGCTCCTGGAACCCTTCCGAAGACTGGCGGCCGGCTTTCCGGAAATCGGCGGCCCGCGCCGTGGAACGGGCCGCCTCGGCCGTGGCCGCCAGGTCTGCCCGCAACCCGCGCATGTTGGCGCGGATATCCGCCCGCAGGTTGTCCGCCAGGCGGCGGACGGAAGCGGAAATGTCGTTCTCGACTCCGGCGAGTTCCTCCCGGCGCTTGTTGAGTTCAGCAAGCCCCGCCGCGGTGATGCGGTAGTTCGTGCGGCGGCCTTCTGATTCAGTGGCGACGAGCCCTTCTTCCTCCAGCTTCCCAAGCCGGGGATAGATGGTTCCCGCGCTGGGGGAGTAGGTGCCGCCGAACCGTTCGCTGAGGGCTTTGATCAGTTCATAGCCGTGTTTGGGCCCCGACTCCAGCAGTGCGAGCAAGTACAGCCGGAGCGCACCATGGGCGAACACCGGAGGCATCAGTGCCCCGTTTCCGGGCTACTTGCGTCGTCATTGCGGGCCGGCTGGCCATGAAAGATGGACGTTTTGCCGGACACCGAGTTGGTCCGCACCAGCATCAGCTTGCCGTCCGGTCCGGCAATGGTTTCCACCTTGCCGCCGGGCTGGGAGTACTGCTGGTCATCAATCACCACAACGCCGCTGGCCGATTTCGCGACGATGTCCACGCCGACGTCGTGCGGCAGCCTGATGGTGAGGTCGCCGGAGACTGAATTGGCACCGAAGTCGTGGGTAAAGCCGAGCAGGTCAAAACTCATGTCGCCGCTGACCGTGTGAGCCCTGATGTTGCTGAACCGGCCGGATGCGGTGACCTCGCCGGAGACGCTCTTGGCGGTCAGGACGCCGTCGTGGTTTCGCGCGATGACTTCGCCGCTGACGGTGTTGACGTGAAGTTCCCCGGATGTGCCGTCTGCCATCACAGAACCCGAGACGGTATTGAGCCGCGTGCGCCCGCTGATTCCGGACACGAGGCCATCGCCGCTGACCGTGCCGGCCTCCACCTCGACGCCGGCCGGCAGAGCGATGCTGATCACCGCTGAGTTGTTGCTGTTGTGGTTGACCGTGCCCATCAGGTTCTTGAACCAGCCCTGGGGGCCGTGCAGCTGATGGCGGACCTCAAGCCTGCCGTCCGTCAGTGTCACCGACACGGGATCGCCCTGGACGTCGTTGATCTCCACACGGGCCACGGCGTCGGCGTGCGTGACGACGTCGAACCTGCCGCGGACCATGCCCAGCTTCAGCGACCGGACGTGGTCAACGTCGATGGTTTGCGGACCTGTGACGGTCCAGCTGTCCTCTGTCATGAATCCTCCAAAACCGCGATATATCGTGACTGATATCTCAAGATATAACGGACCGCTGGACCCGTCAAGATATATCGCGACTGGAAGGGTTGGCGAAGCCTACTCGGGGGCGTCCATGCCCAGCCACTGGAACCAGCCACGGTGGAGGACCAGCCAGGCCATCAGGCCATAGCCCGCCTGCCCCGGCGTGCCGGTGTTCGCCGCAAGGTCCTGGCGCCACTGTTCGTGGTTCAGAAGGGGGGAGAACGTGTCCACATAGAGGTGCTTGCGCCTGGTGGTGACGTCAGCGAAGGCCGTGTTCAGATCGGCGAGCCGGCGGTTCTGTACCGGGTCCAGCGTGGGCGGCGGGCCCACCACAAACACCTCGATCCGGTTCTGCGTGGCGGTATCCAGGATGTTGGCCAGGTTCAGGCGGCTGCGGGCGGTCGACAGGCCGAACTCGATGTCCCGGCCCGAGAGGCCAATCACCAGGCGGTTCTCGTGCTGGTCGCCGAACCGCCGCCCGGCCTCCTCCTGCCAGCGGGCAGCCAGCCCCTCCGTTCCTTCCTGGGGACAGGGGAGGGCATACGCTTCCAGGACCATGCCGTCCTGCGGAGTGCGGGCCAACACGCGGCCCAGCCAGCCGAGGGCCCTGGGATCGCCTAGCCCGGCCAGCAGTTCATCTCCAACAGCTGCGATCCGCAGCTTCCTGTCTTCCACAAGTCCCTCTTTACGTCCGTGCCGATTCAGGCCAATCGGCGTGGCTATGATCCATCTTCATTAAACAGAACTGCCCGGCCGGAGTCTGGTATTTCGACGTCCGGCCGGGCAGCCACTGGGACTACTTCCGCGCAAATGCCTGCTTCAGCAGTGAATCCTGCTCAGCTGCGTGTCGCTTCATGGAGCCAGCCGCCGTGGAGGCCGATGCGGGACGCGACACCAGGCGAACGCGCCGGTCCAGCGCCTCCGGGAGGTTCAGGCCCATAAACGGCCACGGTCCCTGGTTGGCGGGCTCGTCCTGTGCCCAGACAACCTCCGCGTTCGGGTACTTGGCCAGTTCCGCTGCGATTTCTTCGTGCGGCAGCGGGTAGAGCTGCTCCACACGGACAATCGCGGTGGTCTTGTCACCGGTCTTCTGCCGGGTGGACAGGAGATCGTAGTACAGGCGGCCGGAGACCAGCAGTACGCGTTCGACGGCGTCTGCCGCCAGCTGCTCGTGGTCACCTATGACGGGGCGGAAGGAGCCCGTGGTGAAGTCCTCGACGGACGACGCGGCTGCCTTGAGGCGCAGAAGCTGCTTCGGCGTGAAGATGATCAGCGGCTTGCGCGGCCGGCTGTACGCCTGGCGGCGCAGCAGGTGGAAGTGTGATGCCGCCGTGGTGGGGTTGGCGACGATCATGTTCTCTTCGGCGCACATCAGCAGGAAGCGTTCGATGCGTGCCGACGAGTGGTCCGGGCCCTGGCCTTCGTAGCCGTGCGGCAGCATCAGGACCAGGGAGGAGCGCTGGCCCCACTTCTGCTCGGCCGAGGAGATGAACTCATCGATGATGGTCTGCGCGCCGTTGACGAAGTCACCGAACTGCGCTTCCCACAGCACCAGGGCATCCGGGCGTTCCACCGAGTAGCCGTATTCGAAGCCCATGGCCGCGTATTCGGACAGCAGGGAGTCGTAGATCCACAGCTTCGCCTGGTCATCCGAGAGGTGGCCCAGGGGCAGCCACTCGCCGCCGTTGGCGCGGTCGTGGAACACTGCGTGGCGCTGCACAAACGTGCCGCGGCGCGAGTCCTGGCCGGCAAGCCGGACGGGAACGCCTTCCATGATCAGCGAACCGAAGGCCGCGATCTCGCCAAAGCCCCAGTCGATGCCGCCTTCGCGGGACATCTGCTCGCGCTTTTCGAGGAGCTGCTTGAGCTTGGCGTGGACGGTGAAGCCCTCGGGGATCTGGACGTGGGCCTTGCCGATGTGTGCCAGGGTCTCCGGAGAAATGGCAGTGGACGCCGGGGCGTTGGTGCCGAAGTCAGCCTGCTGGGCGATGGGACGCTCAATGTCGGAGACGGCGGCGGAGTCCGCGGTGATGATCGGGATGGGCGAGGTCTGGGCCGCGTGCGTTTCGGCGAAGACCCGCTCCAGCCGTTCCTGGTAGTCGCGGAGCAGCTGCTCCGCTTCTTCCTCGGTGATGTCGCCACGGCCGATGAGTGCCTCGGTGTACAGCTTGCGGACGGAGCGCTTGGCTTCGATCAGGTTGTACATCATGGGCTGGGTCATCGAGGGGTCGTCACCCTCGTTGTGGCCACGGCGGCGGTAGCACACCATGTCGATCACAACGTCCTTGTGGAACCGCTGGCGGAACTTGTAGGCGAGCTGGGCGATGCGAACCACTGCCTCGGGATCGTCACCGTTCACGTGGAACACCGGCGCCTGGATCATCTTGGCGACGTCCGTGGAGTAGGTGGACGAGCGCGACGACGACGGCGCCGTGGTGAAGCCGACCTGGTTGTTGACCACCACGTGGATGGTGCCGCCGGTCCGGTAACCGCGGAGCTGGGACAGGTTCAGCGTCTCAGCAACCACGCCCTGGCCTGCGAACGCAGCATCTCCGTGGACCATGAGGGGCAGGACCGGGAAGGCCTCGCCCTGGTCCAGGCGGTCCTGCTTGGCGCGGACGATGCCTTCGAGCACCGAGTCGACAGCCTCGAGGTGGGACGGGTTGGCGGCGAGGTAGACCTTGGTCTCGTTGCCGTTTTCCGAGGTGAACGTGCCTTCGGTACCGAGGTGGTACTTCACGTCGCCGGAGCCCTGCACGGAGCGGGGATCCTGGGTGCCTTCGAATTCGCGGAACACCTGGGCGTAGGTCTTGCCGGCGATGTTGGTGAGGACGTTCAGGCGGCCGCGGTGGGCCATGCCGATTGCAACTTCGTCCAGTCCGTCGTCAGCGGCATCGGAAATGATGGCGTCCAGCAGCGGAATCAGGGATTCGCCGCCTTCTAGGGAGAAGCGCTTCTGGCCGACGAACTTGGTCTGCAGGAAGGTTTCAAACGCTTCGGCCGCGTTGAGCCGGGACACGATGCGCAGCTGCTCTTCGCGGCTCGGCTTCGAGTATGCGTGCTCCAGCTGGTCCTGGAACCACTTGCGTTCTTCCGGCTCCTGGATGTGCATGTACTCGATGCCCGTGGTGCGGCAGTATGCGTCGCGGAGTACGCCGAGGATGTCGCGGAACTTGAGCATGGGTGCGCCGCCGAAACCGCCGGTGGGCCACTGACGGTCCAGGTCCCACAGCGTCAGCCCGTAGGTGAGGACGTCAAGGTCCGGGTGCTTGCGCTGGACATACTCCAGGGGATCGGTGTCCGCCATCAGGTGGCCGCGCACGCGGTAGGAGTGGATCAGCTGCTGGATCCGGGCAACCTTGTTGATCTCGTCAGCGGGGTCCACCTGCAGGTCGGGGCTCCAGCGGATGGGCTCGTACGGGATGCGCAGTGACTCGAAGATGTCGTCGTAGAAGTTCTGGGCACCGAGCAGCAGCTGGTGCACAAGCTTCAGGAACTCGCCGCTGCCGGCTCCCTGGATGACGCGGTGGTCATAGGTGGACGTCAGCGTAAGGACCTTGCTGATGGCATTCTGCGCGATGATCTTTTCACTGGCGCCCTGGAACTCGGCCGGGTAGTCCAGCGCGCCGACGCCGATGATGGCGGCCTGTCCCTTGGACAGACGCGGCACGGAGTGAACGGTGCCGATGCCGCCGGGGTTGGTCAGGGACACCGTGGTGCCGGAGTGGTCATCAGCGGTCAGCTTGCCGCTGCGGGCACGCTTGATCAGGTCTTCATAGGTGTGCCAGAACTCGGAGAAGTTGAGGGTCTCCGCTTTCTTGATGTTGGGCACTATGAGCAGGCGGGTGCCGTCCGGCTTGGGCATGTCAATGGCGATGCCGAAGTTGACGTGGGCCGGTTGGACAGCACTGGGCTTGCCGTCGATTTCGTCGTAGTAGACGTTCATCGACGGGAACTGGGCGAGTGCGCGGATCACGGCGTAGCCGATGAGGTGCGTGAAGGAAACCTTGCCGCCGCGTGCTCTGGCCAGGTTGGAGTTGATGACCACGCGGTTGTCGATCAGCAGCTTTGCCGGAATAGCCCGGACGCTGGTGGCCGTGGGGACCTCAAGGCTGGTGACCATGTTGGTGGCGATGGCCTTGGCCGGGCCGCGAAGAACGGAGACCACGTCCTCTTCCGGAGCCGTGGGTGCCTTGACGTTTTTGGGAAGCTGGGCAGGGATCGGCTGGGCCGTGCTTCCGGGCTCGGTCTTCTTCGCGCCATCGCGGGCGACCGTAGCGGGAGCTTTCTTTGCCGCCGCGGGGGCGGCGGCCGGCGCTGCGGGCTGTGCGGCCGGCGACGTTGCCGGTGCAGCAGTTGCAGAAGCCGGAGGCGCCGGTGGTACAGCCGGCATTTCGCGGGTTGCTGGGTGGGCCACGGCTACCGCCGTGCTTCCGTTGGAAGAAGAACCGCTGCCTGAATCGAAGGACTCGAACAGGGGCCACCATTTGGTATCCACCGTGTTCTTGTCTTTCTGATACTGCTCGTACAGTTCGTCAACGAGCCACTCGTTTCCGCCAAATTCCTCTGGTAGACGGTGGCTTGGCTGCTCTGGCACTTGAAATACGCCTCTTCCATGAGTTTGATTTCTCTCTGGCCGCCACGGTGCCGCAGCACAACATTCGAACCAGTCTCTGCGTCCTGAACCCGGACCTTTGCCAGTCTAATGAGCATTCTGTGTTAACTGCCAATAACGGTGACCCAAATCATGGCAATGACGCGGAGATCGCGGATTGTGGCATCCGGAAGCCGTCCCGGCGCGGGTGCGCCGTGACCTCAGTGCGGCCATCCGAAAGGCGCAATCTGCTCCTGTAGACTGAAATTCTTATGGACAGTAAATCTAGGTGCCGGCCTGGGGGCTGTCAGCGGAGTATGAAGTACAGCACCGCGCAGTCCACCCGCAGAGCCGGCAAACCCCGAACACGCGCCCATCATTTTCCGTCAGCCCACCCCGGCGGAGCCCCTATGGAAACAGCGTCGGCTTCGGCCGATCATCCTCCGCCGGTCCGTTTCCCCCGGCTTCACACAATTTCTCCCGGCTTTCGGGCGGGATTCTGAATGGAGTGGTTGCTCCTCGCGGCAGGCCTCCTGCTGATCGCCGGCACCGGCTTTTTCGTCGCCGTCGAATTTTCCCTGATTGCCCTTGACCAGGCCACGGTCCAACGTGCCATCGATAACGGTGACACGGGTGCCGTCCCACTGCTCAAGTGCCTGAAATCCCTCTCAACCCAGCTTTCCAGCTGTCAGCTCGGCATCACTCTGACCACCCTTCTGACCGGTTACGTGATGGAACCGTCGGTAGGACGCCTCCTCGAGGGCCCGTTGGCCGCCGTCGGAATTCCCGAAGTGGCTGCCGCGTCCGTTTCCCTGGTCATAGCGATGGCGCTGGCAACGCTGCTGTCCATGCTGCTTGGCGAACTGGTGCCCAAGAACATGGCCATTGCGCTGTCCTTCCAAGTGGGCAAGGCGCTGGCGCGGCCGCAGCTGGTCTTTACCGCCATCTTCAAACCCGCCATCGTGGTGCTCAACGGCTTTTCCAACAAGGTACTGAACGTCTTTGGCCTGGAGGCCAAGGAAGAGATTTCCGGTGCCCGGACGCCGGCCGAGCTCGCCTCCCTCGTGCGGCGCTCCGCCGCCATGGGAACGCTCGACGCCGGGACGGCCAACTTTGTGGCCCGCACCCTGAACTTCTCGGCCCGGACGGCCGCCGATGTTATGACGCCCCGGATCCGGATGGAAACCATCGACGCCGACCAGCCTGTCTCGGACATCCTGGACGCCGCCCGGCGCACCGGGTACTCCCGTTTCCCCGTCATCGGGGAGTCCTCCGACGACATCAAGGGCCTGGTCCACGTCAAGAAGGCCGTTGCCGTGCCGTGGGACCGGCGGGCCAACCTGGAGGCCGGAGCCATCATGACCGATGTCCTCCGCGTGCCGGAGACCATCCACCTCGATGCCCTCCTGGCCGAGCTGCGCGAGGGAAACCTCCAGCTCGCCATTGTCCTGGACGAATACGGCGGAACCGCAGGCATCGCCACCCTTGAGGACCTGGTGGAGGAAATCGTCGGTGAAGTGTCCGACGAGCACGACAAGGTACGCCCGGGACTGCTCCAGAGCGCCTCCGGGGACTGGTACTTCCCCGGATTGCTGCGCCCCGACGAGCTTTCCGAACAGATCCCGGGGCTGACCGTTCCGGACGAAGCCGCCTACGAAACCGTGGGCGGGTACGTCATGAGTGAACTGGGCCGGATCGCCGCAGTGGGGGACACCGTCGACGTAGGCGGAGGCACGCTGAGCGTGACCAGGATGGACGGCCGAAGGATCGAGCGGATCTCCTTCCATCCGGCGGCGCCTGAAGCGGAGCCTGCTCCGAAAGACGGGAGTGAACGATGAGTGACTGGGCCGGAATTGCCTGGCTGATTGTCCTCCTGCTGGGTAACGCGTTTTTTGTCGGCGCCGAGTTCGCCGTGATGTCGGCCAGGCGCAGCCAGATCGAACCCCTCGCCGAGGCCGGTTCCAAGCGGGCACAGACCACGTTGCGCGCCATGGAAAACGTCTCATTGATGCTGGCCTGTGCGCAGTTGGGCATCACCGTGTGCTCGCTGCTGATCCTGCAGGTGGCCGAACCGGCCATCCACCACCTGATGGCGGCTCCCCTGGAAGCTGTCGGGCTGCCGGTGGAAGTTGCCGACGTCGCAGCGTTCGCCATTGCCCTGATGGTGGTGACCTTCCTCCACGTGACGTTCGGCGAGATGGTGCCGAAGAACATCTCGGTATCGGTGGCGGACAAGGCTGCCTTGCTTCTGGCGCCGCCGCTGATGTTCGTTGCGAAGCTGGTCAACCCGGCCATCGTCGCGCTGAACTGGTCCGCCAACCACATCCTCAAGCTCCTGCGGATTGAGCCCAAGGATGAGGTGAACTCGTCCTTTACGCTCGAAGAAGTCCAGTCGATCGTGCAGGAATCCACCCGTCACGGGCTGGTGGATGATGACGCGGGCCTGATCACCGGCGCCCTGGAATTTTCCGAATACACGGCCTCGGACATCATGGTTCCGCTGGACGACCTGGTCATGCTGAAGGCGGCCACCACGCCGGTGGAGTTTGAAAAAGCCGTCAGCAGGACCGGTTTTTCGAGGTTCCCGATGCTGGACGATGACGGCATGCTGTCCGGGTACCTCCACGTGAAGGATGTGCTGTCCATTCCCGAGTCGGACTACCAGCACCCCATCGCCGAGAGCAGGATCCGCTCGCTGGCCAACCTTGCGCTGGACGACGAAGTTGAAACGGCCATGTCCGTCATGCAGCGCACGGGCTCACACCTGGCCCGCGTGATCGGCGCGGACGGGCAGACCCATGGGGTCCTGTTCCTGGAAGACGTGATCGAGCAGCTGGTGGGAGAGATCCGGGACGCCACGCAGGCCACCGGCATCAGGAGGCTGGGCCAGCCGAACGGTGACTGAGCGCGGCCGGGTCCGAAAGGGACCGGCCCGGCTATCCTAAATAGGAATCATTCACATTTAGGGGTAAGCTTTTTGGAGACGCAAAAGTCCATCCCTGTACTGAACTGAGGTTTCCGTGCGCCACCCCGCCGCCATCCGAACGTCCCTCGCAGCCCTCGCCGGCGTGAGCCTGCTGCTCACCGCCTGCGGCTCCGGAGGCGGTGCACCGTCGGCGACGTCCGGCCCGGAGTCATCTGCCGGCGTCGTCGAGGTGGTGGCGTCCACCAACGTGTACGGGGACATCGCCGCGATCATCGGCGGGGACAAAGTCAACGTCACCTCCATCATCACCAAGACCAGCCAGGACCCGCATTCGTACGAGGCCACCGCGCAGGACCGGCTGCTGGTGTCCAAAGCGGAATTGGTGATCGAGAACGGCGGCGGCTACGACGCCTTCCTCCACAAGATGGCCGACGACAGCAACATCCCGCACAGCAATATCGTCACGGCCGTCGAAGTGGCTGGCCTGGCTCCGGAGGAAGGCCACACCGATTCATCGTCGGCGGCGAGCGAGTCAGCTGACGGCCACCACCACGAGTACGGTGAGTTCAACGAGCACGCCTGGTACAGCCTGGATGCCATGGGTAAGCTCGCTGATTCACTGGCGGCAAAACTGGGTGAACTCGAACCGGGATCAGCCGCCCTGTTCACTTCCAATGCCGCAACCTTCAAAGCCGGGGTGGACGGCCTGGCCGTCAAGCTCGCCGCGCTGAAGGCCAACGGAACAGGCGCAGCCGTGGCCGTGACCGAACCTGTCCCGCTGTACCTGCTCGAGGCAGCCGGGCTGGAGAACAAGACTCCGGCCGACTACACCGCCGCGATCGAGGAAGGCTCGGACGTTCCGCCCGCGGTGCTGAAGGCAGCCACGGACCTGGCGGGATCCAAGGACATCAGTTTCCTGGCCTACAACGCGCAGACAGAGGGATCACAGACACAGGCGCTGAAAAAGGCAGCCGAAGCAGCCGGCGTTCCCGTCATTGACTTCAGCGAAACCCTGCCCGAAGGCAAGACGTACCTGCAGTGGATGACGGACAATGTTGACAACGTCAGCAAAGTTTTGGAGAAAAATAGTTGAAACCGGTGGTCAGCCTCCGCGGGGCGTCCCTGCAGTTCGGCAAACGCTTGCTCTGGGAGGATCTCGACCTGGACATCAGGCCCGGTGAGTTTTTCGCCGTCCTGGGCCCCAACGGCAGCGGAAAGACCAGTTTCCTCAAGGTTCTTCTGGGCCTGCAGGAACTGCAGTCCGGCCGGGCCACGCTCGGCGACCGTCCCGTGGAGCGGGGCAGCAACCTGATCGGCTACATTCCGCAGCAGAAATCCTTCGCTCCGGACACCCCCATGCGTGCCCGGGACCTGGTGGGGCTCGGCGTGGACGGCCACCGCTGGGGGCTGCGGCTGGGCAAGTCCCGGGCAAACCGCAGGATCGATGAGCTCCTGGAACTGGTGGGCGCCAGCGACTACGCTAAAGTCCCCGTGGGCCAGCTCTCCGGCGGTGAGCAGCAGCGCCTCCGGGTGGCCCAGGCGCTGGCCACGGACCCCAAGGTCCTCCTCTGTGACGAACCGTTGCTGTCCCTGGACCTGCACCATCAGCAGGCCGTCAGCGCGCTGATCAACAAGCAGTGCCACGCCCAGAACAGCGCGGTGGTTTTTGTCACCCATGAAATCAACCCCATCATCGACTACGTTGACCGTGTGCTGTACCTGGTCGGCGGGCGGTTCCGCGTGGGGACCCCGGAAGAGGTCATGACCACCGAGGTCCTGACCGAGCTCTATGGCAGCCACGTGGAAGTCATCCACGCGAACGGGCGCATCGTCGTCATCGGCCTGCCCGACGCGACCACGCACCATCACGCAGATGTCCACGCCACGGTGGGGGAGGTGGCCTGATGGATGCGGACAGCATCATCGCAGCGATCTTCAGCTTCGAGAACTACGGAGAGCTGCTGGTGCTGGTCCAGAACTCCATCTGGGCCGGGGCCGTGCTGGGCCTGCTGGGCGGGCTGGTGGGCACCTTCGTGATGAAACGGGACCTGGCCTTCGCCGTCCACGGCATCTCGGAGCTCTCCTTCGCCGGGGCGGCGTTTGCGCTCCTGATCGGCTCGGACATCGTGTTTGGCTCGCTCATCGGCTCGGTGGCGGCGGCGCTGCTCCTGGGCCTGATGGGCGTCCGGGCCCGGGACAAAAACTCCATCATCGGGGTCATCATGCCCTTCGGCCTGGGGCTCGGCATCCTGTTCCTGTCGCTCTACGAAGGCCGGGCCGCCAACAAATTCGGCCTGCTCACGGGGCAGATCGTGTCCGTGGACACCGTCCAGCTCCAGGTCCTTGCCGGCGCCGCTGTGCTGGTCATTGCAGCACTGGCAGCCATCTGGCGCCCGCTGAACTTTGCCAGCGTTGATCCCGAACTGGCCGAAGCCCGCGGGGTGCCCGTACGGACGCTCGCGCTGATCTTCATGGTCCTGCTGGGAGTCAGCGTAGCGCTATCCATCCAGGTGGTGGGGGCGCTCCTGGTGCTCGCATTGCTGATCACCCCGGCAGCCGCGGCGCTCCGCGTGACGTCCGCTCCCGTGGCCGTCGTGGCGCTCAGCGTTGTTTTCGCCGTCACGGCCACGGTGGGCGGAATCCTGCTGGCCCTGGGCGGCCGGATCCCCATCAGCCCTTACGTCACCACGCTGTCATTCCTGATCTACGTGGCGTGCCGCGTCGTGGGCAGTGTCCGGGCCAAGAAGGGCATCAACGGCCGGCTGGTGCACGCCCGCTGACGCGGTCCAACGGCGTGCGTCCGGTTGTTGCGGCTCAGGCCGTCAGAGTTTGCCGGCGGACCTGAGGGCTGTGCAGTCCGGGCACAGCCCGAAGATCTCCACGGTGTGCGCCACCTCGGTGTAGCCGTGTTCGGTGGCGATCCGGGCGGCCCAGGTTTCCACCGCCGGGGCCTCGACTTCCACGGCCTTCCCGCAGTTGCGGCACAGCAGGTGGTGGTGGTGCCCGGTCACGGCGCAGCGCCGGTAAACGGCTTCGCCCTCGCCGTTGCGCAGCACGTCCACGAGGCCGTCATCGGCGAGGGACTGCAGGATCCGGTACGCCGTTGCCAGGGAAACCGACACGCCCTTGTTCTGCAGGATGCGGTAGAGCTCCTGCGTGCTGACGAAGTCATCCAGCTCGTCCAGGGCAGCGCCGACGGCCACACGCTGCTTGGTGACGCGCTGCTCCTTGCCGGGCACACTGGCGGTGCCTGCGCCGGATGCGGCGGTCGACGGCGTGGCGTCAGCTTTGGTGCCGAACGGCATGAAGGTACTCGCTTCCCTGAGGGACGGTGGCAATCATCAAGATTACCAGCCGGGGCTGAACAGCCGGACGCCCCTTGGACAGGCTTGGGGCCTGACCCTAGGCTGGCGCTATGAAGCTGACAAAATACACCCACGCGTGCGTCCGGCTTGAGAAGGACGGCGGGGTGCTGGTGCTGGATCCGGGAACATACTCCGAGACGGCCGAAGCCCTGTCCGGGGCGCAGGCCGTGCTGATCACGCACGAGCACGCCGACCATGTGGATGTGCCAGCCATGGTCAACGCACTGCGCCGCTCTCACGTCCTGGCGGTCTTCGCGCCGGCCGGAGTGGCCGCCCATCTGCGGGAGGAGGCGCCGCAGGCCGCAGTGCGGATCCACACTGTTGAACCCGGTTCCAGTTTTGACGCGGCCGGCTTCAACGTGCGCAGCTTCGGCGGACAGCACGCACTGATCCACCCGCAGGTTCCCATCGTGGCCAACATCGGCTACCTGGTAAACGGCAACGTCTACCACCCGGGGGACTCTTTCATCATCCCGGACGGTCTCAGCGTACAGACGCTGCTGGTTCCGCTCCACGCGCCGTGGAGCAAGGTCAGCGAGGTGGTGGATTTTGTCATTGCCGTCCGGGCCCCGCGTGCGTTCCAGATCCACGACGGGCTGCTCAACGAAACGGGCCTGAAGGTCGCAGAATCCCATGTTGCCCGGCTGGGCCGGAAATACGGCACCGAGTACACCCGCCTTGCCCCGCGGGAATCAGTGGAGGTCTGACCGGCTACGCGTTCCAGACGCCGGTCTCGAAAAACCGGCGGATGACTTCCTCATACGGCTCGGGGTCCAGGCCCTGCCCTGACAGCCACGCGGGATTGTAGTAGTTGCCCGCATAGCGGTCGCCGCCGTCGCACATCAACGACACAATGCTGCCGCGCTGTCCCTCGGCCACCATTTCCCCCACAAGCTGCCAGACACCCCACAGGTTGGTGCCCGTGGACGGTCCGGCATGCAAGTCGGCGACCGTGCGCAGGTGCCGCATGGCTGCGACGGAGGCGGCATCGGGAACCTGAATCATGTGGTCGATGACGGCGGGCACAAAGCTCGGTTCCATCCGCGGCCGGCCGATCCCTTCGATCCGTGACGGCATTCCGGTGCTGGCCTCACCCGCACCGCTCAGCCAGCCGGGGTAGAACGCGGAATTCTCCGGGTCTACCACCGCAAGGCGCGTGTCGTGGCCGCGGTAGCGCAGGTAGCGGCCAATGGTCGCACTCGTGCCTCCGGTCCCCGCACCCACCACGATCCAGCGGGGGACGGGGTGTTCCTCCAGCGCCAGCTGGCCGAAGATGGACTCCGCGATGTTGTTGTTGCCACGCCAGTCTGTGGCCCGCTCCGCGTAGGTGAACTGGTCCATGTAGTGGCCGTTGGATGTGGCAGCGACGTCCGCCGCCGCAGCATAAACTTCTGAGGCGTGGTCAACCAACAGGCACGTGCCGCCGAACTGTTCGATCAGCGCGATCTTCTCCGGGCTCGTCGTGCGGGTCATGACTGCTACGAACGGCAGGCCCAGGAGCTGTGCGAAATATGCCTCCGAAACAGCGGTGCTGCCGCTGGACGCCTCCACGATGGTGGTACCTTCGCGGATCCAGCCGTTGACCAGGCCAAAGAGGAACAGCGAGCGGGCCAGCCGGTGCTTGAGGCTCCCCGAACGGTGAGTGGATTCGTCCTTGAGGTAAAGCTGGACGCCCCAGTGCTCCGGGAGCGGCACCGAGTAGAGATGGGTATCGGCGGACCGGTTGTTTTCTGCATTGACTTTTCTGATGGCCTCGTCAGCCCAGGCCCGGTCCGCGCTCGCGTTCTTCACCGGACCAGCCTACCGTCGGCCCTCCGTGCAGGGCGCTCTGCCGCAGCTAGAGTTGGATCAGCGACTGCACACCTCACAAGCACAATTGCCAAGGAGAACGATGGGTCCACTGATGGCTGTCCCGGCTTTGGCGGCGCGTTTCGACGCCGGACAGCGGACCGTGGTGCTGGACATCCGCTGGGCGCTGGGCGACCCGCACGGCCGCGAACACTACCTTGGGGGCCACCTCCCGGGGGCAGTTTTTGTGGACCTGGCCACCGAGTTGGCGACGCCGGCCACGCCCGCCCGCGGCAGGCACCCGCTGCCCACCCACGCGGAATTCCAGGAAACTGCCAGGCGCTGGGGGATCAACAACGGCGACGTTGTGGTGGCCTATGACAACAGCGGCAATATGGCTGCCGCCCGCCTCTGGTGGATGCTCCGCAACGCCGGGTTCCAGGCCGTGTACCTGCTCGACGGCGGCCTGGCCGCGTGGCGGGACGCCGGACTGCCGCTGGACACCGGACCCGTGGACGCCGCCGTCGGGCGTGTTTCCTTTGATGTTTCCCCTGCCGGAGGCAGGATGCCCAGCATTGACGCGGCCGGAGCGGCGGACTGGCCGGCAACGGGCGTCCTCCTGGACGCCCGGGCGGGCGAAAGGTACCGGGGCGAATTTGAACCCGTTGACCCCCGCGCCGGCCACATTCCGGGCGCCCGGAGCGCACCCACAACGGAGAACGTGGACGGGGCCGGGCATTTCCTGCCCGCGGACCTGCTGCGGCATCGGTTCGAGGACCTCGGCGTCCGCGACGACGTCCCGGTGGCCGTGTACTGCGGCTCGGGCGTGACCGCCGCCCACGAGGTGGCCGCTCTCGAAATCGCAGGATTCCGGGCCGCCCTCTATCCGGGATCCTTCTCGGAATGGTCCAACAATCCCGCGCTGCCGGTGGCGACGGGCAGCCGGCCGAATGGCCATGCGGCGGCCCGCGGGGGTAGCGTCGAAGGATGACCCCAGGACGCCCCGTACCGCCGCCCCTTGCCCGCCCCGTATTGCCGAACGACGATGGTGTTGCTGCTCATCCTGCTACGGACCTGGACACCGCTCCGGGCACCGGCGTGCTGGCAGCCGCCTATGGCGCGGTTTCCGCTGACAGCGGCATGGTGCCCCTGACGCTTGCCCGGCGTGCCCCGAAGGAAGATGACGTCGAAATTGCCATCGAATTCTGCGGCCTGTGCCACTCGGACGTGCACGCCACGCGAGGCGAATGGGGCAGCCAGAAATATCCGCTGGTCCCCGGCCACGAGATCGTCGGAACCGTCAGCCGCGTCGGCTCGGCCGTGACTGACTTCATACCGGGGGACCGCGTGGGCGTCGGGTGCATGGTTGATTCCTGCCGCGAATGTGAGAGCTGCCTGGACGGCCTGGAACAGTACTGTGAAAACGGGCTGATCGGGACCTACGGCGCCAAGGATCCACGCAACGGCGATACCGTCACTCAGGGCGGTTACTCGTCCGCCGTGGTGGTGGACCGGCGCTACGTGGTCCGAGTGCCTGGCAACCTGGACCCGGCCGCCGTCGCCCCCATGCTCTGCGCCGGTGTCACCACGTTCTCTCCCTTGCGGCACTTCGACGTGGAGGAAGGCGACGTGGTGGGCGTGGTGGGGCTCGGTGGGCTCGGACACATGGCCGTGAAGCTGGCCAAGGCCATGGGGGCGCGGGTGGTGGTGTTCACCACCTCCGAAGGCAAGGTGCCGGCCGCACTGGAACTCGGAGCGGACGACGTGATCCTGTCCCGGGACAAGGACGCCATGGCCGCCGCGGACCGCACCGTCGACCTCATAATCGACACTGTGGCCGCTCCGCACGACCTGAATCCGTTCTTCCGCACGCTGCGCGTGGACGGCGCCCTGTTCCAGCTGGGCCTGCCCTCCGACGCCATGCCGCCGGTGAATCCGGGGGCCCTGATCCGGCGGCGGATCGCGTACGCTGGCTCGCTGATCGGCGGCATCGCCGAAACTCAGGAGATGCTCGACTTCTGCGCCGAGCATGGAGTGGTGGCGGATATCGAACTGGTGCGCGCAGACCAGCTGAATGAGGCCTACGACCGCATGGTGGCAGGCGACGTCAAATACCGGTTTGTGCTGGACACCAGCACCCTGCAGGCTCCGGCCGCGAAGGCAGACGTATGAGCACTCTGTTCACGAAAATCATCAAAGGCGAGATCCCCGGACGCTTCGTCTGGCGGGAGGCTGACGTTGCGGCCTTCCTGACCACGGGTCCCCTGGCCGACGGGCACACCCTGGTGGTCCCCACCGAGGAGGTGGACCGCTGGACGGATGCGTCCCCGGAAACCCTCGCGAAGGTGATGGAAGTGGCCCGCCGGATCGGTGCGGTGCAGCTGGACGTCTTCCCCGCCGAGCGGGCGGGGCTGATTGTGGCCGGGTACGAGATCAACCACCTGCACGTCCACGTGTGGCCGTCCAGGACCATGGCTGATTTCGATTTCGCCTCTGCCGACCAGAACCCGGATCCCGCGGTGCTGGACGCGAACGCCGAAAAGCTGCGCGCCGGGCTTCGGGCCGCCGGCTACGCGGAATTCGTTCCCGCCAGCTGAGCCTGACGCTCGCGCCGGTTTGGCCCGTCCAGGTCTTTGCCCGCGCCAGCCGTGGGCCGGCAGGCCTAGGCCGGCGCGAGCGCCTTGTTAAGGACAGCCCTGATCCGCTTTTCGGAGACGGAATAGGCCGTTCCGAGTTCGACGGCGAAGAGGCTCACGCGCAGCTCTTCGATCATCCAGCGGACCTGCGTCAGTTCTGCACCGACCCGACGCCCGGGCAGCAGCGCCGACACGGCGTCGTCGTAATCGTCTTCCAGCCGCTGGACCGCGGCCATGCTCAGGCCATCCCGCTGGACGTTGCCGGGGAGCTTTTCGAGGCGTTTCTCGATGGCGGCAAGGTAGCGGGGGAGCTGGCTCAGCTGCATATAGCCGGTGCGGGCCACGAATCCCGGGAACACGAGCTGCTCGAGCTGGCTCCTGACATCGTTCAGGGCGCTGATCAGTGCCAAACTGGTGGTGCCCTTCAGCATTTTCTCAATCCGCCGGGTGCTGGCCAGGACGCGCTCCACCACGGCCGTCACACTGAAGACGGTATCGATCAGTTCCGCCCGGACCTGTTCGTAAAGGGCGTCGAAGGACCCCCGGTCCCACGGGAGTTCCGCCGGGGTCAGTTTGTCCACGGCAACCAGGGCACAATCGGCAATGAGGGCTGACACCGAACCGTGCGGATTCTGGCTGAACGTCAGCTTTTCGGTGTTGTTGAGGTGCTCCAGGACGTAACGGTCCGGTGCCGGTACCCTGAGGGCGAGGAGCCGGATCACACCGCCGCGCATGGCCTCGAGCTGCTCCGACGAGGTCTGGAAGACGCGCAGCGCCACGGATGTTCCTTCATCCACCAACGCCGGATAGCCGGTGACCATGTGGCCGTTGACGGTGTTGCTGACCTGCCGCTGGACCGTGCCGAAGGCCCACTCGGTCAGGCCGGTCTGTTCCTGGAAGCCTGTGCCGCTGCCGGCTGCATTTCCGCCAGTAGATGACGCGGGTACTGTTCCGCCGGCCTTTCCGGGTGTCTTCGAATTTCCAAGAGACTGCGGCGCGGTGGTTCCCGGCGTCGCCCCCAAGGATTCAGCGATGGCGCGGCGGGTTGCCGGGGCCAGCCGCTCCTGAAGGACCGCGAGGTCCTTGCCCTCATCCAGCACCTTGCCCCGCGTATCGACAACCTTGAAGCTCACCCGCAGATGGGACGGCACAGCGTCCCAGTTCCAGGAATCTGGCGGGATGACGTGGCCGCGGATCCGGCGCAAGGCCAGTTCCAGTGAAGCTTCCAGCTCATCGTGCGCCGGATCGAAGTCCGAATCCAGGGCAGCAACGGCCTGCCGGGCCACATCCGGAGCGGGGACGAAGTTCTTGCGGACCTGCTTGGGGAGTGACTTGATCAGGGCAGCCACAAGCTCCGCGCGCTGGCCCGGGATCAGCCAGCGGAAGGCGGCATCATCGAGCTGGTTAAGGAAGAGCACCGGGACTTCGGCTGTGACGCCGTCGGACGGGTTGGGTGGTGACCCGGGCGCCACCGGGTGGAACTCGTAGCTGAGCGGGAGCTCGAAGCCCTTGTGCAATAGCGTCTTCGGATAAGCGGCTTCGTCCAGGCCATCGGCGTCGTTGTTGAGCAGCAATGACTTGTCGTAGTCGAGGAGGTCCGGATTCTGCTGCCGGGCCTCCTTCCACCATTTGTCGAAGTGCCGTTCGGATACAACGTCGGGGCCGATCCTGGCGTCGTAGAACTCAAACAGCGTTTCGTCGTCCACCAGCAGGTCGCGGCGGCGCATCCTGGCTTCGAGCTCCTCGACCTCCAGAAGCAGGGCGCGGTTGCGGTGGAAGAACTTGTGGTGCGTTTTCCAATCGCCTTCCACCAGGGCGTGCCGGATGAACAGCTCGCGGGCCAGCACAGGATCCACTCGGCTGTAGTTGACCCGGCGCTGCGGGATGATGGGCACGCCGTACAGGGTGACCTTCTCGTACGCCATGACCGCGCCCATTCTGGTGGACCAGTGCGGCTCGCTGTAGCTGCGCTTAACGAGGTCCGGCGCCACCTGTTCTGCCCAGACGGGATCGAACTTGGCTGCGACCCTGGCCCAGAGGCGGCTCGTCTCCACGAGTTCGGCAGCCATCACAAACGTGGGGGACTTCTTGAAGAGCGACGAACCGGGGAAGATTGCGAACCGGCTGCCGCGGGCACCGGCGTATTCGCGCTTGCGCTCGTCCAGGATGCCGATGTGGCTGAGGAGGCCCGACAGCAGGCTCATGTGGATGCCCTCGTGGTTGCCCGCAGGATCGGCAAGGCGCTTGTTGTCCAGACTGATCCCGAGCGGGCGGGCCATCTGGCGGAGCTGGGCGAAGAGATCCTGCCACTCCCTGACCCGAAGGTAGTTGATGAACTCGGTCCGGCACAGGCGGCGGAACTGGGTGGACGAGAGTTCCTGCTGTTTCTCCTGCAGGTAGTTCCACAGGTTCAGGAAGCCGGTGAAGTCCGAGTTTTCATCGCGGAAGCGGGCATGCTTCTCGGCGGCGAGCTGCTGCTTGTCCGTGGGACGCTCACGCGGGTCCTGGATGGTCAGCGCCGCGGCCAGGATCATTACCTCGCGGACGCAGCCGCGCTTGCCGGCCTCCACGATCATCCTGCCGAGGCGGGGATCCACCGGCAGCTGGGCAAGCTGCTGTCCGACGGCGGTGAGTCCGCCGCTCTTGGCGTCACCTGGCCGGACGGCATTCAGGGCGCCGAGCTCGCGCAGGAGCGTAACGCCGTCGTTGATTGCCCGCGAGTCCGGCGGCTCGACGAACGGGAAGTTCTCCACGTCCTTGGGCCCGCGGGCAACGCCCATGGCGGTCATCTGCAGGATGACGGCCGCCAGGTTGGTGCGCAGGATTTCCGGATCCGTGAACAGCGGCCGGGACCCGAAGTCCTCTTCCGAATAGAGCCGGATGGCGATGCCGTCCGACACACGGCCGCACCGGCCGGAGCGCTGGTTCGCCGAAGCCTGCGACACGCGCTCGATGGGCAGCCGCTGGACCTTGGTGCGGTGCGAGTAGCGGGAGATGCGGGCCGTGCCGGTGTCGATGACGTACTTGATGCCCGGGACCGTCAGGGACGTCTCGGCCACGTTGGTGGCCAGCACAATCCGGCGGTTTTTGCCGGGGTGGAACACCTTGTGCTGTTCCTGCAGGCTCAGGCGGGCGAACAGCGGGAGCACCTCGGTGCCGGCCAGGCGCCGGTTGGACTGGATCCTGGCGTTGAGTGCCTCTGCTGCGTCGCGGATTTCGCGCTCGCCGGAGAAAAAGACCAGGATGTCGCCGGGGGCCTCGGTGGCGAGTTCGTCAACGGCGTCGCAGACGGCGTCGAGCGGATCGCGGTCCTCTTCGAGTTCGTCATCGGAGGCGTCTGCATCTTCGCGATCGGCGGGTCCGCCGGCCGGCTGGGACAGCGGCCTGTACCGGATCTCCACCGGGAACGTGCGCCCGGACACCTCGATGATGGGGGAGGGCTCGTCGTCGGACCCGAAGTGTTTCGCGAACCGCTCCGGATCGATCGTGGCCGAGGTGATGATGATTTTCAGGTCCGGCCGCTGCGGCAGGATGCGCTTGAGGTAGCCCAGGATGAAGTCGATGTTGAGGCTGCGCTCGTGCGCTTCGTCAATGATGATGGCGTTGTATTTGCGCAGCAGCTTGTCCCGCTGGATCTCGGCGAGCAGGATGCCGTCGGTCATGAGCTTGACCTTGGTGGCGCGGCTGACTTCGCCCGTGAACCGCACCTGGAAGCCGACTTCCTGGCCGATCTCCACACCGAGTTCCTCGGCGATGCGCTCAGCGACGGTGCGGGCTGCGAGCCGCCGCGGCTGGGTGTGCCCGATCAGGCCGTTGTCGCCCAGGCCCAGCTCGAGGCACATTTTGGGGATCTGGGTGGTCTTGCCGGAGCCGGTCTCGCCGGCGATGATGGTCACCTGGTTCGCTGCAATGGCAGCCTTCAGGTCCTCGCGGCGCTCGGAAACGGGCAGCTCAGCAGGGTAGGAGATATGAAATGTCATGGCTGCAGCCAGTCTACTGGGGCGGCGCCTGTTTCCCACGCTTGCTGCTGGCAACCCCGACGCCGGCCCGGCCGTTGATCCCACCTTCCCCGCCCTCCCGGACGCCACTCAATCAGAACATGAGGAAGGGACCCGGCTCACATGAGCCGCGTCCCTTCGTGTTAGTACGGATGGGTTAACAATGGCGGGTTGAGGCATGCCTTCTGGTTAGAAAATGCGCAGGGTGTAGTTAACGCTGGGCAGGTCCAGGGCGGACCAAGGCTGGTCGGAGGTGATGGGCGGGGTGTGGCCGCGGCCATCACGCAGGAGCGCTGAGACGGTGGCGGCGAGAACAACGAGGAGCAGGACCACTAGGGCGATTCCGAAGATTTCCATGACTCAATGCTGCTCCCGTGGGCTGTGAAGAAACAGTGGCAGAAATGCCCAAAAAGCTCGAATTTCTGCCATAATGGAAGCATGCTCAAATCAGTGGCAGTCATCGTAGTTCCCAACTTCTCTGTCTTCGAGTTCGCCACCGCCTGCGAGGTTTTTGGTATCGACAGATCAGGACGCGGCAGCAACGTTCCGGCGTTCGACTTCCGGGTCTGCGCACCCGAACCTGGTAACGTCCGGATGAAATCGGGACTTTCCTTGAATGTTTCGCTGGGATTGGAGGCAACGGCGGACGCGGACCTCGTGATCATGACCCCCTTCGGACGCGACGACGACGTTCCGGAATCCGTGCTGGAGGCATTGCGCGCCGCGCACGCCCGTGGAGCCTGGGTGATGTCCATCTGTTCCGGAGCCTTTGCCCTGGCCCGCGCCGGTCTGCTGAACGGGCGGCGTTGCACCACGCACTGGCACTATTCCCATGAACTCGCAAACCGGTACCCGGAAGTGCAAGTCGATGAAAACGTGCTCTATGTGCAGGACGGCAACCTGATCACCAGCGCCGGAACAGCGGCAGGAATTGATGCCTGCCTTCATCTGGTGCGCGTTGAGTTGGGCGCCAATGTGGCTGCCGCCATTGCGCGGGACATGGTGGTGCCGCCGCACCGCGACGGTGGCCAGGCTCAGTTCATCGACCGGCCCGTGCCAGCCTGTGGATCGGCGCCGATGGAAGAGTTGTTGCGCTGGATGGTGCAGAACCTGGAGCAGGAGCACACCGTCGTTGAGCTGGCGTCCCGCGTCCACATGTCAGCCAGGACCTTCGCCCGCCGCTTCCGGTCCGAAACGGGGGCCACCCCTGCTGCCTGGCTGAACTCGCAGCGTGTCCTCCGGGCGCAGGTGCTGTTGGAATCCACTGACCTGAACATCGACGAGGTTGCCCGGGAATCCGGCTTTGGCCACCCCGTCCTCCTTCGGCATCACTTCGCCAAGGTGCTGGACACCAGCCCGCAGTCCTACCGCCGGGCCTTCCGGGGGCAACTGGTAACAGCAGGCTGACTGGAGACGCAGCTAAGCCTGCACAGGACCCCGCCGGTCGGGGCTGTCCCCGGCTGCCGCCCGGGTGGTGTCCACCAGCACACGCCATGGTCCGGTGACAGCCTGCTCCGGCAGCGCCGCCCGCCGCTGGCCGGCCCGGATCGAATAGATAAATCGGTCGGGCTGGTTGTCCTGCACCTCCGCGGCTGCGGCCCGGACGGTCTTGGGCACCGCGTCCCAAGGGCATGCTTCCACAATGGGTTGCCACTGGCTTTTGGCGCTCGCGGTCTGGGCATGCACTGTCCATACGCGGGTCAGGGCTGCGATGCCGCCGCTGCGCTCCACACTGATCTTCATGGCCTGGGTCCTGGGCTTTCCTGCAGCCTGGCCGCCGGCTCGCGGCGGGCAGGCGTTCAACTAAAGCTTGACCTTCACAGTTTCCCACGCCTGCCGCACGGCGTCATGCTCCGGCGAATCGGTGCCGAACAGGTCGACGGCAGATGCCGCCGTCGCCCTAGCGAAGACGCGGAAGGTGGCGGTGGCAGGCAGCGAGCCGCCCGTCAGTGTGTCGTACCAGATCCGTCCCGGCGCCTCCCAGGCGTTGCCGCCCAGGGTCTCCGCCGTGAGGTAGAAGGCCCTGTTGGGGATCCCGGAGTTGATGTGGACGCCGCCGTTGTCCGCGCTGGTCCGCACGTACGAGTCCATCGAATCCGGCTGGGGGTCCTTACCCAGCACGTCGTCGTCGTACGCTGTGCCCGGGGCCTTCAAGGATCGGAGAGCCGATCCCTCAACCTGGGGCGTGAAGAGCCCTTCGCCGATCAGCCAGCTGGCGTCGGTCACGGACTGGCTGTTCAGGTACTGCTCCACGAGCGCGCCGAAAACGTCGGACATGGATTCGTTGATGGCACCGGCCTGGTTGCGGTAAGCCAACCCCGCCGAGTACTGCGTGACGCCGTGCGTGAGTTCGTGCCCGATGACGCTGAGCGACCGCGTAAAACGGTCGAAGACTTCGCCGTCGCCGTCGCCGAAGACCATCTGCCGGCCGTCCCAGAAAGCATTGTCGTAGAGCTTGCCAAAGTGCACCGTGGCATCGAGCGGCAGGCCTTCCCCGTCGATGGAGTTACGGCCGAAGACGTCGGCAAACAGGCGATGCGTGTGCCCAAGGCCGTCGTACGCCTCATCAGCGGACTGATCGCCGGAGGCCGGTTCGCCTTCCTTGCGCATGAGCTTTCCGGGCAGGTTCTCCGAACCGCCGGCATCGTAGACGCTCCTGTTGGGCGGGCCCGGGCGGACGTCCCGCAGTGCCGGGGGAGCGGCAGGCGCCGGCTGGGTACGGGCTGATTGGACGTACCGGACGTGGCTTAGCGCTTCCTTGGCAGCCCGTGCGGCGGCTGAAAACCTCGGCTCGTCCAGGCGGGCCAACCGCCGCAGCAAGTAAGGCGGAACGATCGAACAGAATGTGGCTGGAATGTGCATGGTCTACCTCCTCGCGTTCGTTGAATCAGCCTACGAGGGGGCGCCGACAATCCGACGAAGGCGCACTCAATCCAGCGCGAACGGACACTTGGGGCCCCGTGCGCGAGGGGACAGCTGTGGCCCTGAACTCCGCGGCGGCTGGAGGCACGGATCGTTGTTTCGCGGAGTTGTGCACATAGCCGTTTAGGCTGGCCGTTATTGTCAGACCCTCGCGGGATCATTTGAGTATGGATACCAGAGCAGCTGTGGTGACGGCGGAGGCACTTGCGGTGTCTTTCGCTGAGCTGGCTGTTGTGATCAGTGAAGGNCGCGAAAAGTGCCGCCCTGAAGGCCTGGCTGGCTGCCGGTTACGGCGCCGCTGCCGAGGCCCTGGCGGGTCCGGCCGAGTCGCCGCAGGACCACACAGGTCAGGAGATGGCTGTCGTCGCTGAGGTCGCTTGCGCCCTGACGGTGAGTGAACGCAGTGCCGGTGCCCTGCTCGCCGAATCCCACGTACTGACCACGGCCTTGCCGCTGACGTTTGCGGCATTGCAGGCCGGGACGATTTCGTGGCAGCACGCCCGGATCATGGTCGACGAAACCACCAACCTTGACCTCACCGGGGCGCAGGCGTTGGAGGCACATTTCCTGGACCCCTTCGTCGTGAATCCGGCACGTGGCCGCGCCGGTGAGCTCATC